>JABMJC010000063.1 GCA_013201405.1 Desulfobulbaceae bacterium
TGAAGGTACCCCCCACCCGGGGGGCAAGTGCAGAGTCGATCTCGATCGTGCTCCGAGCCAAGGCACGCTCCACCACCAACAGCGCATACTTGAACACCGGCGAGGTCCACATGGCCTGCTGCCGGGCACTCAGGAACGGGTAATCAAGATGATCTATGGTCGGCATCTGCCCGGCAATGCGCACTGGAAAATCCGCACCACCATCAAAACGGGTGAGCGCAGCAATGCCGCTTTCACCGGCAAGGGCGCGCTGCCACTGCTGGTCAAACTCCACCCCCAACGGGGATACGCAATCATAGCCAACCACCACCGGTCCCTGCCCTTGCATGCCTTCTTTTACCAAGGAAGAAACTGATAGAGTTTGGCAAACATTTCATACACCTCAATCCAGTTTTGCAGATCTTTGGTGCTGTTCATGTGTGCACGTTTATTCACCATCACCCAGCTCATGTGGGCAGCTCCGTCCTTGCAGGTGGAGCAATCACGGGTTTCAGAGGTGCAGCAACGATGGGTGGTGCGCAAGTCGGATGCCCAGCGGACAAAGTTGGTCAGCCTTCTGGGTTGCGGTTCGCGCGTGTCAGCGTAGATGGTCACCGAAGGGCACTCCAGCCAGCCAAAGCGCCGTCCCAGCATAACACCAGTGGTGATGATCTCGTGGTAATACTTGCAGGAAACAACCGTATCTGGATAGGCGTCGAGCAGGCTGTCCATCTCGGCGCGCACAGCCACGAGCTCCTGCGGCTGCCAGGAAAAGCCATCCACCCCCTCGTCGTTGGAGAGTAGCTGCATATGCACCTTTAGGCCCACATCCCTGATCTTGCGCACGATCTTCTCGCACTTGCCCAGCTGTTTGGGAGTGATGGTGAACAGGTAGTAGGCATGCGGGTCACCCGCATAGTTGGCACTGGAAACTTTAAAGGTGTTTTTGCCACGCAGGATGGTTTCGTCTTCCTCGTCTCCCCACAGAGAGATGCCCACCATCATGTCGGGAAAACGTTCCCGCGGCACTTTGATCAGGCCATTGGTGGCGCAGAAGGTGGGCAGGCGGCGGTAAAAGGCTTCCACCCGGTCCAAACAAAGGGTAGGCTCGCCGCCAATCAGGATGGCTAAATTCACCCCTCGGGCCATCTCTGCCTCGACAAAGGCATGCCACTTGGCAACATCCTTTTCTTCACTGGCAGCCTTGTGCTCGCCCGAGGAAAAAAAGAAGCACCCCTTGCAACGCAGGTTGCAGCGGTCAGTGACATCATAGATAGAACTGCGGATGTTGAGCCGGGAAATTTTTTTGTAGCGCTGGTGCCAAGCCGCATCAAGGAGGGAACTTACCGTTTTCATGGCTTTTGGTCAGGCAGCATCCCTGGTTGGTACAGGTGCACTCGCAGGACAGAGATTGGCGCCCTTTTCGTAGTGGCGCACCCAGACGGCCAGGTAAGTGTCCACATAATCGAGCCAGGCGATAAAAGACTGTGGATGACTTGCATGGCGATACATGCGGGCAGTAACCACGGCGCTGCCCGCAGCATAGTGACGGCAGTCGGCGCAGTCGGTATCGGGCACGCAGCAGGCAGCAGCACGATCCCAGCTGAGATCGGTACGATACTGCCTGAAACTGCGCCCCAAACCCACATCAGTGGAGGAATTTTGGCGCGGATAGGGGCAAGAGAACAAATCGTGCAGACCTTGGTCATGGGTGTGCACGGTCGTGTTGTAGGGCGAATAGAGCACGGTTTTTGGGTAGTGGGCAAGCAAATCGGCCATCATCTGCGCAGTGGCACGCAAACTCTCAGGATTGTGGCGCAGGTTCCCTGTGTAACCAACCGGAGCTGAAAACATATTAAAGCTGATGCGCTGGTTATTGTCCGCGAGCATTCTGGTTACTTCCGCGGCCTGATCGATATTGTGTGGGGTGAAAGTGTAGATGAAGATGGCGCGGCTATCATCCTGGTAGAGCTCCATCTGGCGCTTGAGCATGTCTGGAGCCTTACGCACAGCCAAGCTGGCCGCATCATTACCCCATACCGAAATATGGATGCGGTAATCGATGTCGCGGGGAATAGCCTTAAGGCCATTGGTGGCGATCGCGCCCAGGGGAATGGTTTCAAAACAAACCCGACACAGCTCTGGCACCAGCGATGGCTCGGCCCCGGCCAACACCACAAAAGTGATGCCGCGTTTTTTCTCTTCGACCATCAAGGCGCGCCACGCCGCCGGATCCTGCTCTTCCGTAGCCAGATGCTTTTCCCCGTTGAAATAGTAGCAGCCCTCGCAACGGATATTGCAGCGCTTGGTCATATCATAGGTGGATTCGCGCAGGAAAAAGAATTTGCGCACCTTTTCCCAGCGGGCCCGGACAATGGGGTCGGCAAGGATGTCACTGAATTTGCAGGTACTGGCGTTGGCTGCTGCCTGCACATTCGTTGTCATGCTTCGTTTTTTTTCTCGTCGATGTAGTTGGCGATAATGCGCAGGGTGGTCAGCTTGGGGTAATCGTCCTCATCAATACGGATACCAAACTCATCGCGGATCACCAAGGCGATGGTAGCCAAATCCATACTGTCAATGCCCACCTCGTCCACCAGATCCAAATCCGGATCAAAGGAGTCGGGGGTCACCTCTTCCAATTTTAACTCGTTGATAATGATCGCCGCAACCCGCAGGGTTGTGGGGCTTTTGTCTGCTTGCATGTTGTATTCTATATCGTTATGGGCCAGAAAGATAGTGCCGCTGGACACCTCTTCCCCACCTTCTCTTATACGGTAGCTGTATTGGCCCTGTTGTGCATTCTCAGCAGTGGCGTGCACTGTAAGCACGGCATCGGGCGCAACCAGCCGTTTGAACTTGATTCTGCTGGCCGACTTAAGATACAGAGGCAAAGCCAAGGCCGTGGCCACCATCTCAACCACCATACTGACCTGGGCTATACCCGGCAAGACAGGAAAATCAGGAAAATGACCGTCAAACCACGGGGAGTCCACCTGCAGTTGCACCTGGGCGCAAATTTCTCCGGCTGCGCTGTGCTCAGGCGCGGACATTGCATACCACAACGTATTCTTACCTGTCCACGAAAAATGTTCAGCCATGCTCGTCACCATGCCGCAGGCTTTGCAGTACACCTTTGTTTATACAAAAAAGCAAGTAAATCTTCTCCTGCGTCTGGACATCAACGGGCAAGATGTTCCCACAGGGGACCCACGCGACCACGTGCATGCATCCTCTGCACCAGGTTGGCAGCGGTCTTACCGCCTGAACCCACCAACCAGTTGATACGGCCAGCAGCCTGTTGCAGCACCATGGCCTCTATCTGGTCGCGGTCTATGGCATTTGTCCGGTAAAAAACCGGCTGAAGCAGATTTGTGTTTTGGCTGATCTGTCCCTCCTGTACTGCGATCTCATAGAGCTCTGTGCCTGGATAGATGCGGATTCCGATAAAAAAGAAAAAGGCCGCCTGCGGCAACTGCTCGATCCGCTCCAGGCTTTGCTGCACAGTTGTGGCGCTTTCCCCTGGTCCACCCAAAAGAAAGTAATGGGCAACATGCAAACCAGCTGCCTTGGCAGCCGCATGGGCGGCAAAAACATCGTCTGGAGTAAAGGGTTTTCGGTAGTTGCGCAGCATACTTGGCGAGAGCGATTCGGTGCCAAACTCAACATGGCAACACCCTGCCTCGGCCATGAGCTTGAAGTATCCTGCATCTGATCTGGCCAGCCGAAGCGGTGCGAAAAAAGCTCCCCAGGGAAGGGCAAGTCGACTTGTCCGCAGGGCACGGGCCACCTTGATGCTGTGGCGCAGGTCGGAATTGAAAGCCGAATCGGTGAAGAAGAGATACCTGGCTCCAGCCTGCTGAAGGGCAAGGGCTGTGGCAGCCACCTCTTCTGGCGAAACAAGTCGGTGGCTGCGTCCTTCGATATGAGGATAGGGACAGTAGATGCAGCGAAAAGAGCAACCTCGTTTGCTCTGCAGATTCAGCATACCGCCCTGTTGCACATAGAAAGCACGCTGCTCCGGTGTGGCCAGCACACGCCTGCGCTGTCCATCCCAGGGAGGTGCGAGCTGGGCAGGAGCACCTGGTGCGAGCACCCCGGGAATGAGCGCCGGATCCTCCCCCTGCTCCAGGGCCGTCAGCAGCAGAGAAAAGCGCTCCCCTTCGCCAATAATCCCGTAATCAACCCGTAGCAGCGCAAGTATCGCCTCGGGCATAATGGTAAAGCCGCTGCCCCCGCACACCAAAACAGCCTGACTGCGACCACGCAACCAGCTGACCAGCTGACTGAGTTGATCCAAAAAATAATCCGGAGCACCTGCCTCGGTATTGTCGATGTTGCGGCAGGCAAGACCAATTACCTCTGGTTGCCAGCTGGCCAATACAGTTGCCAGTTCCTCCAAGTTACCACTGTTGAGATCGTAGCGCTGCACCTGGTGCTGCGCGGCAATAGCGCCGGCCACATAATCCAGGCCCAGCGGATACACCGGATAGGGCACTTGCAAGGTATTGGGGGAGAGAAGCAAAACCTTCATGGCAGAGCAAATTCCACTGCACTCAGCGCGTGCCCGCACCCCAAAAGCAGCACACTCTTACCGGCAAGGTAAAAAGGAGATGTTACTCCCTTTTGATCGGTTAAAAGCGCAGCAGGTATATATTGTTCCCTGAGCAAGGAGACAGCCAACACCGCGGCCACGGCCGAGGCCGAGGCGAACTGGCCCAAAAAATCCCGGTACAAACAAACAGGAATATGCTGGCCGCACAACTGGCGAAATTCCTCCAACTGCGCGCAGGCCAGGCCTTTCTCTGCCGCAGAGATACCAGCCAAGATCAACCCGATGCGTTCACCAGCCTTTCTTGCCCCGCCCAGGGCATCCAGCAGCAGGGTGACAGCTGTCTGGCCAGAAAAAAGCTGGCAGTGACTGATAACAGCCATGGCTGCCTGCGTGTCCCGCCTCAGGAGCAAAGCGCCGCCGCCATCGGCAAGGGGTGTGTCAGGACTGATGGCGGCATCCAGCATGGGCGACCAGGATACATGGGCCTCATCTGCGCCCAGCAGCAGGGCAAACAGGGGGCCTGGTTCATCCTGCCCAGTATGCTGCTGATCATTATGCTGAGCATGCCGACTGTTTCGGCAGGCAAGCAGGTTGGCGGCAAAACAGGCCTGCTCAAAGGACTGCTCACCACCACTGGTGGTGACATTGGCCCCTTTGGCACCCAACAACAATGCCACCTGCCCGGCTGGGCTGTTGTGCACCGAGCCGATAAAATCCGTGGGGCTGGGAAATTGTTGCCCGCTCTCCTCAAGCCGGGCAAGAAAATCCGCGGTTTCAGAAAGGGAACCCCAACCTGTCCCCATGAACACCGAATCCACGGCAGCAGGTTCAACTTCTGGCACAACCGCTGCAGCCAGGGCAAGGCTCAATTTGGCCAGGCGTTGCAAGCGGCGCAGTTGCCGGGCCGGCAAGGTTGTGCAGTAACGAGCTATCTCAACCCTACCTGCGCAGCTCTGACCAGACTCAAGACGAGCCAGGGTGGCGGCAAGATCACCGGCACCAGTGAAGCAGGCGCACGCATGCACAGCCAGGGGGGGAAGAGCGCCAACGAGTTTTGGCTGCTCTGGAAAAGCGCCAGCAGCGGCAAAGACAAGGCTGGCATTATTGCCACCAAAACCAAAGGAGTTGGAAAGCAGCGAACGCAGTGGTTTGTCGACTGGTTTGTCTTGTGGCCTCAAACCCAAGTCTGGATCAAACTCGGTAAAGCCAATATTGGCCGGAATAAACCCCTTGGCCAGGGCCAGACTGGCAAGCACTGCCTCGATCGCGCCGGCTGCGGCCAGGCTGTGGCCGCTTGCACCTTTGATGGAAGAGAGTGGCGGAGGTTGGGCAAACAGTCGCCGGATGGCCCGGGCCTCGGCCAAATCGTTATCCACCGTGCCGGTACCATGCAGATTGAGGTAGTCAATGTCTTCAGGAGCAAGGCCTGCATCTGCCAGGGCTGAGCGCATGGCAGCCAGTGCTCCATCACCCTGGGGATGGGGCGAGGCAGGATGGTAGGCATCGCAGGACAGCCCGGCGCCAAGCAGCTCGGCCAGGGGAGTATCTTCCTCGGCACTGCTCAACAAAAGCATGGCCGCGCCTTCTCCCACTGCCATGCCGCGGCGGTAACGATCCATGGGTTTAGGGCCGGTGGCATCCACAAGTTGCAGGGAATGGAAACCAAAAAAGGTCAGACGGCAGAGGGAATCCACCCCACCGGCCAAAACCCGCCTGGCCTGGCCTCTGCGTAAAAGCCGCAGGGCCAAGGCCAGGGCCAATGCGCCCGAAGAGCAGGCCGTGGAAACCGTCAGGACCGGGCCGCTGCATCCTGTAAAACGAGCCAGTTCTGCACCCACTGTAGCCAGAGCATGGTAGCGACAGGCGCTGTTGGCACAGACGCTGTTGCCACAGATACTGGCACTGGCCGCAGCCGGATGCGCGGCCAGCATATTTTCGGTGCTGAGCATGCCACCAGTGGTGCAACCCACAACAATGGCATCCGGAGCATGGCCACTATTGGCAAGGGCCTGTTTGGCTGCATGCAAGGCCAGCTGATGGGTGCGCGGCAGAGGGCTGTTCTTGTCTTCTGTAAAAACCGCCTGTCCTACCGGCAGATCTGCTCCCTGCAAAAGCGGAAACAGACGCAGCGGTCCCAAACAGACCTGGCCATGGCGCAGGGCTGTTTCTGTAGCTGCCAGCCCATCACCCAGGGCACTGACCAGGCCAAGACCAGCAATACAGACACGGGTACGATTGTTGTTCAAGGTGCTGTATCAAGGCGCTTTCGTGGGTGAATGCTGTTTGATATGGGCAGCCAGGCTCCTCAGCGTGGCAAAGACCTGTTGACCCACCTCCTGGTTGTTGATCAACACTCCATAATCTTTCTCCACCATCACCACCATTTCCAGCACATCAATGGAGTCTATACCAAGCTCACCGCCCACCAGGCGGGCATCGGCGTCAAAGGTTTCAGGGGTCAATTCCTGCAGATTCAAAAGGGCTATCAGTTTTCCCTTCAATTCTTCGATCAACACATCCATACTAGCACCTGACAAAGCGGTCATCCCACGGTCGTCTTCAATTAGTGACGAAAGCCTCCACAGACTTTCAGACAAAAAAATTCTTTTACACCATTGCTGTTCACCTTGCCAGCAATCAACATAAAAGAACGTTACATTTATTCGGCAGCATGATAAATTATTGAGTTTAATTCGTTCTGCTGCACTGTTGTTGAGGCGTACAGCAGTGGACACCGGCCACTGCATGCCTTTGCGCAGCACAAGCCCGGCTCAATCATTATGGAACATGAAACCCTGGGAGCGATAACCGAACTACCGCTGGAAGCACTCCTTCCCCAGCGCGGCCGCATGCTGCTTCTGGATGCAGTGCTTGCTGGCGACACCACCTTTGCCATCACCCGAAGTGTTGTCCGGGCAGAATGGCCCCTTGCCAGAGCCAATGGCGTGGATGCCCTTATTTTGGTGGAAATTGCCGCCCAGACTGCAGGTATCAGCTGCAGCTGGGAGCGTTTACTGAGCAAAGGGGTACATTCGGAACAAAAGGGCTGGATCGTGGCCATCAAGCGCCTGAAGCTCCACCTTGCCCAATTGCCGTTTCATGCCCACATTAAAGCCGAAGGCCGCAGTACCCTAAAATATGGCGGTTTTCAGGAGGTCGCCACCCGTATACACATGAACAACGCATTGATAGCAGAGGTGGTACTGCAGTTGTATCAACCACAGGAAGGATAGCATGCACACTGCGCAGGGGAAAAAGATAGTTCTGGTGAGTGGCGGCAGCAGTGGTATTGGCCGTGCCATTTGCGTGGAACTGGCCAAAAACGGCAACCTTGTCTGCATCAACTACAGGCAGAATCGGGCCGGGGCCGAGCAAACGCTTGCCGAGGTGGCACAGGCAGGTGGTACAGGTGAGCTGCACCCCTTTGATGTACGGGACAGAGACGCTGCTGCAGCTGCTGTCTCGGACATTGCTCAGCGTCACGGTCGCCTGGACATCCTCATCAACAATGCCGGCACCATTGCCGACGGCTTGTTCATGACCATGTCACCAGAAAATTGGCACAGGGTCATTGATACCTCTGTGCACGGTTTTTACAACCTGACCCAGCCAGCCATTGAATACATGGTGCGGCAAAAAGCGGGCGTGGTGGTCTCGATTTCTTCGGCAGCTTCGCTTATGCCCAACCGCGGCCAGAGCAACTACGCTGCCGCCAAGGCAGGACTCAATGCTGCCAGCCGGGTCTTGGCCGCCGAAGTGGCACGTCTGGGCATCAGGGTAAATGTGGTGGCCCCTGGTCTGATCGATACTGAAATGATTACCCATGCGCCCAAGGAGCAGATCAAACAGCTGATCCCCATGGCCCGTATTGGTCGACCGGAAGAGGTGGCTGCAGTGGTTGCCTTTCTCTGCTCGGATGCCGCCTCGTACATGACAGCGCAAATTCTTTCGGTCAATGGAGGCATGATGTGAACGTGGTGCGCACGCTCTTCCTGCTCCTTGCCCTGACACTGATCACCTGGAGCACTGTCTCTGCGATGCCAGAGCAACCCAGGGTACAGTTGCAGTCGGTGCAGGCAAATTTTTTCCAGGAAAAGCATCTGCCCATCCTGGCCCAGCCCATCACCTCCCGGGGCGTCTTTGCCTTCCAGGCGCCTCGTTCCCTGCGTTGGGAATACCTGTACCCGGTACGCACCCTGCTTCTGGTGTATAATGACAGTATGAAAAAACTGATCGAAGTGGACGGCAAACTGGTCAACGATCCAGGCTTGGCCACCAGTTCCATGCAGCTGGTTCTGGAGGAAATCACCAACTGGCTGGCTGGCCGCTTCAGCGACAACCCGGCCTTTGCTGCCTCTTTTCCCGATGAACACACCATCGTGCTCACGCCCAAAGATGCCGGGCTGGCCGCCATTATCAGCCGCATTGATCTGCATCTGCAGGGTAAAGACGGACTCATCGACACGGTCCTCATCCATGAAGGTCCAGACGCCTTTACTCGGCTCGTTTTTTCCGATGCTGTTTTGAACCGCACCCTTGCGGAATCGCTCTTCACTGCACCATGAAGAAACTTGCACCCTGGCTTTTCCTGGTTCTTGTACTTTCCGCCTGCGGTACTGCGCAAACACCACCACAGTTCGTCACCCTGCGTCCGGTGGCCCCTCCCCTGAGCTGTGCCGATTTTTTTCCCCAGGGTGACTGGCAGTATGTCCATGCCATCCGCTTTCAACTGGCCAGCGGCGGAGGTGGTTCTGCCATTGGTGTGGTCGTGCTGAGCGGCCAGGATATCCGTTGTGCTCTGACCACGATAGAAGGTTTGACCCTGTTCGAAGGACGGGTCAAGGGTTCGGGACCGGTGGAAATCCTGCGCGCCCTGCCCCCCTTTGATCGCCAGCATTTTGCCGACAATCTGCTCAAAGATATCCGTACCCTGTTTATTCCTCCACTGGGCCTGGTCAGACAGGGGCAACTGGCCGACAAGGCCAGGGTCTGCCGGTACGAAACCGCAAATGGCGCCACCGCCGATATCATGGAAACCAAGGATGGCTGCTGGCGGTTGCAAACCTACAATCCAGAACCGCAACACAACCGTTTGGTGCGCGCCTACTCCTGCGAATGGACAGCACAATCCGGGTTGATGCCCTCACAACTGGAGCTCATCGCTCCCGGCCGTAACGGCTACACCATCAACCTGCGACTGATTTCGGCCCAGCGCCTTACTCCCAACCCCTGAATGTGCATGCGTTTCAAGCTGATTTATCCCAAGTGGCCCAAGCTGGATCGGCAAACAGAATTTCATCTGCCGCCACACGGTCCGGTGGTCTTTGCCGCCGCCCTGCCAGACTATGTGGAGGTGGAATTTATCGATGAAAACCTCGAGGATATCGACTTTGATGCAGCAGTAGACTTTGTTGGTATCTCCATGATGCTCACCGTACAGGTACGGCGGGGCTGGGAGATCGCCCATGCCTTTCGCCAGCGCGGCATCAAGGTGATTTTTGGTGGTATTGCCACCATGCTCCACGCCGAAGAGTGCCAGCAGCACGGAGATGCTGTTTTCCTTGGCGAGGCTGAGGGACGCATGGAGGCCGTGTTTGCCGATTTTAGCCGCAATGCCCTCAAACCGGTCTACAACTTCCTCGACCAGCCACCGGATATCGACCTGGTGGGCACGGCACGGCGGGATATTCTCAAGCGCCATCTCTACAACTATCGCGGGGTGCAAATGGTGGATTTGGTGCACGCCTCCCGCGGTTGCCGCTTCAACTGCTATCCCTGTGCGGTTTCCTATCTGGGTGGCCGCAATTTCCGGCCCAGGCCCATTGACAAGGCCATTGCCGAAATGGCAGCCATAGACAACAATCGACTCTTCATTGTTGATAATTCCCTGGCACAGGATACCCAATGGGAGCTGGACCTGTTCAGGGAGATGATCCCCTTGAAGAAAAAATGGTGTGCACATCCCATTGAAGACAAACCCGAAGTGCTTGATCTGGCTGCCCAGGCCGGAGCCTGGTACGTGTACCAAGCAGTGTTCGACACCTCCGACTACATCCGCGAACGGATCAAGCGCTACCATGACCACGGTATTGGTGTGGAAGGTACCATCCTTTTGGGGTTGGACAATCACGACGAAGACTTCATCAAACGGCTTATCGATTTTCTTTTGGATATCGACCTTGACCTGGCCGAATTCACGGTACTCACCCCCTTTCCCCACACCAGGGCCTACGAGGAACTGCACCACCAGGGCCGGATTCTCACCTACGACTGGAACCGTTACTCCGCAGACCAGGTAGTGTACCAGCCCAAACACATGAGCCCGGAACGCTTGCAGGAGCTCCTCGACTATGCCTGGGACAGTTTTTACCACGATGAATCCCAAAGCATGAAGATGGCCAAGCTCTTTACCCAGGTAATCCGCAAGGAGATGGCGGACAACAGCTTCCGCCCCCGCGATCGCAACCTGGGTAGCCAACATTTTGGCCGCACGAACACAGAGGCAGTATCTTGAACAGGGATGATTACAGATCCACCACCTTTATTCAGCAATACACCAGCCAGGCCAGCACCCTGCTGCGGGGGCCGACCTGGCTGGAGCAGCCCTTTATCTGCGATGGTATACGCCACGCCCAGGTGCATCAGCAGGCAGCCCAACTCTATTGGCATTATATGGATACTGGTCACAGCAGCCCCATCTGCCTGGCCAGTGAAGACAAAACAGTTTGTGCTGCTGCCCTGTTGGCAGCCCTGGCCGGTGGCCCACCCCTGCTCTTGCCCTATGCCCTGTCGCCACGGGCACTAACAGCCCTGCAGACAGCCACCGCCTATACCCATGCCCTGGCCAGCCCAGAACTGGAACTGCCCGCAGGCATAGAGCGGCTGCCCCTGCCCACAGAACTTTCCGGACAAGAAAGCAGGCCTCTACCGCACAAACCAGTACAAGGAGCGATGCTCTACCTCTTTACCGGCGGCAGCACCGGTGCCCCCCAACTCTGGAGCAAAACCGCTGCCAATCTCTTTGGCGAAGCCCTGTTCATCGCCGCCCACCATGGCATTGGCACGCAAGACCGCATTGCTGCCACCATCGCGCCCTACCATATCTATGGCCTGCTCTACAGTGTGCTGCTACCCCTGGTGAGTGGTGCCGCTGTACTGGCAGAGACGCCGTCTTTTCCCGAAGAGATAAGCGAAGCAGTGCGCGCCAACCGCATCAGCATTTTTATCAGCGTGCCGGCCCACTACCGCGCCCTGCAGGGAAAAAGCTGCGTATCCCCCGACCTGCGCCTGGCCTTTTCTTCGGCAGGCATGCTGGATGCGACCAGCAACCAGGCCTTTTGCCAGGCCAACCAAGTTGGTATTGCCGAAATCTACGGCTCCACGGAAACCGGCGGTATTGCCTGTCGCAACCGTTTTCTGGGTGAAGAACATTTCACGGTGCTGCCCCTGGTTGACTGGCAACCAAGTCATGAAAAGCGGTTGATGGTGCGCTCGCCCTTTCTCTCGCCGGAACTGCCCCTGGATGCTGCAGGCTATTTCCATACTGCCGACCGAGTTGCGGCCCAGGATGATGCGCGTTTTTTCCTGCTCGGCAGGGCCGATCTGGTGGTGAAGGTGGCAGGTAAACGGGTAGACATGGAAGCCATTCGCCTGCTCATCCAGGAACAGCCCGGCGTGCGGGAAGCGCTTGTCCTGGCCCTGCCCGCAACTGGCAGCCGGGAAAACCACATTGCTGCGGTGGTGGCGGAGAGCAAACCGGGGATAGTTGAGGCCGAAGCGTTGCGCCGCGTCCTTGGCCAGCAGCTTGAACCCTATGCCCTGCCCCGGGTCATTAAAATAGTGGCACAGATCCCGGTGAAGGCAAACGGTAAGTACGATCGCGAGGCCATCCTCGCCCTGGTGGCGGCATGAAACACATCAGGGCCGCCTGTGCCGCTGGCTATGAACGTATGGCCGCCCGCACCGACCTGCTCGACCAGATCAATGTCTTTCCTGTGGCTGATGCCGATACCGGCGTGAATCTGCGCCTTTCGCTTGCACCGCTGCGCGATGCGGCAAGCGAAGATGTCCAGTGTCTTGCGCACTTGCAAAGCCGTGCCACTGGCAATTCAGGCAACATTGCCGTTGCCTTTTTCACCCCTCTACTCGGTCCACCAGACCCATCGGACATAAGAGCAGGTACAGCAGGCACAGGTCTGCACAGTGCACAGAAAGAGGTGCACAGCAAGCTTGCCAGTAAGTTAGCCGCAGGTAGCCGCCTGGCCCGGCAAGCCGTGCTTTCCCCAAAAAATGGTACTATGCTGGATCTGTTTGAGCACCTTGCCAGTTTCCACAATGCTGCTGTTCCCCTGCCCGCAGGCCACAACCTTGTGGAGGACCTGGCCGAGACGGTGCGTGCCACAGCCCAAATATTGCCGCAACTGCGCCAGGCAGGTGTGGTGGATGCCGGCGCCCTGGGGCTTTTCTTTTTTTTCGAAGGCTTTTTTGCCACATACCTGCAAGACACCACCCTGCTCCGCCCCGCGCACGGGCTGTTTCCAGGTCTACTCAAACCTGCACCACTCCTTGCAAGCGATGAAGACAAGGGACTGTGTATCAGCCTTACCCTAAAGAGCAACACCAATAGAGGCGCCAGAGACCCTGCCCTGGCTGAGCCAGCCCTGCTGGCCCAGCTGGGCAGCAGTGTGGTGGCGTGTCGGGATGGCAGCACCCTGCGACTCCACCTGCACAGCCAAACACCGGAGAGGGTGCAGGAAAAACTGCAGGATTTGGGGACCATCACCAGGTGGCACACCGAACCTATCTCTTTGCAGCAACACAGCCGGCCGGCACCCGGCCTCTTGCACCTGCTCTGCGATGCCGCTGGCTCGCTGTCCCGAACCCTGGCCCAGCAGGAGGGCATCAGCCTGCTCGACAGCTATGTAATCTGTGATGGTGAGGCCAAACCCGAAACCCTGTGGGATCCGGCGACCATTTACAGTGCCCTGCGCCAAGGCAAAAAGGTAAGCACTGCCCAGGCCTCTGTGTTCGAGCGCCAGCAACTCTTTGCCAGCAACATTGAACTGTACGGACCTGCACTCTACCTCTGTGTCGGCTCCGCCTATACCGGCAACCACGGTACAGCCCTGGCCTGGAAGCAGGAATATGACATCAGGGACCAGTTCACAGTGGTGGATAGCGGTGCAGCCTCCGGCCGCTTGGCCTGCATAGCCCTCATGGCTGCCCGCGCCAACCGCCGGTTTGCCACAAAAGAGGCTTTGCTGACCTTGATCAACACACTCTGCCAGAACTGCGAGGAGTATGTTTTCCTCGATACCCTGCGCTATCTTGCTGCAGGTGGCCGGGTTTCAAAAATACGTGGTCTTGCCGGTGGCCTGCTTGGTCTCAAGCCCATTATCAGCCCACAGCAGGAAGGGGTGCGCAGCATGGGGGTGGTGCGCAGCCAAAGTGCCCAAAAGGATTTTGCCCTGGAACGGATACGCACTTTGGCCAAAAGGAACCAGGTGCCGCTGGTTCTGCTTCAGTACAGTGACAATGAAGACTGGCTCCAGCAGGAGAGATCGGAAGAGCA
>JABMJC010000064.1 GCA_013201405.1 Desulfobulbaceae bacterium
AAATTTGGTGCGGCTGTGTGCAAGGCCATTGGCAGTGAACCTCCTTTGCCGCCAGCCTTGGCAGATCTCGACAAACGGGAGAGCCGCTGCGAAATCCTGGATGCCGACGTGGCAGCAGTACGGCGCTTTGTTGCAGCCCATGCCCTGGGCGCATAATCACAAACAAATACCGGCCTGCACATGCCTGCAAGTCTCCCAAACGACAACAGCATGGAGAGCTACCAGCTACACGTAGAACAATGTACCGCCTGGTTGGCAGACAGGCTGGACAAGCCGCTTGATCTGCTCATCCAATTGGGCACTGGCTTGGGCGATTTGGCCGGAGCCATGGAAAACGCCGTGCTCTATTCCTACGATCAGCTGCCGCATTTTCCCCAAGCCACAGTCACCAGCCACAGTGGCAACCTGATCGTTGGTCGCTTGGCAGGCAAGCAAACAGCCATTTTGCAGGGACGCTTCCACTGGTATGAGGGCTACAGCGCGCAAAGCGTTGGTTTTCCCATCCGGGTTTTGTCACAGTTAGGGGCACACATTGCGCTGATCACCAATGCCAGCGGCGGCCTCAATCTCGCTTACCAGCCTGGAACCATCATGGTGGTGGCTGATCATATCAACCTGTTGCCCGACAATCCCTTACGTGGCCCCAATGTGGATGCATGGGGCAAGCGTTTTCCCGATTGCTCCCAGCCCTATGATGCGCAACTGCGTAGCCTGCTGCTGCAAAGCGCAGCAAGCCTGGAGCTTGCAGAGGTAACCAGTGGCACCTATGTGTGTGTGCCCGGACCCAGCCTGGAAACACCAGCGGAAACGCGTTTTTTACGCCTGATTGGCGCAGATGCGGTGGGCATGTCTTCGGTGCCAGAGGTACTCACCGCCCTGCACGCCGGCATGCGTGTGGCTGCGCTTTCTGTGGTGGCCAACGTCAACAACCCAGACAACTTCGCGCCTATCCGCATAGAGGAGATCGTGGCAGCAGCCCGGGACGCCCAACCGCGTCTGCGGCAACTCATCCTCCATTTTATCGAATCCTTAGCACTATAATGGCCATGGCAACAGACAGACAGCTCCTGCTCAGCGGCCGTTATCTCCTCACTATGGAGGAAGGATGCCCGCCCATTGAAGAGGGGGCACTGCTCATTGCCGGTGAAAACATTGCTGCAGTGGGCAAGACAGCAGAGCTGCTCCAACGTTATCCCCAGGCACCCCGGCTGCACACCCCCCACGGCCTGATCATGCCGGGCCTGGTGAATGTGCATACCCATGCGGCCATGAGCCTGTTCCGTGGCCTGGCCGACGACCTGCCGCTCATGCGCTGGCTCAATGACTATATTTTTCCGGTGGAAGCCACCCTCAGTGCCGAGATGGTGCAGGTTGGCACGCTGCTGTCGCTCTGCGAAATGATCCGCTCCGGCACTACCTCTTTTTGCGACATGTACCTCTTTGCCGGGGCAGTGGCCGAGGCAGTGGAGGAATCGGGCATGCGCGCCTGGCTGGGCGAGGCTATCTACGATTTTCCATCCCCCAGTTATGGAGAACTGGAAAACGGCCTTGCCCTGACTGAAGAGCTCATTGCCCGCTACCGCGAGCATCCGCTCATCAACATGACCTTGGTGGCCCATGCGGTCTACACCTGCTCACCAGCCCTGCTCATCAGGGTGGCCAAGATGGCTCGACAGGCAAATCTTCCCCTGGCCATCCACCTGGCGGAAAACGAAGAAGAAGAAAAAAGCTGTCGGGAGCGCTATGGCCTAAGCCCGGTGCACCACCTGGAGCAACTGGGCCTGCTTGGCCCGAATCTCATTGCCGCCCACTGTGTGATGCCGGATGATGCAGAAATCGCCCTGCTCGCCCGTCGTGGCGTTAAGGTGGCCCATTGTCCGCACTCCAACATGAAACTCGGTTCAGGTATTGCACCGGTAGACACCATGCTGGCCGCAGGGATATGCGTAGGACTGGGCACAGATGGCAGTGCTTCCAATAACACTGTGGATATGTTTGCCGAAATGGCCAGCATGGCCAGAATCCACAAGGCCAGGCGTCGCGATCCCCTGCCGGTCACCGCACAGGAGGCCTTGCACTGTGCCACTCTGGGCGGGGCCAAAGTACTTGGTGCAGAGCAAGTCATTGGCAGTCTGGCTGTGGGAAAAAAGGCGGACTGTATTGTGCTCGACCTCGACCAGCCCCACCTGACCCCGCTGTACCACCCGGTTTCCCACCTGGTTTATGCAACCAAGGGCAGTGATGTCCTGCACTCCATGGTCAATGGCCGCATCCTCATGCAAGACCGAAAACTCTGCACTCTGGACGAAACCGCCATCCTCTGCCAAGCGCGTGAGATCGCCCAAGTTGTTGCGCAGCGGCAAACAGCGCCTGTAGACAACAAGAGGTGAGTTGTGGGCATAGAACACCAGTCCTCGTCTCTACAGCGGACAGTTTTTTTGACAAACAACCCTTTATTCTTGTCAATTGACAGCCACTTTAGAATAGTGCTATTGTAACGTTTTCCGTGCTTGTTCCCACGCAATGAGGTGATATTATGTTTGGTTTAGGCATGCCCGAACTGGTAATCATTCTGGTTATCATCGTTATTATCTTTGGTGCTGGCAAGTTACCCGAAATCGGTAGCGGCATTGGCAAGGGCATCAAGAACTTTAAAGAAGCCACCAAAAACGACGATAAACCCAAATCCATTGACGACGACAATACGGACAACAAGGCCTAACAACAAGACAGCCTGATGCATCTTGTTGTGCATCTGTATTCCTGCAGCCCTGCACCACTCTGCCATCTGCACGTACCTCTGCGTATAAATAAGTGCAGCACAAACCGCCAAGACTTCGTGTGTCTTGGCGGTTTTTTTATCCAACGCGCTTGCCAAATGCTCTGTTCAGCCCATTACACACGAACCAGGGTCGTCTAGCTCAGGGTGGCTGTACCCTTGGCCGGTACCTTCAACAGCCAGGAGGCGGTATGGGCCGTTTTCTTGCTGTGCGGCGCAGATTCGTTCATGATTTTCCAGTCCCCAGGGAGCGGCTCCAGCACCTTGACCTCCACTGGCTCGTCCTTGGCATTTTTCACCTTGAGTTCGTAGCTGCTCTCAAAGCTGTAGTTGAAGGGGCCGGTTCCTGCTATTTTCTTGAAACTAGTCTGTTTTTTTTCGGCAGTCACATCAAAGGCCGTACCCAAACGCAGGCGGAGGATCTCCCGGTCAGGCGTGTGCTCTATACGGTCTTCGCCCACAAATTGCAAAAGACCGCTGCTGTCCTTTTTATACACCCGCACCACTCCAGCAGGTAAAGGCAGGCCCAGGCCAGCCTCCTTTTCGTTTTGTATTTCCACCTCAATGCCCACGTCCAGCTTGGTGCCCAAATCACCGGCCTGGTTGCGGTAGTAATAGTCTTGGCCACGCAGAATAAACTCCTTGCGGCAGGCCACATCATCCGCCTGGAGCAGACTGACCTGTTTTTGCTGATTGTCGGCAATGGTGGTGGGGCGCTCCAGGGTATAGAGATGGTATTCGAACATCGCCTCCTCCACCATGCCCTTGCGGGCTTTGCTGGCCATGGTCGGTGCCGCCATCATCTCCAGGCTCTCCTGTCTCACATCCTGCACCACATGCACATCCCCTGCCACCAACTGCAGACGCGCCTGGGGATAGTCTGCCCCGCTTTCGTTGGTGAGCGTTACCCAGCCGCCCAGGTTAAGTCGGTCGTCATTGGGATTCAACTCTGCCACGTAATCGGCTTGCCAACTCAAACCACTGCTCAGGTAACTTAGCTCCGCCTCCCGTTTGCCGGCAAGCGCGCTTTCTACAAGCAGGGTCAGTGTGGGGCGGTCACGCAGGTTGGCCGGGACATCTGGAAAAATCAGGCGACCATGCACCCCGGTTTCAATATGATCTCCCACCTTAAGCACCACCCCGTTATTGCCCGCACTGAGCACCAGGGCCTGCTCTGCCCGTTCTTCTCCGGTGGTGGGGTGCTGGCGCAGGATGGTGACTTCCCGACCCACATACTTACTGAGCAGTGAAAATGGTGTGAGCAGATCATACTCAAAATTCTGTTCCAAAAGATCCAGATCTCCACCAGTCAGCAAGGCGCTTTCTGGACGAATTTTCGCACTCACCTCGCGCAGGGCCAAGGCGCTGGTGCCGGCGGGCAGGTGCAAGCGTCTTTTGTCTTTAATCAGGGCAAGGTTGTTGTTGTAGATGGTGAGGCTGAGTGCCTCCCGCTCGGCAGCAGTGGAAACAATCTCTTGGCCAGATCCGCCTTCTTGTTTTTGGATAAGGCTCTCCGCAGCCCAGGCAGGGACAGCAGCGCAACAAACAACGGCCAGGGAACACAGTAGGGTACGCATAGGTTTCACGCTCCTGGAAGAAAAAACGGCGCAGCAAACTACACCCGCCAGTTGTGTTTGTCTAATTTGTCTAAATTTTTGTTTATTCGTCCTTATCAAGACTTGTACCATGGTGCAGATTAACCACCAGTGGCACCCGCAGCGGCATGGCCGTTTCCATGGTTGTCTGCACCAGGGCAGACAGCTCCTCCAACTCGGCATGCGGTACCTCGAAAACCAGCTCATCATGTACCTGCAGAATCATGCGGCTGGCCATCTGTTGTGCAGTCAGGCTCTGATGCAGGCGCAACATGGCCAGCTTGATGATGTCTGCCGCAGTGCCCTGGATAGGCGTGTTAATGGCCGCGCGCTCGGCAAATTCACGCTGCATTCTGTTTTTGCTTGCCAAGTCGGGTAAAAAGCGTCGTCGTCCCGCCAGAGTACTCACATAGCCTTTGCTTCTGGCCTGCTCGACCACCTGTTCCATAAAACGTTTGATTCCGGAAAAATGGGCAAAGTAGCGGTCGATAAACAGCTGTGCCTCCCTGCGGCTCAGTTCCAACTGGTTGGCCAGGCCAAAGCTGGACATGCCGTAAACAATGCCAAAGTTAATGGTCTTGGCCACCCGCCGCATCTCGGCGGTTACCAGCTCTGGTGCCACAAAGAACACCTCAGCCGCAGTCTGGCGGTGGATATCGGCTCCGGCTTGGAAGGCGGCAATGAGTTCGGCATCTTCGCTGTAGTGCGCCAGTACGCGCAGATCGATCTGGGAATAATCAGCTGACAACAAAAAGGAGCCCGGCGGAGACACAAAAGCCGCGCGGATACGACGGCCCTCCTCGGTGCGGATGGGAATGTTCTGCAGGTTGGGGTTGCTGGAACTGAGCCGACCAGTGGTTGTGCCGCACTGGTTGAAGGAGCTGTGCACCCTGCCAGTGACTGGGTCGCACAACTCGGCCAGCTTGTCCACATAGGTGTTTTTCAGCTTGGCCAGGTTACGGTACTCGAGCACCAGGGCAGGCAGGGCATGCTCCCGGGCCAGACCCTCCAACACCTTCACATCCGTTGACCAGCCGGTTTTGGTTTTGCGCCCCTTGGGCAAACCGAGTCGGTCAAAAAGAATTTCACCCAGTTGCTTGGGAGAACTGACATTGAAGCTTACACCGGCCTGGGTATGGATTTGCTCTTCTATCGTCTGCAAGCGGGAACTGAATTCCTCGCCCAAATCGGCGAGGAGTTGGGTATCCACTGCCACACCTGCGGCCTCCATGGCCGCCAGCACAGGAATAAACGGACACTCCACCGTGGCCATCAGCTCATCGAATTCCATGGCCGCCAATTGTGGCTGTTGGTGCTGGTACAAATGCAGGGCTGCCACCACATCCTCGCAGCTGTAATCCCGGGCTGCAGGCAAGGCAACCCGGCAAAAAGCATCTGCTGCCCGGTCACCATCAGTCACTTCGCTGAAGCTGGTCATGGCAAAGCCCAGTTCGCCAACAAGCTCATCGAGCTTCAGGCTGCGCCGTTCTGGATTCAGCAGCCAGGCAGCCACCATGGTATCGTACAGCGGACCAGCCAAATGCAACCCACCATTTTGCGGCGCCGCGAGGATGGCCAGATCAAATTTCAGGTTATGGCCAACCTTGATGCAGGAGGCTGAGCACAACAAGGGACGCAGTGCCTCAATCAGCTCTTCCAACTGCAACTGGCCTGCCACCAGCTCACCCTGATCATCCCTATGACCACAGGGCAAATACCAGGCCGCACGCTCACTCACAGCCAGGGAAAGGCCCACCAAGCGCGCATGGAGTGGATCAAGCCCATCGGTTTCCGTATCCAAGGCCACCAGCGGCTCCTTACCCAGTTGCTCCACCAGGGCCTGCAAGACCTTGCTATTGTCAACCAGGGTAAAGGCGCTCCTGTCCAACTGCTGCCGCTCTTCGGGCAGGTCCTTCAAGAGGGAATGGAATTCCAGTTCGGTCCACAGTTCACGCAGGGCCGCCTCGTCTGGTCCTGGCCAGTGGTAGTCTTCAAGGTGCACCGGCACTGGTGCTGCACTGTTGAGCCGTACCAGATCGCGGGAGAGGAAGGCCTGATCCCGGTGCACGAGCAGCGATTCCACGGCCTTGCTCTTTTTAAACATTGGCGCAGCCTGGTATAACTGCTCAAGATTATCGTACTCGGCCAGAAATTTTCCGGCAGATTTAGGGCCAATGCCCGGCACACCAGGAATATTGTCGGAACTGTCACCGGTCAGGGCAAAAAAATCGAGCAGCCGGCCAGGCTCCATTCCATATTTTTGGATGACTGCAGCTTCATCCATGAGCGTGTCTTTCATGGGATCCCACAGACTCACCTGGGGAGATACCAGTTGCAAGAGATCCTTGTCGCCCGAAACGATCACCACCTTATGACCCTGTTCCACCATCCGGTGGGCAGCGGCAGCAATCAGGTCATCCGCCTCCTGATCTGCCTGCTTAAGGGTCAGCATACCAAAGGCCTGCACTGTTCTGTGAATGAAGACAAGCTGTTCCACCAGGTCTTCCGGCATGGGCGGCCGATTGGCCTTGTACTCCTTGTAGAGCAAATGCCTGAACACCGGCCCCTTGCTATCAAAAGCCACAGCCACATAGCCGGGTTCCTGTTCCTTGACCAGGCGACGCAGGATGGTGGTGAAGCCGTACACCGCGTTGGTGGGTAGACCGCTGCTGTTGGAAAGTCGTTTAATGGCATGGTAGGCGCGGTAGATGTAGGCGCTGCCATCGATGAGGTATAAAGTAGGCATGGTGTATCGGCGTATTTCCTGATGGAGATGGGCAAGGATCGGTGCACAGGATACCTGTTCTTGCAGGAAAGCAAAACAAAACCCTGCCACAGGGCAGGGTTTAATAGGACTTCTGTGCTAAAAAACGAACAAGACGCTACGAGTCGGCCCGACGCACCCAAGTGGCCTGCATCCCCTTTTCGCCATGTTCTGCGGCAAAGATAACCGCATCGCCCTCGGCCAGTTGAGTAAACTCCACATCCTTGAGAACATGGGCTTGAAAGAACACATCGTCGTGCGTTTCAGCCGTAATAAAGCCATAGGCTTCATTGGTGAAGATCTTGCGTATCACTCCGCTGCCCTGTCCGGAAGCAACCGCTTCGACCAGGCTTTTGCCCGCCTTGTGGTTCTGCTTTTTCTGGACAATATTCTTCAGCTGAGCCCCAAGCACATCAAAGGCCTCCACCAAAAGCGAACGAACATTCTCTCCCCACCGTTTGACCACCACGGTGTCGCCTGGCACACCGGCGACCAGTGCCACCTCGTATCCGCCCTCCTTGTAGCCTGGGGTGGCTTCAATGCTCACGCGCAGGTGCAGGACAAAGCTTGCATAGTGACGGATAAGCTTGGCCCGTTCCTCCTCAATTTTTTCCTGCCAGCTCTTCCGTAACTCCAGATTCTTGGCCTCAACTTTTAACTCCATATACAACCTCCGTAGTGAAACGGCAGTTGACGGCCCCATGCCGCCACCTAAAGGCTCAACCGTTCTTCCCGGCAGTCCACCTAGCGGTGCTGCGAATTTTCAGCAAAAAAAGAAGAAAAAAGAATCGAAATATATTAGGAAGATACCAATCAAGCATGATCCAATTATAGAATCACCGGCTGGAAAATCAAGCAGAGCCTGCATTTTTCCCGCCGCTTGCTCCACCAACACGGAGACGGCAAATGCCCACAGCCAAGAAAATCGGTGTTCTTCTGCTCAACCTGGGAGGACCGCAGCGGGCAGATGATATTAAACCCTTTCTCATCAATCTCTTTTCCGATCGGCAGCTTATCCGCTTAGGCCCAGCACTGTTGCAGCCGCTCGTTGCCCGCATTATAGCCCACCGTCGTGCCCCGAAAAGCGCAGCAAATTATGCACGCATCGGAGGCGGTTCACCCATCCTGCAAAGAACCAGGGAACAGGCACTGGCACTGGAAAAACAACTGGCACGTCATGGTGATTTCTTGGTTCGCCCCTGCATGCGTTACTGGCATCCCTTTGCCCACGAGGTTGTCACGGAATTGCTTGCAAGCGGGGTGGAACAGTGCGTCGCCTTGCCACTCTATCCACACTATTCCATTGCCACCAGCGGTTCCTCACTGGCGGATTTGCAGCGCTGCCTCGATAAAACACACTCTCCCCCGCCCTGCACCATCATCCGTTCCTGGCCGGAGCAACCCGATTACATAGCCGCTCTAGCCGAACGGGTGCGGGAGGGCCTGGCACTCTTCCCCGGTGAAGAGGTGCGCCTGCTCTACAGTGCCCACAGTTTACCCCAACGCTTCATAGACAACGGAGACCCCTATGTGGAAGAGTTGGAAAAAACCATAGCAGCCCTGGAGCAACAAACCGGCAAAACAGGCACCCTCTGTTACCAGAGCCGCAGCGGGCCCGTAGCCTGGCTGGGCCCCTCAACCCCGGAAACCATTGAACGTTGTGCCGCAGAAGGTGCGCGCAACCTGCTCATCCTGCCGCTTTCCTTTGTCTCCGACCATGTGGAGACCCTGGTGGAAATCGACATGGATTACAAGCAGCTCGCCCAAAAACTCGGCATGCGCTGCGCAAGCACCAAGGCGCTCAATCATGATCCACAGTTCATCCAAGGGCTTGCCAAACTGGTATTGGCCGCCATTAAATGATCCCCTGCTCAGCGATTGGTGGTTAGGCTATGCAAACGTACGTTCATCAGCAGGCCAATGGCCACCATGTTGGTGAGCAAAGAGGAGCCACCATAGCTGAACAGGGGCAAGGGTACGCCAACCACTGGCAAAAAACCCATGATCATGAGCAAATTGATTGCTGCCTGCCAAAAAATGAGCACCACGCAGCCAAAGGCCAAAATGGCCCCAAAACGGTCCCGGGCAGTCATGGCCACATGCACGCCCCAGGCCAGCAGGAAAAAATAGCAGCTGAGGAAAAAAAGAGCGCCCGCAAAACCCCACTCTTCGCTCCACACGGCAAAGGCAAAGTCTGTATGTCGCTCGGGTAAAAAGTGGAGATGCCCCTGGGTGCCCTCCATGAACCCCTTACCAAACAATTTGCCACTGCCGACCGCTATCTTGGATTGCAAAATCTGGTAACCGTGGTTGGCAGGGTCGGCCTCGGGGTTCAAAAAAGTTTCAATGCGCTTACGCTGATACGGCTTGAGCAAAAATTTCCAGCCAATAAACAGGCAAGTCACAGCCACACCACTCAAGGTGGCCAAGGTGGACCAGCGCAGACGGATGAACAGGGTCATGGAGACAAAAACAGCTGCAACAATCAAAGCAGTGCCCAGGTCTGGCTGAACGAGGATGAGGCCAAATGGAACGATGGTCAGCACAATTGGCTTGAGCAAATCCCGCAAGCGATATCCTCCGCTGACCCCGGCCCCGCTGGCATAGCAGCAGGTCAGCACCAGAATAAGCACGAGCTTGGCCGGCTCCGAGGGCTGCAGGTTAAAAAAGCCAAGATCGATCCAGCGCTGTGCACCACTGATGCTTTCGACAAACAGTCTTGTGTACAGGAGGAGGAGCAAGACAGCCACATACAGAACCCAACCCGCCTTGGCAATGCTCTGATAGTCGAAGAGTTGCAGTAGAAAAACAAGGCCAAGCCCAACCGCAAAAAAGAACAGCTGCTTTTGAAAAAGCGATGAGATCCCCACATCACTAGTGTGGCTGGAGCTGTACAAATTCGTCAAGGCCATCAGGGAGACCAAGAGCAGCAACAACAGCATAACCCAGTCGAACTGCTTGAAGAACTGACGATCTATCGGTGTCATGGTGGGCCTGAGGTTTAGAGTTGTGCTGGAATACCAGGACGATAGGCTTGTTCGCCGCCCTGCGCCTGCCCGTCGTCCTGTGTGCCGGGGACATCGGTGTCCTCCAGCATCTGCGGAGAAAAGAGCAAGCCGCTGGCGCCATCGTCCGGCAGCAGTCCCAGTTTCTCATTAAAATAGCGATTCAGAATTTTGGCGGCTATGGGTGCAGCTGCAGAACTGCCGTGCAGGCCGTGTTCCACCAACACTGTGACCGCAATTTCTGGGTTGACGGCCGGTGCAAAACAGGTGAACCAAGCGTGATCCCTGTATTTGTAGGGAATATCCTGTTCCTTAAGGTGCTGATACTGCTTAAGGCGCACCACCTGGGCGGTGCCGGTTTTTCCGCCGACTACAATGCCCTCAGCATCGACCTGCGCCCTCCGGCCCGTACCCCGCTTGCCGTTCACCGCTTCAACCATGCCGTCGCGAATCAGCTTCAAATTCCTGCCCTGGCCGGTAAAGCGATGCAGCACTTCTGGATGGAAATTCTGCGCCACCGTGCCATCAGGGAGCATCTCCTTTTCCACAATTGCAGGTTTGTACAGGGTACCCCCGTTGGCAATGGCAGCGGTCATCACCGTCAGTTGCAGGGGTGTCACCAGATTGTAGCCCTGACCAATGGCAACGGAAAGGGTTTCACCTTCGTGCCACTTTTCGTTGTGTACTTTCCTTTTCCATTCCGTGGAAGGCACAATGCCGGCCTTTTCGTGTTCCATTTCCACGCCGGTTATGTTCCCCAAACCAAACAAGCGGGCGTATTTGGCCAATCGATCAACTCCCAAACGTTGCCCAACCTGATAAAAATAGACATCACAGGATTCGGCCACAGCCCGCTTCAGGTTGACCGTGCCATGGCCACCACGCTTCCAGCAGCGGTATATCCGATTGCCAAAGCGGTGGTAACCTGGACAAAAAAAAGTGGTTTCCGGGGTCACCACCCCTTCGGCCAGGCCAGCCAGGGCGGTAACGGGTTTATAGGTGGAACCAGGCGGATACTGCCCCTGCACCAGCTTATTTATCAGTGGATGGAGAGGGTTGTCCAGCATGGCCTGCCAGTTTGCATGGGAGATGCCGCCCACGAAATCCTGCAGATGCAACGGCGGCGAGCTTGCCATTGTCAGCAAACGGCCGGTGTTGACCTCCATGGCCACCACTGCGCCAGCATAATTTTTGCTGATCAGTTCCTCTTCGGCAATCTTCTGCATATCAATATCAAGAGTCAGCTGCAAATCATGGCCCGGCACCGGCCGCTCACCTTTCAGACTCTTCTGCTCAAAGCCCAGGGCATTCACTTCCATATAGTCCCGCCCCTTGGTGCCACTCAAATCTGTCTCGCGCAGCCGCTCCAACCCGGCCTTACCAATAAGGTCACCGCCGCGGTAGCGGGCTCTGTCCATGCGGTCGAGCTCTTCCCTGTTGATCTCACCCAGATAACCGATAAGATGGGAAGCCAGATCACCGTAGTGGTACACCCGCAGGGGCACCACCTCAATGCTGACCTCGGGCAGATACATACGGTTTACTTCGATCTGCGCGACCTTGTCCCAGGAAATATCTTCGGCCAGACGTACTGGAATGTGCCCGGGCTGTCCCACCATTTTCCGGATCTTTTCCAGTAGGACTGAAGTGTCTTCGCCCAAAACCCGGGTCAAGGTCTTTAGCCATTCATCATTGAGCCGGTTGCTCTCCCGCAGCCAGATAACGTTGAATGAAGGGCGGTTGGTAACCATCTCCCTGCCCTTGCGGTCCAGGATATTACCTCTGGGCGCAATGATTTCCAGATACCGTACCCGGTTGGAATCGGCCAGCTTGTTATAGTAATCGCCCTGGTCGATCTGCAAATAATATAGACGTGCCAGGATAACGATAAATGTAGCCACGATGATACCCATGGCGTACAAGCCTTTTTTCGCCTGGATTTTCAGCTCATCGGCATCCTGCGAGATCAGGGGCACAACGCCCTGATCTTTCTTGCGTTCACC
Organism: Desulfobulbaceae bacterium; assembly: GCA_013201405.1. Taxonomy (GTDB): domain Bacteria; phylum Desulfobacterota; class Desulfobulbia; order Desulfobulbales; family Desulfobulbaceae; genus Desulfobulbus. The sequence goes on from JABMJC010000064.1 coordinate 12,147, forward strand.
ATTGAGCATGGTTTCTGGCCGACGGCGGTTGGCTTTGCGCAAGGTTTGCATGGATTGGGTACTCCTCAAAAAATTCTGGTCTGTCAGGTTTGGCGTCTTTTCGGTCTGTCAGAGCGCACGCGTAGCCGCTTCCAAGGGTACACCATATTCTTGCTATAGGTATAGAGTTTGTCCAGCAGACGAAATAGAGGATAGGTGAACGCAGCCACAAGGGCAGCACGAATCAGCATCTCCCACCAAACCCAGGTAACGAGCTGACCGACATACAAAAAGTCAAACACCAGGTACACCAATGCGGACAAAAGAAAAAAAGTTAGGGAAATCAAAGGAATTGAATACAGAAAATCCCAGCGTACCATCCTGGAGCTAAAGAGCCGGATGCAGGCAAAACCAGCAAAACACAGGGTGGAGAACATGCCCAGCATAGTGCCGACCAGAACATCCAGCATCAGGCCAAGGAGATAGACGAGTAGCAAACCAAGAACAGGAGTAAAACGGCTTGCCAGATAGGCGACGAAGATAAAATAAAAATCCGGAGAAAAGGCCCAAACCGGAGTGGGCATCAACAGGGTGGTCTGCAACACGACCAGAAGGGTGCCAACAACCAGAAAACAAAGAAATGTCATGACCGTCCTGCAAAAAACCGTCTTGTGCAGCCGTGCCCAGGCAGGCGTGACGGCCCGCACAACGGCGCACGCCTACGGTTGAACCGGCTGCTCGAAAATTTCGTTGAGGTTAGGTTTTTCTATGACCAAAAGGTGCTCAATGGTTTGATAATCTACTGCTGGATGTACTTCGATTTCATGGAACATGCCCTGGGGCTGGCGGAAGACCTTGGAAACAATTCCGACTGGCAGCCCGGTGGGAAAAACACCACCGTAACCAGCGGTAACCACATAATCTCCTACCTCGACATCCACATTCTTCAAAATATATTCCAAACGGTAAGTGAGTTCACCTGTCCCCTTCAAAATACCCCGCACCCGCGATTTCTGCAAAAGAACATCAATGGCACTGGAAGGAGCAATGGCCAAAAGCACCTTGGAATAATTGGGAGAGGTCGTAAATATTTGGCCAACCACTCCCTCACTGCACACCACCGGGCTTCCCTTGACAATGCCGCTGTTCGCACCCTGATCAATGATCACGGAGCGAAAAAAGGGCGAAGGATCCTTGCCAACAATAGTGGCGGCAATGGAACGCTGTTCAGCGGCATTTTTGAAATCCAACAGCTTGCGCAGGCTGGCGTTGGTCGCCATGGCTTCACGGCTCCTGTTAAGCAAAGCCTCGGTCTCCTGCAACTGTTTACTCAGCCGTTTCTTCTCCTCGTTGAGTTTGAAAAAATTCTGAATACTGTCTATATAGTCGCTCTTAAAGGAACTCAAGAGTGAACCAGTGGCTGTAACGGTTTTCTGCACCGGGCCAACGAATTCCATAGCAATCTTGTGCATGGGGCCGAACTGCCGGGAGCCAAAGGTACTGACCAAAAACAAAACCCCCAGGATAAGCAGCACCACCGCCACCACCAGTACACGCAGGTACTGTGTTTTGCTATTGCGTTTCTTGCGAAGTTGTTGACGCATAAAAGTAGTGGTAAACTGGGCTTCGCCTGCATGGGCAGGCACATCAGGCAACGAGCCAGTCAGTGCTCAGTCAATGGCGATTTCCCGCAGGATATCCAGCTGATCAAGCGCTCTGCCCGAACCAAGCACCACTGAAGAAAGCGGATCATCAGCCACGATAATGGGCATGCCGGTTTCATTGAGCAGCCGCTGGTCAATATTTTTGAGTAACGCACCACCGCCAGTCAATACAATACCCTGGTCAACGATATCAGCAGACAGCTCTGGTGGTGTG
>JABMJC010000181.1 GCA_013201405.1 Desulfobulbaceae bacterium
GAATCTCGGACGCCAGGAAAAAGCGGGTGAGGCGATGGTGGTACTCTCCATTGACACCCCGGCAGACGAGGCAACTCTGGAAAAACTCAAAGAAGCACTCGGCGCACGTTACCTCCGAGCCGTAGAGCTCCCTGAATCTGTGTTGAAGATGTAGGTTGAATGCAGGATAGGGCAAAACACAAAGTACCTGTTCAGGAAATGCTTGACGAATAGTTACACCACAACAAAAAAGGCGGACCCGCAGGTCCGCCTTTTTTGTTGGTATTTATTAGCGCAACGAGTTTGGATGGTGCGCTTCAAACTCGGGCTGCACCGTGTGACATACGGTGCAGTCGTTGCCTAGCGGGCGCGTATTGCCCTGGTACTGCAACGGTTGTATATTGTCGTGCGCGGCCCCCATCCTTGCAGGATAGAGAGCGTGCGGACTGCCATGGCACGCCGCACACATCAGCGCGCCCATCTGGTCGTGGCGGTTGCGGTACAGTCCTGCCGAATTTTCGGTCCAGGTATTGACTGCATCCAGGCTCATCCCCACGCCGAAATCTTGATGGCAGGTGAGGCAGTCAGGCTGTTGCACCCACGGCTGGCGTGGGTTTACCTGCGTGGCATCCTCTACTGTAGTTGTGGAGAGATGTTCCATCATTGTTGCGGCGCGTTCTTTGCCTTGAGCCTGCTCCTGATTCAAGAGGGCGATGGCATGCTCCTCCATAGTGCCGTGGCAGTTACTACAGTTCATGAACATGCTGTGGTGACTGCGGAAACACTGGGTTGCGCCATCGCTGCGGGTTGCGTGGCAGGTGGCACATGCGGCGCCACCCTCCATATCGCGCAGATAGTTGGCATGCCACCCGTGGATTGAGGCAGAGAAGTTCAGGAGATGATCCTCCCCTTTCTGCGCCAGAGCTGGGTCTGCATGACAGCTTTGACACAGCACCGGTTCCCCGTTGCGTGCCTGTTGCAATAGCTTGGTGTTGCTGAGTTTGTCGTGGGTAGCGAGGATATTCTCCCCCGTGGACGCAGTGAACCCAGCCACATCATTTACCTTCCAGCCGCCGCCATGACAGTTTTTACACCCCATTTCGGTTGTGGCTGGTGCCACCACCCTGGTTTGTGCCAGCACCTTGCCGCTGGTTCGATCCAACGCCTCAATAGTAACAAGCGGATAGGGGGAAAACACGCCATCTTTTGGATAGGGCACCACCGGAATCCCTGCAGCAACAAACGCATTGTCCTCAGGCTTCAAGTCCATAATTCCACTTAAGCCTTTGCCCTTAAGGCCGATGCCGGGCTCGAGTTCTTTGCCAAAAAGTTTTTCGACATTGTTCCAGAACGCAATCCGCTCCTGCGGAGCGCTGAATTCCGGATCGATGGCGTAGCGCATCTCCACATCCTGCATCATCACCTGTGGAGAGTCGCCGCGCTTGATCAGTTGCGCGTAAATGGTGTTCCCCGGTGGGAGCATCATCAACTGGTCGGAGGAGTCAGTGATCCCCTTCATCCCCAAGGTGTTCCACGCTAGCAGCACATATGTGTCAGTATTTTTATCGAAGGGGTGAATTTCTACCGGTATCTCTGGTGCAGTGATGCTCTTGTTGCCGCTGGCTGCGTCCACCCCATTGAAGTGTCTCACCAGATAGGTGGCAAGGGCGTTGCGCTCCGTGCTTGTCCCCATAAAGGGGGGCATATACGGATTAACGGTACCAAGGCCAGAGAGCTTGCGCTCCATGCCGAAAATGTTGTCGTAACGCTGCACCATCGGCTTGATATCGTTGAGATATCCCCCTACGGAGTGGCACGCACTACACTGGAAGCGAAACAGCTCTTTTCCCGCTTCCATGATGTTTTCTGGGGTCACCTCTTTATGTTTCACCCACTTGG
>JABMJC010000065.1 GCA_013201405.1 Desulfobulbaceae bacterium
GCCGGCATTCGCATAGCAAGACCTCGTATTTGAAATATCAATCTGATCTTGCGTATAAATATAAGTATTAGGCTGAAGATTGTTAAGAACCACTATCGTCAATTATATATCCGTTTGCATGTTGTTATGTCAACTACCAAAGCTCATTTTTCCGGATTTCCAGTATTTCCCGTACACTTGTCCAAGAAAGAACAGCATAGTCTCGCAAAAAATAAACGAGAAGTATCCCTGATTTTCTTTTCGTTGTCATCGAACACCTCCGTTAAAGGAATATACTCGCTTAACGAAATGTCCTTCAACAACGGGCAGGATCAGATTTGCCGTCAACATGGATATGAACCTCCATAACCGGATACTCAATAGCCGATTATTCGATTGCAACTTGAATATACCCGGCTTTGTACTCGGTATGTATCTGTTATGGATGTCAACGGACTAAAGCGGACTAACCCAAACGATAGGGCAAGAAAAAACCCCGCAAACCATTGGATTCACGGGGCTAGATGATGATTGACCTTGTTTGTCGAGAAATGTCGGGAAATTAGCTTTTTTGTGCAAACCAGTCGCAACGTGTAACTTGTTGATTTTACTTGGTGCCCGGAGCGAGAATCGAACTCGCACAGCCTTTCGGCCGAGGGATTTTAAGTCCCTTGTGTCTACCTATTCCACCATCCGGGCATCAGGTACTGATTAGAAACTGTATACTCACCTGCTTTTTCTTTGTCAAAGAGCAAGTGTCTTGTAAGGCAGGATTGCATCGTACCCGGCTGGCTGCCACATAGGAAAAGAATACATTCCCTACTTCGCCTGCTGGATAACCGCCAGCATCTCGCGCACCGCCTGTTCCATGCCAACCAACACAGCCCGGCTGACAATGGCATGACCAATACTTAGCTCGTCAATTTCAGGCAGGGCGGCAATGCGGTCTGTGTTGCGATAATCAAGGCCATGCCCGGCATTGACGAGCAGATTTGAAGCCGCTGCCAGTTCGGCTGCATTGCGCAGCACAACAAACTCCTTCTCCTCCTCGGCAGTGCCGGCTGCACTACAGTAGTGGCCGGTATGCAGTTCAACATGGCTTGCGCCAATTTCAGCTGCAGCCTGAATTTGCTCAGCTTCAGCATCAATGAACAACGAAACCAGCATGCCAGCCTTGCGCAGCTTGTTCACGGCAGCCGCTATTTTCTTCTGTTGAGCAACCACATCCAAACCGCCCTCGGTGGTCAGCTCCTGGGGTTTTTCCGGCACCAAGGTCACCAAATCTGGCTTGATTTCCATTGCCAAGGCAAGCATTTCCTTGGTCACAGCCATCTCCAAATTCAGCCTGGTTTTGACTGTTTGCCGCAAAAGACGCACATCTCGATCCTGGATATGCCGGCGGTCTTCGCGTAGATGCACAACGACTCCCCTTGCTCCAGCAAGTTCGCACAGCGCGGCCGCCAAAACCGGATCTGGCTCGGCAGCTTCCCTGGCCTGACGCAGGGTGGCAACATGATCGACATTGACAGCAAGATGGGGCATAGTGTGTCTCCTGGTATAAAAAAGTTGTGCAAGTAAAGATTGTTCCTTATCCCACATGGCCAGGGCCTCCTCTTCGGAGCGCTCGTGATCGTAGCCAATCAGGTGCAAAAGTCCATGCAGGGAAAGCTGCACCAGCCGCTCCATGAGCGAGCATCCCTGCTCATCTGCCTCATGCGCGGCTGTCTCCACGGCAATGAGCACATCGCCCAAGTCGTTGTGCGTAGCCGCAAAAGCCTCATCGGGGAAGCCAGCAGGAAAGGATAGCACATTGGTTGCGCCTGTTTTGGCGCGGAATTGCTGATTATATTGCGCCATCTGGGCATCGGAGAGTAAAATCAGGCTTAAGGTTTTTTCCGACAGACCGAGCAAACCAAGCAACTGCTGACAATAGCGCTGCAAACGCTGTATATCGACTAGGGGAGAGATTGTTTCCCGTTGATCGATAAGCTGCACCTGCATGGCTACAAAACCTCCCGCGTTTCGCTTGCGGCAGCCGTCCCCTCGCCCTGGCGACTTTTACGGTGGTGGATGCTCTCCATTCCCTCCTGCTGTTCATAGGCCTGGATAATCTCCTGTACCAGGCGATGGCGAACAACATCGCTTTTATCAAAGGCACAAAAACGTATTCCCTTGATATGAGCCAAAATCCGTTGCGCCTGAACCAAGCCCGATTTATGTGTGCCTGGCAAATCAATTTGGGTGATATCGCCGGTAATCACCGCACGTGAATCAAAACCAATACGAGTAAGAAACATCTTCATCTGTTCCCTGGTGGTATTCTGAGCTTCATCCAGGATGATGAAGGCGTTATTCAACGTGCGACCTCGCATAAAGGCTAGAGGTGCCACCTCGATCACTCCGCGTTCCACCAGTTCCATGGTGCGTTCCTGGCCCATCATTTCGTTGATGGCGTCGGTGAGCGGACGCAGATAGGGATCTATCTTTTGCGCCATGTCACCAGGTAGGAAGCCGAGCTTTTCTCCGGCCTCTACGGCAGGCCTGGTTAGGATGATCTTGTGGACCTGCTCCCGGGCAAGACTGGCCACGGCCATGGCCACGGCAAGATAGGTTTTACCGGTGCCTGCCGGACCTATGCCAAACACAATGTCGTTGCTGCGAATGGCTTCAATATAGCGTTTTTGATTGACCGATTTGGGAGATATAATCCTTTTGCGGGCAGTGATACAGATCTTGTCGAAAAAAATTTCTTCCAGCGAAGCATGGGGCGATGCAGCCAAGATGTTGACCGCAAAGGAAATATCCTGGCTAAAGAGCGGGTACCCCTTATCCAGTAGTCGAGTGAGCTGCTCCAGGGTGGAGATGGTCAAGTCCACGGCATGCGCCCTGCCGCTGACATGTAAAACCTCGCCACGCGCCGAGATTTCGGCTCCGGTTGCCTGCTCGATCAGGTGTAGATTTTTGTTGAGTTCGCCACAAAGCTGCTGCGCACTGAGGTTGTTGCTGCATTCAAAATCCCGGCTGACATGGCTATTCAGGCCAATGGAAGGCTTCACTGTTTGCTGTACCCCCGCGTTTTTACTGCTCTTCCGGGCTTGTTGCCCGGTCTGCAGAAGGTTGCAGTTGTGCTGTGGCGCGCGCCTCGGCAATCATTTTTCCAAGGGCCTCAGAGGAACGGTCTTGTGCAGGCTTGCCATTGACAAATAAAGACGGAGTAGCGTTCACATCGGCATTTTGCGCATCCATAATATCTTTGGCAAGCTTCATGCGTGTTTCTTCGCTATTCCAGTCCGTTACAAAACGAGCCATATCAAGGCCAGCCTTTTTTGCAGCTGTTTCAATGGCGTCTGCCTGCGTCCACGCGCTCTCATCCAGAGCAAAAAGTGCATCATGCATCTCCCAAAATCGACCCTGTTTCTGAGCGGCAATGGCAGCCCGGGCTGCTGGTTCAGCCTGCGGATGGATGCGGGTTAAGGGCAGGTGCTTGAAGGCGATACGCACCATGTCTGGATGGGTAGTCTGCAGTTTGGTAAGCTCCGGTGCAATGCGGATGCAATAGGGGCATTGGAAGTCAGAAAAGGCCACAATGGTGACCGGTGCGTCTTCTTTACCCAGGATCGGAGCCCCGGTGAGATCTATTTGTTGATTGAAACTGATATCCATGGCCGTATAACTGCTGGCCTGGTCGTTAAGCAAATACAGCATTTCACCCCGAGGGGCAATGTCAATGGCACTGACTCCGGGGTCAACCGGCACCTTGCCAAGCTTTTTGCCTTCTGCCGTAAAAACATGTACTGCAGCATCTTCAGTCAAGATAAAAACTTTTTTATTGTCAAGAGACTGGACAAAATCAAGCGGCTTGGCCGGCAATACCCAGGAGGCCTTGATTGTCCAGTTAACAGGACCATCTGAACTTTGCGAGGCAGGCCCTGCGGCCTGCAGCTGAAACGGTATAAGCAGAAACGAACAACACAGCAGTTTTTTCAGCATTGGCGGTGAATCCTTGATAATGGATGAGTGGTGCGGCATTCCTGTGGTCTGCACGCAAGTAAGATGCAACTATAATGAGGTAGTGCTGTTTAGGCAAGCGGCAAGCAGACAGAACACCACCAGCTCAACAGTACTTTTCAGGTGGTGCAATACGGCTGCTCCCAGTAATTTTGTGCTGCCTGGAGTCTGGGTTGCATACCTTATTCAGGCCACTCTCTGCCTTTACCATGGAACTGGCTGAAAACAGGCCTTTTCGTAAAAAACACAATATGTAGATTATTTCTATTGATACCGACTACATGTTGGGTTAACGTGCCAACCGAAAAACATTTGCTTCGCTTGGCGAAACAAACAAACCATACTGCCACACTTTGTAAGGAGCACATGGAACATGAACAGTCCACGGCCGGAATCTCCGCTGACCGAAACTGCAGAAACCGTACTGGAACGCCGTTATTATCTTAAAGACAGCGAGGGACGCATTCTGGAAAATTGGGAATCGTTGTGCCGCAGGGTGGCGCAGGCAGTGGCCAAGGTGGATGCAGGCCTACCAGATGCCGATGATCTGGCGGAACGCTTCTTCACCATGATCCATTCCCTGGACTTTTTGCCCAACTCACCCTGCCTGATGAATGCAGGCACCGACCTTGGCCAACTCTCTGCATGCTTTGTCTTGCCGGTGGAAGACTCCATGGACGGCATCTTTACCTCCATTCGTCATGGTGCCCTGGTGCACAAGACAGGCGGTGGCACCGGCTATTCCTTTTCGCGTTTGCGGCCGAAAAATTCGGCGGTGCAATCCACCCAGGGAGTGGCTTCTGGGCCGCTGAGTTTTGCCGCGGTTTTCGATGCAGCCACCGAAACCATCAAGCAGGGCGGCAAGCGCAGGGGGGCCAATATGGGCGTGTTGCGAGTTGATCACCCTGATATTCTAGCCTTTATTTGTGCCAAAGAAGACCAAAACCGCTTCACCAACTTTAACTTCAGCGTGGCCATCACCGATGCCTTCATGAAGGCAGTGCATAACAATGAAGACTACAACCTGATCAATCCATCCACACAACAAATAATGGACACCCTGCCCGCCCGGCAGGTATTCGACACCATTGTAGAACGCGCCTGGCGCAACGGTGAGCCCGGAGTGTTGTTCATTGATGCAGCCAACCGAGACAACAGTACCCCGCAGTTGGGTGATTTCGAAGCAACCAATCCCTGCGGCGAACAGTGGCTGCTTCCCTACGAATCATGCAACTTGGGTTCCATCAACCTGAGCCGCTACGTACTGGGGGGCAAGGTCGACTCGAAACGCCTGGCTGCAACCGTGCGTCTGGCTGTTCGTTTTCTCGACAACGTCATTGACTGCAACCGCTTTCCCATACCCGAAATAGCTGCCATGACCCAGAAGACCCGCAAGATCGGCCTGGGCATCATGGGACTGCACGACATGCTTATCCAGTTGCAACTGCCCTATTCCAGCCAGGAAGGGCGCGAGGCTGCAGCAGAGGTGATGGCTTTTATCCGCAAAGAAGCAGAACAGGCCTCCATTGAGTTGGCTGAGTTGAAGGGCCCCTTTCCTGCCTATGATGCCCAGTACAACCACTATCCTGCCCGCCGCAATGCCGCCCTGACATCTATCCAGCCCACTGGCACGGTCTCCATGATCGCCGACTGTGCCTCGGGTTGTGAGCCCTACTTTTCCATTGTCATGATCAAGCAGGTTATGGACGGCGACCGCCTGCTGCTGGCCAACAAACTTTTTGAGCAGATTGCGCAAAAAGAGGGGTTTTATTCTGCAGAGCTCATGGAAAAAGTAGCGGCAAGTGGTACGGTTGTTGGCCACACAGAGATTCCGGAGCAGTGGCAAGAAATTTTCCGCACAGCCCAGGATATCAACCCAGAGGCACATATTCGTATGCAGGGAGCTCTGCAGAGAAATGGGGTGGATTCATCCATCAGCAAAACCATTAATCTGCCTGCCAGCGCCAGCGAGGAAGATGTACGCAATGCCTACTTGCTGGGCTATAAATTGGGCTGCAAAGGGTTGACCGTTTACCGAGACGGTTCCCGCGACAATCAGGTACTCAATATGGGGGCTGGCACCAAAGGCAAGAGTGCCATGGTTTCGACCGACGGTTTGGTGCGAGAAAAAGCCCTGTTGCCGGATGTGCTCAGTGCCAAACGTTACCGTTTGAAAGATGTCAACCAGGAGACCATTTACCTCATTGTTTGTTTTGACGAGGAAGAAAATCCCATGGAAGTATTTGCCAAATTTCCCTTTGACAATCGAGTTGACCTAAAAGATAAGTCCACCATGTGGACTACCACTTGCCGTCTGGTTTCCCTGGCTCTCCGCTACCAGATTCCCATGGGCGAGATCATCAAGCAACTCGATCGCTCCAGTGGCCATCGTTTAGATCTGCCGGCACAACTCAGCCGATTGTTGAAGTCTTTCATGGCTGGCACCCACCACGGCTTTGCTTCATCGTGCCCTGAATGCTCTGGTCGCCTGGTGTTTGAGGAGGGGTGCGAAACCTGCCATGATTGCGGTTATACCAAGTGCTCTTAATGCAGCTGCTTATATAGAGAGAGACAATAAAGGCAATAAAAAAACCGTCGCGTTGAAACGTGACGGTTTTTTATTGCAACATTATAACCTTCGGGCAGACCTACCCGTTATTTCTAAAACAATTAAAACGCGTACACCAGGCAAACGTGTTTTTGCGCACCAAAAACACGTCCCTGTTTTGTATCTCAACCTGGATACTTTCCTTCAATATAGTCGGTCAAATGGCGAATTTCGACTTCGCGCACTTCGAGTTGTGCATTGACAATGTCGCCAATAGAAATCAGGCCCTTAAGCTGCTGCTTCTCCATGATCGGAATATGGCGAATACGATTTTTGGTCATAACTGCTTCAAGATACTCCAACGTATCGTCTTCGGAAGCACAAATAGGGTTGGCAGTCATGACCGCCTTCACCTGCTGCACATCACATTGGTCACCGCAACCGGCATGCACGGTTTTCAAAACATCATTGGGTGCCAGAATACCAACAACTGCATTGTCAGCATCCACTACCAGTAATGATCCAATCTTTTTGTCAAAAAACATGCTGATCGCTTCTTTGAGCGTGCTGTTTTCATTTATGGTAAATACCTTGTTCCCTTTGGCAGCCAGTAGTTCTCGTACCGTCATGACAAGATCCTAAAAAAACTTCTTGTTGGTAATGGTTGCGGCCTTGGACCCGCCTTACAATGCTATGGGATAGAGACTGATGGCAAAAACACACAGCACCAGCACCAAGGTACTCACTGTGCCAATTCTGCTTGGGCACTCTTCAGCGAAACTGCGTTCCGGCGCATGAAAATACATAGTCACGATGAGACGCAGATAGTACCACATAGCCACAATGCTGCTGACTATGCCCAGCACCGCCAAAGTGATCTGCCCAGTTTGAATGGCCGCCAAGATAATATACAATTTTCCCATGAAGCCGGCAGTCGGTGGAATGCCTGCCATGGAAAGCAAGAAAATGCTAATGGCAAAAGCTGTATAGGGTTTGGTTTTGGCAAGGCCTTTAAAATCATCAAAATTTTTCCACTGCTCACCTTTGCCGCTCAGGTACGACAGTGCACTGAAGATACCCAAGGTGCCAGCTGCATAAGCAGCCAGATAAAAGGCTACCACGCTTCCCGGTACCGGCTGACTGCCCAGCGCCACCAGTCCGATGAGCAAGTATCCAGAGTGCACAATACCCGAAGCCGCCAGCATCCGTTTGAGCGAATTTTGGCCGATGGCGATGAAGTTGCCCATAAACATGGACAGTATAGCGATGTAGAAAAGAAAAGTAACCCAACCTTGCTGCAAACCGGAATCTGCCAGGAGGAAATTGGCAAACACGGCAAAAATCGCGGTTTTCAGGGCGGTGGCCATAAATCCGGTGATGGGCATTGAGGCCCCATCATAAACATCGAGCACCCAGGCATGGAAAGGAAAAGCTGCAGCCTTGAACAGAAAGGCCACCAGGATAAAAAAGCTGCCTGCCAGGATTGCTGGATTGGACAAAAAACCCGTTGTCGCGACAAAGTTGCCGATAAGAGCAAATTTGGTGCTGCCTGCGGCTCCGTAGACAAAGGCAGAGCCCATGGTCAAAAAAGCGCCGGCAAAGGCACCCAATATCAGATACTTCATCACCGCTTCTGTGCTCAGCACATTGTCACGATCATAGCCGACAAGGATATATATGGCCAACGACATGATCTCAAGTGCAATGAAGGTACTGATCAGTTCACGGGTCATGGTAAGCAACAACATGCCGGATGCCGCAAAAAGCAAGAGGCTGTAGTACTCGGTGCTGCTGAAATTGTTCTTCTTAAAATAGCTCAGGGAACTGCACACCGTGAACAGTCCGCAGCCCAAAATCACCAGGCTTGCAGCTTTAGAAAAAGGACTGACCACCAGAATATCGTTGAACAAACTGCTGTACAGGGCCTGGTCACCAGTGAGTGTGGCTGCCAGTTGAACAAGAAAGGCAAAACCAAACAGGCCGCCGCAGGCCCAAGCCGCCTGCTCAATCTGTACGCACCGACTGGTGGCGGCAAGCATCAGGCCAATGGCACCCAAGCTCACCAAAATGACAGGAAAGAGGAGCATGAAATCGTTTGTCATGGTGCATTCCACCCTAATTCTTTTCAGTGGTCAAGTCTGCGGCCAGAGCCGGGGTAACAGTGGTTGCTTGTGCGACAACAGGGGTCGCGGCAGCAAAATACTGCGCTGTACTCGGCTCAATCTTACGCAAAAAGGGATGGGGATAAATTCCCATAACTAAAATCAACAAGATAACAGGGACAAAAGCCAAGCTTTCCACGGGACTCAAATCCTTGAACCGCTCGGAAGCCGTCTTACTTTTTTCAAAAAAGACCCGTTGAAACAGCCACAACATATAGCAGACACCAATGATGAGGCTCAGTCCAGTCAGGACACCAATCGCTACATTGAACTTCAAGGCGCCCAGTATGATGAGAAACTCACCGATAAAACCGCTTGTTCCAGGTAAGCCCACCGAGGCCAGCATAGCAATGGCAAAAAAGAGGGCAAAAATCGGAGCCTGGCTGGCTATACCACCAAGGTCGTTAATGGATCTGGTACGAGTACGTTCCTCAAGGATACCAGCAAAGAGGAAAAGTACGCCAGTGCTGGTGGCATGGGCCACTATCTGATAAATGGTGCCGGTCAATGCCTGCACATTCATGCTGAACACACCCACGGCAATTATGCCCATATGCGAGGCAGATGAAAAGGCGAGCAGGCGTTTGTAGTCTTTTTGAGCAATGGCCGTCAGCCCGCAATACATCATGCCAATGACACCGGCATAGGCAAAAAAGAGCGCATAGCGGGCGAATTCCATTTCAAAGGCAGGCATCACCACCCTGATAACACCGTATACGCCGATTTTGGCCATGATCGCCGACAAAACAAAAGTGGTGGCTGTGGGTGCTTCAGTGTAGGCATCCGGCAGCCAGGTGTGAAAGGGAAAAAGCGGAATCTTGATGGCAAAGGCAATCATAAAGCCAAACAGGGCAAGGGCCGCGGCATGTCCAGACAGGTCGAGCAGACCCATCTTTTCGATGGAGAAGCTCCATTCACCGGTAAGGGCATGATATTGCACCGCAAGATAGGCCAAGGCAGCCAGCATCAGCAGCGAACCAGCGATGGTGTACAGAGTAATCTTCAAGGTGGCGGGGATCTTGCGAGGACCACCATAAAGACCAAGCATAAAGAAAACCGGGAGCAACATCACCTCCCAGAACACGTAGAAGAGAACCAGGTCTGCTGCGCAGACTGCACCGATCATGGCACCTTCCACCAAGAGCAGATTAGCGTAATATCCCTTTTCCCTGGTGCCAAACAGCACGTAGACCATGGGCAACAGGACTGCACTGGCCATGAGGATGAACAGACTAATGCCATCGATCCCAAGATGGTAGGCAATGCCCAGCGAAGGGATCCAAGGAATATATTCGACAAACTCCAGTTTACCAGTCGCGGTAAAACCAGCGTATACATCGATACTGAGTACTAGAACTGCCAGGGAAACCCCGAAGCCCACGATCCGCGCCGTTGTTCTGCTTAGAGGGGCAAAAAGTAGGATCAACCCCGCTACAATCGGCAGAAAGATCATCACTGAAAGGAGATGTGCAAACATTCTTTCACCTAGGTTAATTCAACGATTGAGAGAGGATGAAACTCATAATTCCCAGGCCAAGGACCATGTATATGGCGTAAACACGCACATACCCACTCTGTAACACCTTAACCAAGGTACCCACTCGCATATAGAGCCGGGCAATGCCAGTGACCGGCGCATCGGTCATATTGGGCTCAACACCCTCTGATATCTCGGCGCCGATGGCCTTGTAGGGCCGCACAAAAACTGCGTCATACAGTTCATCAACGTAGAATTTGTGGTAGGCGAAGCGTGCAAAACCAGTGAATACCGGCTCTTCAGCACCCTTGCCAAAACGCTTGTAGGCCACCCACAGACCAAAAGCAAAGGCGGCAACACTCGTGGCAATGACAAAAAATTCGAGCAGGAACGAGTCGTGCGGGTGCTGATCAGCCACGCTGGGTGCAAGCCAGTGGGAGATCATCTGTTCGCCGCCAAAAATGGCAGGCAGATTGTAAAATCCCGCAAAAAGAGCACCGATGGCCAAGATGATAAGTGGAACGGTCATGACCAGTGGGGCTTCATGGGCATGGTCATATGCCTGCTGATCACGCGGTTGCCCATGAAAGACAACAAAGATCATGCGGAAGGTATAGTAGGCGGTCATGGCAGCGACCAATACACCAATGAGCCAGATGAAAAAATGCCCATTGGCCAGCGCACTGTACAGGATTTCATCCTTGCTAAAAAAACCGGCAAAAGGTGGGCATCCAGCCAAGGCCAGTGCACCGATGAGCATGGTGCAATAGGTGATGGGCATCTTCTTCTTCAATCCGCCCATCTTCCAGATATTTTGTTCATGGTGCAACACATAGATAACCGCACCTGCGCCAAGAAAGAGCAGGGCCTTGAAAAAGGCATGGGTAAACACATGGAAAATGCCGGCTGAGTATGCAGTAACACCAACACCTGCAAACATATACCCCAACTGACTGACCGTGGAATAGGCCAGAACTTTTTTAATATCGTCCTGAAACATACCGAAAATGGCAGCCAAGAGTGCGGTGAGAATACCGATCCAGGCCACGATCATGCCGGCAGCAGCAACCTCGACATAGAGGAAACTGAAGCGAGCCACCATGTAAACACCGGCTGTTACCATGGTTGCGGCATGGATCAGAGCGGAAACCGGCGTAGGGCCAGCCATGGCGTCTGGCAACCACACGTAGAGCGGAATCTGAGCCGACTTGCCCGTGGCACCCACAAAGAGCAGAAGACAGACGATCAAAATAGAGGACTCGGTCATCATGTGGGCATTGGCTTTAAGCGAGAGAAAATCAAAGCCGTGGGAGCCGATGGCCCAAAATAGAAACCCCATGCCCAGGACAAAACCGAGATCGCCGATGCGGTTGACGATAAAGGCCTTGTTGCCGGCCAGTACATTATCGCGGTCTTCGCTATAATAACTGATGAGCAAATAGGAACAAAGGCCAACACCTTCCCAACCGACAAACATGACCACTGGACTGTCGCCCAGCACCAGAATGAGCATGCTGCCGAGGAAAAGATTCATGTAGGCGAAGAACTTGGCATAACTCTTGTCACCACTCATGTAACCTATGGAATAGACATGGATCAGCGTACCGATAAAGGTGACAAAGAGCAGCATCAGGCCAGACAGGGGATCTGCCAAAAATCCCATGTCCAGATGGAGATCACCGACGCTGAACCAGGTAAAGGCCTTATAGGTGAAAAAGCGTGCATCCAGCGGCAGGGCGCGAAGTTCGAAGAAAACCCGCAGGGCCAGGAAGAAGGACATGGCCGGGCCGACACAGGCCAAAAGGCCATACACCAATGGCGGCACTTGCCAGCGTTTACAGGTAAGAACATGGAACAATCCGATACAGACCGCCCCCAAGAGCGGATAGAGCGGGATCATCCCCAGATAAAAGGTGCTGTGTTCCATGGAATCACCCCTTCAACAGACTGAAAACATTGGTGTCGAGTTTGCCGGTCTGCTTGTGCAGCAAGATCACCACGGCCAAAGCAAGGGCAGCCTCGGCAGCGGCAACCGCCATGATCAGCAGGGCCAGAACATGACCATCCATGTTCTGCTGCAGGCGGGCAAAGGCGATGAAGGCCAAGTTAGATGCATTGAGCATCAACTCAACCGACATGAAGACGGTAAAGAAATTGCGCCGGGCAAAAACCCCCACCACTCCCAAGCAAAAAAGGATAACGCTGAGCACCAGATAATCGTGAATCATTTATTTTTCTCCCTTTTTCCGGCGAGCACAACCGCTCCGACCAGAGCGGTCAGCAAGAGGATGGAAACAATCTCAAAGGGTACCAGCCATTCTCTGAAAAAGATCAGCCCCACTTCTTTGACTCCACCAAAACCCTCGTCGGCAAAACTCACCGGCATATTGGGCAAGCGGTTGATCACCTTGAGGAGAAAAAAAGCCACCGGCGTGACCGCAACCCCGCCAGCCACCAAGTAGGTGACTTTGGTCTTTTCCGCGGGAAGCTGGTCTGGCTGGATGTTGAGGAACATGATGACAAAAACCACCAGCGACATGATCGCACCTGCATACACGATCAGTTGCAGGGCAAAGAGCAACTTCGCCGACAAAAGGGCATAGAGGCCAGCAAGCGAAACAAGGGTCACCAGAAAGCTCATCGCTCCATTCATTGGATGGCGGAAGATGATTAGTCCCAGCGCGCCAAGCACCGAAAATACAGCAAAACATGTGAACAGCAGATCAACCAACATGGCTTATTTGCTCCCCTTTTTGTACTCTTCGTCCGTGAAAGGACTTTCACTGCGTAACAGCTCTTCAAGTCCAATGACAAAGGACTCTCGGGCTGTACCGGTCAGGGCATAGATGCCGGTATCCATGCGGATGGCATCCATGGGACATGCTTCGACACAGTAGCCGCAGTAGATGCACTCCAGCAAATCAATATCAAAGCGAATCGGCAGCTTTTCTGTTCTATCGTCGCCGCGCTCCCCTGCCTCAATCATGATACATTTGGCCGGGCAGTTTGTTTGACACATGAAGCAAGCCACGCACTTGATCGTCCCGTCTTCGTGGCGGGTCAGTCGGTGCCGGCCGCGCCAGCGCGGGGTGATTTCCGGTTCCACCTCGGGATAGTGGCGTATATACAATTTGGAATTATCGAGAAAATTCCGGATAAAATGGCCAAAGGTCACCGCCATTCCCTTAAAAACCTCGATCAGATAGACGCGCTCCTGCGGAGTATCACCCTTCCGCTCAATGGTCTTGATATCAATGCTCATGCCAGTTCCTCTCTCAGCTCAGTGCAACAACAACAGCGCTAGTAATCAGAATATTCAGCAGAGAAAGCGGCAACAGGGTCTGCCAACCCAACTTCTGCAGCTGATCGTAGCGGAAGCGGGGCAAGGTCCACCGCACCCAGACATAGACAAAGCACATGAAGGTAACCTTGACCAAAAAGGAGGTGATTTGCAGGCTCGCTGCCAAGATTCGGGCTGCAGCCCCACCTGCGCCAGCTATCAGAAAAAACAGCAATATCAATTCAATGAGGATGACCGCTGCCCAGAGTACCCTGATATACCACTTTGCTTCAACGAGGTCTGGATCGTTTTCGCGTGGGAAATGGCTACGGTTATTCTTTCTGATCCAGCCTGCAAAAAAATACGCGAACACGGGCACAAGCAGCATGAGAAGCACTACCACCAGTCTGGTATGCTCGACCATGAAAGCAGTGCTCATCCACGGAATTTGAAAACCACCGAAAAAAAGTGTGACAAT
>JABMJC010000066.1 GCA_013201405.1 Desulfobulbaceae bacterium
TGCTGGCTGCGCCTATCCAGCAGCTCCTCAAATCCACTTGAAACGACGAAGAGCCATAATTTCTCTGTGCGCCAGCCGGAGTGTTTTTTCCCGGCTGGCTTCCTTTTTCTTTTGTAGGCCTTAACGATGCGAACAGATATTTTACATGCCGGGGCTGGTGTCCTTACCTATGAAATCCGCAATATTGTTGCGGTGGCCGAGCAACTCGAGCGGTTGGGTGTGCAGGTGTATTACGAAAACATCGGTGATCCGGTGGCCAAAGGTGAAGAGATACCTGATTGGATGAAAGATATCGTGGCCGATGCGGTGCGCGACAACGCCACCTACGCCTACAGTCCCACCAAGGGTATGCTGGAAGCGCGGGAGTTTGTTGCCAAAATCACCAACAGCAAGGGCGGTGCGCAGATCGATGCCGAGGATGTTATTTTTTTCAACGGCCTGGGCGATGCCATTTCCAAGGTGTACGGCTTTCTCAAGCGCACTGCCAGGGTGATCGTGCCCACACCGAGTTACACTACCCACTCTTCGGCCGAAGCGGCCCATGCCGGAGCCGAGCCTGTTACCTATATCCTCGACCCTAACCATCTTTGGTATCCGGATTTGGAGGATATAGAAAACCATATCAAGTACAACCCGGCGGTGGCGGGCATTCTTGTCATCAACCCCGACAACCCTACCGGTGCGGTGTATCCTGCCGAGGTGATGCGCGCTATTGTCGACATCTGCGAGAAGAATGATCTCTTCATCATCTGCGATGAAGTGTATCAGAATATGACCTTCAATGGCACGGTGTGCACGCCCCTGTGCACAGTGATCGACAACAAGGTGCCAGCTATCTGCATGCGCGGTATTTCCAAGGAAATGCCCTGGCCCGGCAGCCGCTGCGGCTGGATCGAGGTGTACAACCGTAAGCGCGATCCCATGTTCGCTACCTATGTGCAGTCCATCCTCAACGCCAAGATGCTGGAGGTGTGTTCCGCCACCCTGCCGCAGGTAGTTATGCCGCGTATCAAGGCGCATCCGCAGTACTGGCCTTATCTCCAACAGCGCATTCGCCTTTATGAGCGCAACTCCAACATCGCCTACGATGCCCTAAAGGGACTAAAGGGAGTGTTGGTGAATCGCACCAATGGCGCTTTTTACATGAGCGTGGTTTTTGAGGAGGGTGTGCTCAACCATATGCAGTCACTACCCATTGCCAATGATGCGGTGCGCGCAACTGTAGAGCACCTGGTTACCGGCGCAGGCGTGCAGCCGGACAAGCGCTTTGTTTATCATCTGTTGGCTTCCACCGGTATCTGTGTGGTGCCGCTTTCCTCATTTGCCACCGATCTGCAGGGTTTCCGGATTACCCTGCTTGAGAGCGACGAGGCCAAGTGTATCAGTATTTTCAACACCATCGCCCAAAGTATCGAGCAGTACATCAGTTCATACGAAAACTGTCGTCGCTGCGACTTGTAGACCGTTTGGAAGAAGATTCATGCTGCATGCCTGCGCGCCTGCAGCATGAATGTCTTTACTGCACTTATTTTTGTACTACCTCCCTAGCGCACCAACTTCCCCACAAGCGATCCCCGCAAACGATCGACCAAGATTGGTTCCCGCCGGGCATCAGCCGATCATACAATTCGTAGCACGTATCTATCTATGGGAACGGCTTGTCGTTTCACTGACCAGGGCGCCGGTCCATCTGCGTCTTAAATGCCTCTGTGCGGTTGCTTGGCCACTCTTGTTTTGTTTTTTTGGCCAGTAATATTTTTTTGTGATTTGTGAGAAAACTTGTTGAAAATAACGCTGAGCCTGTTAGTTTGTTACGTATTCTCGATGAGTGTTATTTTCTGGTATACCGTGGCCAAGACAGGTGGCAGCATTGCCTGCCCTTAAAAGGTGCAACAAAGGTGCAACAACGCGGATGAAGGCAAGTTTCCGTTGCCTGCCCTGCCTGTCTGCGACGGGTATCAACCGATTTTGACCTAATGTTGCCTCTCAAATAACCTGATGAAACCTGATGAGGCAATGCATCAGAGTGTCGACGGTAATGGCCTGTTGTATCTGGCCAGGAAACTGAAAACTTCACAACCAGGGCTCATCATGATTCGTCTTGCTTACGTATTTTTTATTGTTCTGCTTGTCGGGCACAGCGCCCAGGCCCGCACCATCACCGATGCCATGGAAAGGGTGGTGCAGATTCCCGATTCAGTGGAGCGGGTACTCTGTTCGGGTTCAGGCTGTCTGCGCCTGCTCAGCTACCTGCAGGGGCAGCATCTGGTGGTGGCGGTGGATGATATTGAAACCAGACGCAACGAGTTTGACGCCCGTCCCTATGCCTTGGCCAATCCGCAATTCAAAAACATGCCGGTATTCGGCCAGTTCCGCGGGCATGACAATCCAGAGCTGATTTTGACCCTGGAGCCGCAGCCCCAGCTCATCTTCAAAATTTTTGGCGGCTCAGGCTACGATCCCAACGAACTGCAGGCCAAAACCGGCATTCCTGTTGTGGTGGTGGATGCGGGCAACTTGGGCGACAGGCGTCCACACTTGTACGCATCTTTGCGGCTCATGGGCGACATTATTGGCAAGAGTCAACGGGCCGAAGAATTGATTGCCTATTTTGAACAGGCCATCGACGATTTGCACGCGCGCACGGCAGATATTCCGGCTGCCGAACGTCCCTCTGTTTATCTGGGCGGGGTGGCCTTCAGGGGGCCACATGGATTTCAGTCAACCGAGCCGGCTTATCCACCTTTTGCTTTTATTGGTGCGCGCAACCTGGCTGGCCAGGGTCTGGGCAAGAAGATGGCCACCGCAGATGTTGCCAAAGAGCAGATTGTGGCATGGAACCCAGAGTATCTTTTTGTGGATCTCTCCACCCTACAAATGGGAGACAGGGCAGGCGGCCTTTTTGAACTGCGCAACGATCCAGCATACGCCAATTTGGATGCAGCCATCAAGGGGCGGGTTTTTGGCCTGCTCCCCTATAATTGGTATTCTCAGAATTTTGAGTCCATCCTGGCCAATGCCTACTTCATTGGCAAGGTGCTTTACCCAGAGCGCTTCCAGGATATCGATCCCGTGGTCCAGGCCGATGCCATTTATCGCTTTGTGGTCGGCAAGCCGGTGTTTGCAGCCATGAACGAGAAGTTTGGCCATCAGGCTTTCACCCCTTTGCAGGTACGTTGATGCATGCTGAGCACGGGCATGCGCCAGAAGAATACTTCCGCTACCTGGGCTGGAAAAACGCCATTATCATCCTGTGCTGTCTGGGGCTGGGTGCTGTTTTGATCTTTTCCCTGGGACTGGGCTCTGCTCGAATACCGGCGGTCGATGTGCTGGCCAGCCTGTTTGGTGCAGCGCCTGACCAGCGCACAAATGCCATTGTATGTGGCATTCGTCTGCCCCAAGCCCTGTCCGCCATGGTGGCGGGGGGCGGCCTGGCGATTGCCGGGGCGGTCATGCAGGCGGTCTTACGCAATCCCCTGGG
This sequence comes from Desulfobulbaceae bacterium, assembly GCA_013201405.1. Classification (GTDB taxonomy): domain Bacteria; phylum Desulfobacterota; class Desulfobulbia; order Desulfobulbales; family Desulfobulbaceae; genus Desulfobulbus. The sequence goes on from JABMJC010000066.1 coordinate 3,482, forward strand.
TTCCCCCTTTACCCTGGGCATTGCCCATGCCGCGGCCTTTGGTGCCGCCTGCTCAGTGATGCTCGGTTCCGGGCTGACTGGCTCAGGCAGAAACGCTGTGACCATCATCAATCCCTACACCACCACAGCGGCTGCATTGGCAGCCAGCTTGGCGGCATCTGCGGTTATTGTCGCCATTTCACGGCTCCGTGGCACCAGGCCCGAAACCATGATTTTGGCCGGGGTGGCCTTGGGTGCGCTGTGCACTGCTGCAACCATGTTCTTACAGTTTTTTGCCTCGGATGTGCAGTTGGCGGCCATGGTCTTCTGGACCTTTGGCGATACGGCACGGGCCTCCTGGAACGAACTGGGGATTATGGCTGCGGTTACCCTGTTTTGTTTTCTCTTTTTCTGGGCCAACAGCTGGAACTACAACGCCATTGATGCCGGTGACGAAACAGCACGCGGCCTGGGTGTGCGGGTGGAGCGCGTACGCATGGGCGGAATGTTGCTGGCCAGTCTGGTGACAGCGGTGCTCATCGCCTGTTTGGGGATTATCGGCTTTGTGGGCTTGGTGATTCCGCACATGTTCCGCCGTCTCATTGGTGCAGATCACCGCTTTCTGCTGCCAGCCTCTCTGGTTGGCGGGGCCCTTCTCCTGTTACTTGCCGACACAGCCGCGCGTCTGGTGCTCATGCCGCATCTGGTGCCGGTCTCGGTTTTGACCGCCTTTCTTGGCGCACCTGCCTTTTTGTGGCTGATCATCCGGGGACAGCGACCATGATGCTGCGGGTACAGGATCTGCATTTCACCTATAATAGCCATCCACTGCTGGCTGGAATCAGCTTTGCCCTTGAGCGTGGGCAGTTGTTGGCCATCCTTGGGCCCAATGGGGTGGGCAAAACCACCTTGCTCAAGTGTATCAACGCCATACACAAACCAACCCGCGGCGCGGTCCTGGTGGAAGAACGCAATATTTTGAGTTTATCAGCAACAACCATTGCCCGTGACCTGGCCTATGTTTCCCAAAAAAACGAGGCTTCGCGTCTCACGGTGTTCGACGCTGTGCTCATGGGCCGTACCCCACACATCCGTTGGCGCATGGGGACAAAAGATCTGAACATGACCGAGGCTGTGCTCCGCTCCCTGGGCCTGGCCACCATGGGTATGCGCTATGTGGACAGTCTCAGCGGTGGCGAATTGCAAAAGGTCTGCATTGCCCGTGCCCTGGTACAGGAGCCTTCGCTCCTGCTTTTAGACGAGCCTACCAGTGCACTTGATCTGAAGAACCAGGTTGAAATTATGGGGCTGATCCGTCGGGTAATTGACGAACACCACATTGCAGCGGTGATGACCATGCACGACCTGAACATGGCCCTGCGCCATGCAGATCAAAGTATTTTTCTTAAAAACGGCGTTATCCACGCTGCGGCCGCACCGGACGAGGTTACCCCTGCCATGATTGAGCAGGTGTATGGCTTGCCTGTGCGTATCCACCATCTTGATGGGCAGCCTGTGGTGCTGCCGAAAACCTGAAGGAACATCCATGAGCTGTCAAATTTCCGCAGAACGCATCAAGGCAACTATTGATTTTCACGGCCATTTTTGTCCAGGTCTGGCCATTGGCATCCGTGCAGCCGAATTGGCCCTGCGCGAGCTGGATAACCCACGGGACAACGAGCTTGTTGCTGTTGTGGAAACAGATATGTGTGGCGTGGACGCCATCCAGTTTCTCACCGGTGCGACCATGGGCAAGGGAAATCTCATCCACCGCGATTACGGTAAGATGGCCTTTTCTTTTTTTTGCCGCGAGAGCGGCAAGGGATTCCGGGCACTCCTCAGGCCAGATGTGCGTGGCGAAATGGATGAAGAGCTGGCTGATCTGGCGAAGAAAAGCAGTAGCTGCATGGCCAGCGAGGCCGATATGCAGCGCATGGCCGAATTGCGCGCCTTGCTGCAAAAGCGGTTTATGAATTTGCCGTTGGAGGAGATGTTTTTGCTTACCATGCAGCAGCAGGGAGCGCCCCGTCCTGCCCGCATTTTGCAGAGCTTGGGCTGTGAACACTGTGGCGAAAAAACCATGGAATCGCGCACCCGTCGTTTTGCAGGGCAAACCCTGTGTATTCCCTGTTTTACCCAGGTTGAGCAGAAGGTTTAAGCAGCTTGCTGCTCCACCTTGGATAACTGTGTTGGCTACTGGCAGGTAATATGCAGTGCAACTTAGCCTTGTCGTTTTGCCTTTGCCAAACAAGTCTGGTTCACAATTGTAAAAGGTCAAACTTAAAAATATTAATTCTTGACTTTTGTCTAGAGTGACAGTAAAGCCTGCCGTAAGTTCAGGTGCTCGCAAGAGTATAAAAGGGAATTTCGTGTAATTCGAAAACGGGCCCGCCGCTGTAACTGGGGACGAACGCTGCACCAAAGTCACTGACCATAAGGTTGGGAAGACGCAGCCAGTAGGATAATCCAGGAGTCAGAAAACCTGCCTGAATGGTTAGGAAACGACCGCGTGGACGGCGGCGTGTCCAGCATATATTCTGTGGATAAAAAAGGGCAATCCCGGATCGATGATGTTTTCGATCCGGGATTTTTTTTATGCACTGATCGGGCACAGACCATCCAGCGGTTTTTCGTTCACCTCTCCGGTGCGAGGAGCCCATGCTTGGTGGTAGACCTGATAGTACACCCTGTTACAACTTCCAAGGCGAGCGTAAAGCACGCCCCCTCTCTTTTTTCTTTGCTTGCCGGCGGCCTCGGGCTGACCTGTGTCTGCATCCTCCATTAGCCCCGCCAGCTTTCACAACCCAGGTATGTACGGGCACAATGCTAAGCCGCACGTATATGCTTTGTGGCTTGTGTTCCTTTTTGTTTACCTCTGTTTCCTTTTACCGCGGTAGCCCTGCACTAGGGCACAGGCTGTTCCTCTTTTTGTGCACGTTCTGGCAAACAGTATGCAGATACATGCAGGACGTTCGTTATGCAGAACGTTTGGCCCATGCCAGCCACAGCAGGCTCCAGGCTGCCGGCCTGCCGGATCAAGCAGGGAAGGAGGAATTATGAACTGGCTGCATGATCTGGTTGACTACGGAATTTTGGGGCTTCTGTTCTTGATGAGCATCATCGCGCTGGCCATTGCCGTCGAGCGCTACCTGGTGTACCGCGCTGTGCGCCTGGAAAGCTTTGGTACCCGCAAGGAACTGGAACTGCACCTTTCCAGCAAGCTGCACCTCATTGCCACCATTGGTGCCAATGCGCCCTATATCGGCCTCTTGGGCACGGTATTGGGCATCATGCTCACCTTCTACGATATTGGTGTTGTTGGCTTTGACACCGCCAAGATCATGCAGGGCCTGGCCCTGGCCCTTAAGGCTACGGCCGTTGGCCTGCTGGTGGCCATTCCAGCGGTGGCGCTCTACAATTTGCTGCTCAGACAGAGCAGGGTGCTGCTTCTGCGGTGGGATATCGCCCATGAACGAACAAGAGTTTGATTATCTCAATGTCATTCCCTTGGTGGATGTCATGCTGGTGCTGTTGACCATTGTGCTCACCACTTCGACCTTTATTGCCACCGGCAGTATTCAGGTGAATCTGCCCAAGGCAGAAAACAGTGAAATGGCCGCATCCGTGCAATCCCGCACCATTGTGGTGGATAAAGATGGCCAGCTTTGGCTGGACGAACAACAACTCAGCCTAGACGATCTGTCTGCTGCCTTAAGTGCCACTGAGCGTGATACGCCACTTTTGCTTCGGGCTGATAAAGAACTGGCCTTGCAAGGCTTTGTTGCCGTGTACGAGCGCATCAAGGTCTTGGGTTTTACCAGTCTCAGCCTGCAAACCGAGCAGCTATGAATGCCCAGATTAAGGGAAATAGTTTTTCGATTGCCGTGCATGTTGTGCTGTTGCTGGCGTTCTGGTCGGCTGCTGCGCAACAGCAGGTAGCCTTGCCGCCGGTGCCAATGGAGCTGAGCATCCTGCACTTGCCCGATGCAGTGGAGCAAGGGGATGGGCCGGCTGCCGCGCCTGCACCTCCCGAGCCTGCCATGGCTGAGCCGGTTCCACCGCCAGTACCTGTCGAAGCGGTTGCGATCAAACCGGTGGCACGTAAGAAGCCGGTCCCTAAAAAAAAGGAGCAACCCAAACAGGAGCCAACCCAGCAGCCTCCAAAAGTAGTGGAAACAACGGAACCCCCTCGCAGTGATGCGCCTGCGACAGGGCAAAGTCAAATACAGATTCCAACACAAAGCACAAGCCAGACAGGGAAGCAGGGGGGTGCCCGCGGCGGGGTATACAGCCCCGGAGAAATTGACGGCTCGCTCAGTGCCCTGAAAAGAACCCAGCCTGCCTACCCGCCCTCGGCCCGCCGCCGCAACATTGAAGGCTGGGTGCAGGTGCAGTTTGTGGTCAATGAGCATGGCCAGCCAGAACAGATACGGGTTTTGGCGGCCGAACCAGAAGGAATATTCGACAAGAGCGTCATCAATTCCATTGGTCGCTGGCGTTTTCGCCCGGGTACCATCAATGGGGCAGCGGTCAAGGTGCTGGTGGAACAAACCATCCGCTTTCAGCTGCGTTAGGGGATAACGATGGAAATGGTTATGGAGACGATGACTCTGTCAATGTTGCACATTCCGCTTTCTTGGGTGCTGATCCTGTATGCTGGAGCTTTTGCCGTCTCCTGCACAGGCTGGCGGCGAACCTTGCTCCTGCTGCTGGCATTTGCCCTGGTCAGCAATGCTCTGATTGTACTGTATCGCTACAGCCAGGCCTGGCCCATGCTGCCCATGCACCTGGCACCGGTGCTCACCCCCTGCCTGCTGGTCAGTATGTTGCTGCTGCGTAGTGCTGTGTACTTGTCAGCAGAACCACTGAAGCGGCGGGTAGAGCAGCTGGCCCTGCTGGCCATCATCATCTGCCTGGCTGCGGCCCAGCTCTTTCCCAAGGATTTTTACCTGCCCTTTCTTCGCTCCGACAGCCTCTTTGCCCATATTATGCTCTTTGCCGGAGCAGCGGGCCGGGTTTGTTTTATTTTCAGCCTGGCCTGGAGCATCACCTTTTTTACTGCAACAGTTGAAGAGCGCAGCCTGTGCATGCGGCGGGTCTTGTCCTGGGCGGCCTGGGGTTTTGTTCTATGGACGCTGTCCATGTTCAGCGGAGAGATGTGGGCCTATCTGGGCTGGGGCACGCCGGTTATCTGGCATGATCCTGCCATTTTACTGATGATGGCGGTGTGGTTCATCTACATTGCCCTCTTGCACCTGCACTTTTCCAGGACCTGGGGCCTGCGCGCACGCGCCTTGTTTGCAGCTGCTGGCGGTTGTGCCGCCCTGGTGCTCAGCCTGCTAGCTGATTTTGGCCCCTTCCGCCCGCTTTGGTGAACGTTGTGAATGTTCTGCGTGTTCCGACTCTTTTCTGGCGGGCCCTGGCCTCCATCAACCTGACCATTGTCCTCTGCCTGCTTCTGGCAGCAGATGTGTTGTGGGGTTATGCCTGCATCAAATGGCGCACAGCGCTCTTTATTCCACTCAACGATCTGGGGATTGTTCCTTGGATACAAACCTATGGGCTGGGTAATCTCCAGCACACAAGTTGGTTTTTTCTCCTTTTGCTGCTCTTGGCCGTGCTGGCCCTGAATACGGCGAGCTGCACCCTGGAACGGGTGCGGCACCTGCTGGCCGCCCGTGCTTCGCTGCCCAGGCTGCGGCTGGTGGCTAAGCTGGGGCCGCATATTATGCATGCAGCGGTGCTGGTTATTCTTGTGGGGTATCTGGCCAGTTATCTGTACACCGAGGTGGTGGTTGGCACAGTGCTCTTGCCCGGCAGGTCCTACACTCTGCCTGACAATGCCGGCAGCATCACCTTCACCGATTTTATCCATCAGCCATATCAGGGCATACGATTGGATGTTTTTCAGGGCGAGGTTATCAGACCACAGGCCGCCTTGGTGCTGCGTGCAGATGGGCAAACCTGGGAAGCTACCCTCGGCTACAACCGACCAGTGCGACTGGGCGGCTACAGTGTGCATCTGGATAATTTTGCCCCGAAAAAGCCAGGCGGTATGCGCTTAAATAAGCGAATCGATCTGCATATCCGTAAGGATCCAGGGGTTGTTTTATATCTTGCCGGCATAGCCATGTTCTGCCTGGGCATTGGCGCATATATGCTGGATTGGCGTATTTTTTGGGAGGTACGGAAATGAAGACCATGCTGCACAGGGCTGTGCGCAAACCCTGTTTGCTTCGCTTGGGGCCAGTGCTGCTGGCCTGCGTCCTGCTGTTGATTGCTGGCTGCCGGCAACAGGATGCAAGCCAAGGCGATCAACCCTTGGGTGCAGAGACCCGGCCCGCTTTTTTGCAGATTGGCGAGTTTTCAGTGCGCCATATTTCACCCACCCGCACCGAGGTGCGGGACGGTGCAGGCCGCACCCTGGTGCTCATTCCACGGGGAGCACCCCTGCCCGAAGATTGTAATCCCAAACAGGTGGTACGTACGCCGGTACGGCGGGTGGCGGCCTACGGCTATTTCGATGTGGCCACCCTGCGCATGCTGGGCGTGCTGGACGAGGTACTGGTGGGTGTGACTGTACCGGAAAAGGAATGGGCCGGCTGTAGCCCGGATATTGCACGCGGCATGCAGGAGGGCCGTATTGTCTATCTGGGCGATGCCTCCAGTATTGACTTTGAGAGACTGAAGCAGGCCGAGCCGGAGCTGGTGCTCACCTGGGATCCTTCTGCCGTGCCGATCTTGGACGACCTGCGTATCCCAGCGGTGATTACCAGTACACCGCAGGCCACCTGTCTGAATGCGCGCATGCGCTACGTGCAATTTCTCGCCCCTTTTTTTGGCCGGGAACAGGAGGCAGACCACTATTTTGCCAAGGTGGATGCGGCCCTCAAGGAGATTCGTGCCCGCACCGCGGCCAGCCGCATGCAGCCCAAGGTAATGTGGGGCGATATCTACGAAAAGCGGGTGCTGGTGGAGCCTGGCAATGCCTGGGTGGGCGAGTTGGTTGAACTGGCCCAGAGCAACTACCAGTTCAGCGACGTGTTTGGCACCTCGTGTATAGAAATTACAGTGGAGCGCTTTCTGTACTCGGGCGAGGATGCCGACATCTTCTTCACCTACCGCACCAAGGATTCAGGTGCCACCTCCAAGGCAGCCATTGCCCGCATGAATCCGTTGATTAAAAATATTGCACCGCTGAAACATGGCCGGGTCTATGCACCCACCCCCTGTTATATTCAGTCCATGGACAGGATGGATGAAATCCTCACGGAAATCAGCGCCATCCTCCATCCAGACAGTTATCCGGCCTTTCAATACCAGTTTTTTGAGGAGCTGCCAGCTACTGATCCCACCGCTTCCCAGGCCCAGAGCGAGGTTCACCCGTGAGCACCGCTGATCTTGCCATTACTCCGGTACGTTCCTCACTGCTCAGTCGTCGGCCTACCCTGGTGTTTATTCTCCTGGGTTGTGCCGCTGTGCTGCTCCTGCTGCTCAACGTAACCATCGGTTCGGTGCACTACCCACTCGCTGAAATCATCAGGATCTTGCAGGCTCCGGCCGAAGCCTCAACCTCCACTGCAGGCTCCATTATCTGGAACATCCGCATTCCCAGGGCCATTGCCGCTATTTTTGGCGGTGCCTACCTGGCAGCCTCGGGCCTCCTTCTGCAGATCTATTTCCGTAACCCCATTGTGGGGCCCTACATTCTGGGTATTTCGTCCGGCGCAACCCTGATGGTGTCTTTTGTCATGCTCACCACAGTCAGCGCCGGGCTGACCATGTTCAGCCCCTATCTGAACACGCTCGCTGCCTTTCTTGGCGCCTATGCGGTGATGTTTTTGGTGCTGGTGATTGCCAACCGCGTGGGTGGTGGGGTCACGCTGTTGATCGTTGGCCTGATGGTGGGCTATCTCTGTGGCGCGGTCACCGCTATCCTCACCGCGCTTGCGGAAAAAGAAAAGATCAAGGGCTTTGTCCTCTGGCAGCTGGGCAGCTTTTCCGGCTTTAAATGGGATGAGATCATGCTGCTTCTGGTGGGTGGGGGCTTGATTATCGGTCTGCTTTACCTGCTGAGCAAGCCGCTCAACGCCTTTTTACTCGGTGAGGAATACGCTGCCTCCCTGGGAGTGAATATCCGTCGTTTCCGCCTGCTTATTCTCCTTTGTTCCTGTGCTTTGGCTGGAATGATCACCGCCATGGCCGGGCCCGTGGCCTTTGTCGGCATGGCTGTGCCGCATATGGCCCGGCTCAGTTTCGGCACCTCTGATAACCGCATTCTCATTCCCGGCGCCTGCCTGATGGGTGCGGTGGTCACCAGTTTGTGCGACCTCATCGCCCGCACGGTTATGGCACCGGTGGAGTTGCCGCTTTCCGCCATTACCGCCTTTTTTGGCGCACCCATTGTCATCTCCCTGCTTTTGAAACGACGGGTCAAACTATGAACAGAGCCAGCGCAACACCAGTACTTAAGGTGCATAACCTCAGCGTGGGCCATAAAAATATCCCGGTCTTGCAAGGGCTGCATTTTGCCTGCGAAGCAGGGCAGTTTATCAGCCTCTTGGGCCCAAACGGTGCCGGAAAAACCACGTTGCTCCGCACCCTTTCCCGACATCTTCCCCCCTTGGCGGGTAATATTCTGTTGCGGGGCAAAGAATTGACCAAACTGCGTGCCCTTGAGTTGGCGCGCATCATGGCTGTAGTGCTGACCGACAAAATTAGCCCGCCTCTTTTTACGGTGGAGGAATTCGTTGCCCTGGGTCGTTACCCGCATACCGATTACCTGGGTCGGCTGCAGGCTGAAGATATCAGCCGTATTCAGGCTGCCCTGCAGGCGGTGCGAGCCGAGCATTTACAGCGCCGCCAGTTCAGCGACTTAAGCGATGGTGAGCGGCAGAAGGTGCTCATTGCCCGTGCCCTGGCCCAGGATCCGCAGCTGCTACTGCTGGATGAGCCGACCGTCCACCTCGATCTCCGCCACCGCATGGAGGTGATGGCCATTTTGCGCGATCTCTGTCGCTGCCAGGGCATTACGGTGCTGGCTTCGCTCCATGATGTGGATATTGCCGCCAAGATCAGCGACCGGGTGGCATTGATTAAAGACAATGGCATGATGGCCTGGGGATCGCCGGAAACGGTCCTGAATTCTGCTTCGGTGTCTCAACTCTACAACGTTGAGCAGGCTGTCTTTGACAGCGCCCTGGGCAGCTTGGAAATGCGCAGTCCGACAAGCAGTGGCAAAGCCTTTGTGGTGGGGGGCATGGGCAGCGGGGCACTCGTGTACCGCATGCTGGCCAAGAAGGGTTTTGCCGTGGCCACCGGGGTTTTGCAAAAGCATGATCTGGATTTTCATGTGGCCAGGGCCTTAGGGGCAGAGTGCATCAGTGTGGGGCCCATGGAAACGATTGATGGTGCCGGCGCAGAGCAGGCCCTGCGGGTGCTTGCTACCTGCGACTTTGTGGTGGATAGCGGCTTTGCCCTTGGCCCGGCCAATATGGCCAATGTGGACTTGCTGCACAGTGCCCTGCGTCAGGGCAAGACCGTGCTCAGTCTGCGCAGCGATATTGCGGACCTGTTTGCCGGCGACGAAAAAAACTCTCTTTACCTCTGTCAGGACGCGGATCAGTTTCTGACTTTTTTGGACACCATGGATGCGATGGTATTTGATCGCCCAGCCCCTTTGTCTGTTCCCCAGCCGGAGTCAATGTAATGCCTGTGCTCTCGTCCCTCTCTCTTGTTTATTTTTCCGCCACAGCCACAGAAATTCCATCACTCAGTGCAGGGGTGCAACGTTTTCTCGACCAGGGTCTGAGTCTGCGCGTGCATGCCCGCACCCAAACCCAGCTTTTTGACGAAGCCCGCTGCCAGGCCTTTGTCCGCGAAGCACTCAAGGCGGATGTCTGTATCATTTACTTGCACGGCGGCGCACGATCCTTTCCGGCCTTTGCCCGGTTGACCGAGGAACTGGAAAAAATCCCCGCCAAGGATCGGCCCCTGGTACATGTGCAACCATCTGGTGGTGATGAAGACAGTATCGAGGCTGCGCGGGAACACTCCACGGCCTTTGGTACGCCGCTCTGGGACGAAATGCACCGCTACATGCTTCTGGGTGGGCCGCAAAATTTCCACAGTTTGCTGCTTTTCCTGCATAACCGTGTGCACAAGACTACACTACCCTGTCCACCACCACAGGCCCTGCCGGATGACGGCATCTACCATCCTGCATACAGCCAGACGCCCAGCCTGGAAACGTATCTTGCTGAGAGGGTAGATCCAGCGAAACCAACTATTGGTCTCTGGTTTTATCAGACCTATTGGCTCAACAGTAACCTGGCTTTTATCGATGCACTTATTCACTCGCTTGAGGCACATGGGGCCAACGTCCTCCCGGTTTTTCACTTGCGCTACAAAGATGTACAGCGTGGTAATCGGGCTGCA
>JABMJC010000067.1 GCA_013201405.1 Desulfobulbaceae bacterium
GCTGCGTGGAAGGTTTCAACAACAAGGCCAAGGTGGTCACCAAGCGATCCTATGGGTTTCGCACCTATGATGGGCTAAAAATAGCCTTGTATCATGCACTTGGTGACCTACCTACACCCAAGGTTACCCACAGATTCTGCTGAGGAGCCCAAAATCCTATGTTGGGCCATGTTTTTTCTCTACAGGGGACGACAAGATGGAAAGAAACTATACCAAAATTTGGTGGCAACACTGCCTTGCCATTGTAGGATTTTCCGTTATTCCTTTATTAATAGTATCCACATCTTTGTATATTGTTTTTAATAAAATATATACAGATCAAGTCTCTGAAACTCTATTAAACAGAGTTGAAGCAAGGAGAGACACTATTGATCTTTTTTTGAGTGAACGCATTTCCCAGATATATACAGTTGCCCATACCAACAGGATACATGAGCTTGCTGACGAAGCATATTTGAATAAATTATTTTCAATAATGCATGCAAAATCTGACTCGTATGTTGACATTGGCTTCATTGATGCAGAAGGCAATCATCTCGCCTATGTTGGCCCATATCACGAAATATTAAAATCTGCCAACTACAAGAATGAGCCGTGGTTTAATGCTGTGATGTCGCAAGGCATACATATAAGTGATGTTTTTATGGGATATCGACATTTCCCTCACTTTATTATTGCTGTATTAATACGAGAAAAAAATGAAAGATGGATTCTTCGCCTCACCATCAATTTAAAAAACATTGATGATATTGTACAAAAAGCATGGACAGGGTCATTAAGCGAAGCATTCATTGTCAATAGAACTAACAAACTACAGACATTGCCTCGCTTTGGTGGAGAATACCTTGCACCACCTTACTATAAAATTATAAGGAATAACTCACAAGAAAAAGCTATCCCCTATCCAGATTTTAGCTCAGCCGCAAAAACAAGAGTAAAACGAATATCCATTCAAGGTCATGACGCCTTCATAGCTACCTCGCCAATACGAAACACCAGATGGATTTTAGTCACAAAAGAAAGTCCGAATGAGATTCTTTTCTCTTTTATGCGAGGAAGAAATTGGACGATCTTTTTTACCTCCATGGGACTTCTGGTTATCTGCACAGGTGCAGTTCTTTTTACCAATGCGCTTATCAATCGCATGAAAGAAACTGACCGTGAAAATGACGCCAATTCAGACATGTTGCTCCAGGCAAATAAAATGATAGCTCTAAGTAAAATGGCTGCAGGAATTGCCCATGAAGTCAACAATCCGCTTGCATCAATATCTGAAAATGCTGGTTGGATCAAAGATCTGCTCGCCGATGAGGATATATCTTCCAGCCCTAACTTTCAGGAATTCAGTGATTCTGTCACCAAGATAGAACAGCATGTAAACAGGGCGAGGAAAGTTATTCACAACTTGCTCGGCTTTGCCCGCAGGATGGAGCCGGAAAAAGAAAAAATTAACGTGAACAACCTGCTGGATGAAACAACCGGCTTCCTCGAAAACGAGTCGCGCCATGTTAATATTCGTATAGAAAAACAATATGCCGACGATGTTCCAGTCATTACCAGCGATTTGTCACAAATTCAGCAGGTCGTGCTCAATCTGCTGAACAACGCCATCGATGCCATTGGTTCCGATGGTGTGATAACCGTTGGCTCGCGTTATCTCGAAAAAAGCGACGAAGTGGAAATGTGGATCGCCGATTCCGGCAAGGGCATGTCTGAGGCAGAGTTGAATAAAATTTTCGATCCCTTTTTCACGACCAAGGAAATGGGCAAGGGTACTGGCCTGGGGCTTTCCATTTCGTACAGCATCATCGAAAAACTTGGTGGAAAATTTAAAGTACAGAGTAAACTAGGTGAAGGAACGAAGTTTACCATTATTTTACCAAAACACTGAGGAGCGCAATGAACAACACGATACGGGTGCTCATTGTCGATGATGAAGACGATTTTCGGGAAACGATCGTCAAGCGGCTCAATGCTCGCAAACTCAAGGCAGAAGGCGCCAGTGGTGGCCGCAAAGCTCTGGAAATTCTCAAGGAAAAAGAATTCGATGTCATGGTTCTTGATGTCAAGATGCCTGACATGGATGGGATCGAGACCTTACGGCATGTGAAAAAATTGACTCCAGACGTGGAAGTCATCATGCTCACAGGACATGCTTCCGTGGAATTCGGCCTCAAAGGGATGCAGTTGGGTGCCTTTGACTACATCATGAAACCCGCCCCGTTAACCGAACTGCTGGACACAATCGGTCAAGCTTACAACAAAAAAAAGGAGGGAGCTTGATCCCGAACAACACGCAATCCGCACGGTGTACACTTCGCCGTGCGGTCATTCTACGCCAATGACGTGGTATAGACGTATGCAGAGCCTATGCCAATCAAGGCGTTGGGTCATATGGATTATGGTTGCACCGCTGGAGTGCCGGAGGTTTTCTTATGCGAGTATGGGATGCACGGTTACTGCAAGACAATCTACCAGCGGGAAAACAGCGGACTGAGCATATCTATGACTACGCCGGCAGCGAAGAAAACCGTAAACAAATTAATAAACACTTCGACAGGTTGCAAACCCGGCTAATCCTTGGTCTTATTCTCGGCTTTCTTCTGCCCAACGCCCTGCTGTCAGCTTATTTCCACTTCCAGTTTACCCACACCCTAAAAAACAGCGCCATCCTGAGCCTGGAAGCTGTTGCCGACAACCAGAAAAACGCTCTGGACCTCTACCTGCGGGAACGTATCGCCAATATCTACAATCTGTTCCGCAGTCCCGACTTCACCCTTCATCCTCCCCAGGAGGTTATGGAGGGATACCTGCGCACCCTCAGACACTATCACGATGGCTTTGTCGATGTGGGTTTTCTTGATCCACAGGGTGTGCAAACAGGCTATGCCGGCCCCACGCCAGAACTTCTCGGCAGCGATTACAGCGATGAGCCTTGGTTTCAGCGTTTGATGCAGGGGAATAAAAATCATGTCATCAGCGACAGCCATCCCGGTGTCCGCGACACCGAATATTTCACTGTTGCTGTGCGGCAAATTTTTTTCGACAAGGTGTATGTACTGCGCGCTACTCTGGATCCGGATAAGCTCTACATGTTGCTGCGCTCCACCGTGCAGGGCAGCAATGTCGAATCTGCGCTGATCAATGCCCAAGGCCAGTACCAGGTGGTTGATCCAAAAATAAGCTTCATCTCGAAAAGCAGTGCCTTCATCCCGCCCCCTGAGTCTCCAGACCAAAGCGTGGGCATCCATGAACTGGATATCGACGATATCCCTACGCTCGTCGCCTATGCTTGGCTGACCGAAACACCGTGGGCTCTTTTGGTCAGCCAGCCACTGAGCGTGGCCCAGGCTGGCATGTACCGGGCACGGCTCATTCTGACCATAAGCCTGCTTTGCATCAGCCTGGTCATTTCTGGCGTCATTTTCTACACTATCCGCAGGCTGATTAACGATGCTCGACGCATGACAACAAAGGGACAGCAACTGCAAGAAATGCTGGCGCATGCCTCAAAGCTGGCCTCCATAGGAGAGCTGGCCGCCGGTGTCGCCCACGAGATCAACAATCCGCTGGCGATTATCATGGCCACAAGCGGTGTGATCCGCGACATGCTCAACCCGGAATTCGAACTGGACCACAGTCCAGAGGCCATAAACAAGGAACTGGCTGTTATTGACAGCGCCGCTACCCGCGCAAAAGGTATTACCAAGAAGTTGCAGGAGATGGGCAAAACCCGTATGCCCCAAGCAGAACCCTGCGACATCAATGTCCAGGTGGAAACTGTGCTCAACCGCCTGAAAAAGGTAGAGCTCAGGGGAAAGTCCATTGATATACAGTTGCACTTGGCACCAAATCTACCGCCCATTCTCGCCGAACCAGAACCTCTGCGTCAGGTCTTCAACAATATCCTGCTCAATGCCGCCGATGCCATCGACGACAAAGGCACCATCACCATCTCCACTGGTGTCAGAGAAAACGCGGTGGCCATTACCATCTCCGATACGGGTAGGGGTATTGCTCCGGAAAACCTGGAGCGGATCTTCCACCCCTTCTTCACCACCAAGGGTGGTCACCACGGCACCGGACTGGGTTTGAGTATTGCCGCCAGTATTGTCAAATATCTGGGGGGAGTTATCAAAGTAAACAGTACCGTGGGCAAGGGCAGTGCTTTCACCGTGCTGTTACCGAATAATTATTACTGCCCGCTGACCTAATATTTCTGCAAGACGATATGGAAAAACAAACCAAATTCAAGATACTTCTGGTGGATGATGAAGAAATTTTTCGTGAAGCCACAGCCCGCCAACTGCGCGTGCGTGGTTTCACCGTGCTCACCGCAGACAGCGGCGAGACCGCACTTGATCTGGTGCGCACGGATCCGCCGGAAGTAGTCCTGCTTGACCAGGAAATGCCGGGCATGCATGGATCTGACACATTCATCGCCATCAAGGAAATCGATCCCCTCATTGAGGTGATTATGCTTACGGGCAACACTAGCGTGGAAAACGCCCTTGAACTGATGAAGTTGGGCACCTTTGATTACCTGATGAAGCCGGTCAATATCGACGAGTTGCTCTATAAGGTTGAAGACGCGCATGCACGCAAGCAGCTCAACGAACGCAAGCAGCAGCGGGACAGCAACTCACGTCCTGACAAAGATTCGCTGCCCTGATGCGTTTGGTCTTATCGCACGAGGTTCACTATGCTGAAGACTTTGGGCAATCGCCTGCAAAAACTCTTTACCAAAGATCGGGACACAGAGGGCCCTTCTCTGGATACTGCTGCTGTTGAAGAGTTGCAACTTACCTTCAAAACCCGCTACTACAGTTTTCGCCAACTGCTCACAGCCAACACCAAAACCCTGGAATCCATGGCGGAAATTGAAAAAGCCCTCCAGGGTTTTGAGCCCTTCAGCTTCTCCTTTGTCCAAAAGGCCTGTGGTACGGTATCCATCAATGTGTTCAGCATGATTCAGCACATGGAGAACATTGCCCCTGGAAAATACAGTGCGCTGAGAGAATCTTTCGCCAGTATCCAAAGCCGGATAGACACACTGCTGCGCCAAAAAAAGGAACTCAGTGACCGGCGCCTAGTCATTCCCCTGGAGGCTATCACCAGCGACATGACGGACGTGGTCGGCGGTAAAATGGCCAACCTCGGTGACGTCAAAAACCGGCTGCAGATGCGGGTACCTGGCGGTTTTGTGATAACTGCCGCAGCCCATGAACTTTTCATGAATACAGATGGGCTACAGAAAGAGGTGGACCGCCTGTTCCAGGTGGCAGGTTCTGATCTGGACCGCAATCTGGATTTGGTCAGCTCCCAAATCCGTCAACTTATTCTTTCTGCCGACGTCCCGGAACCCATCTACAACGCGGTGATAGCTGCCTATGAAAAATTGAAACAGCAGCATGGTGGTCAGGAAGTGCGCTTGGCGGTGCGCAGCAGCGCCCATGGGGAAGACTCGGAAAACAGTTCGTTTGCCGGTCAATATCGCAGTGAACTCAATGTAAACTTCGCGCAATTTTTTCATTTTTTCAAACAGATCCTGGCCAGCAAATACAGTCCCCAGGCCATTGCCTATAAAATCAACAAGGGCTTCCGTGATGAAGATATTGCCATGTGCGTGGGCTGCCTGGCCATGGTGGATGCCGTGGCCGGTGGTGTAGTCTATACACGCAACCCGCTCGACCGCCGGGATGACAACATCTATATCAACTCCACCTGGGGCCTGCCCAAGGCTGTTGTAGACGGCGACACCCTGTGCGACCTGTTTGTGGTTGCCCGCGACGAAGCCCTGACCATTGTCAGGGAAGAGATATACGACAAGGCCTTTCAGGTGATATGCTACGAAGAAGACGGGTGTATTCGTACGGAAACAGATGCAGACACGGCTAAGTTGCCCTCCCTGACCGAGGGTCAAATTCGGGAACTGGCCGACGCAGCTCTCCAGATTGAAGACTACTATGAATCTCCCCAGGATATTGAATGGGCGATATGTTCTGACGGCACCATATACTTTCTTCAATCCCGTCCCCTGCAGCAGATGGAAGCCTCCCTGCCCACGGATGAACTGAATTTGGACCGTTTTGCCGCTTCACTTTTGACCGATATTGGCATAAACGCCAGCCCAGGTACGGCTTCGGGCAGAATTTTCAAGGTGTCGAAAAAGGTGGATATCCTGCAGTTTCCGGAAGGAGCCGTGCTGGTAGTGGAACAGGCGTTGCCAACTTGGGCTCCGCTGGTGGCCAGGGCTGCGGCGGTTATCTCGGAACGGGGTGGATTTGCCGGCCATTTGGCCAATGTGGCCCGGGAATTTGGCGTGCCCGCTATTTTTGGGGTCACCAGCGCCATGGACATGGCTGAAAATGGCGAGCTAGTTACAGTATCCGCTGATTTAAAGCGGGTTTATTTGGGGAGTATTGCACCACTTCTT
This sequence comes from Desulfobulbaceae bacterium, assembly GCA_013201405.1. Classification (GTDB taxonomy): domain Bacteria; phylum Desulfobacterota; class Desulfobulbia; order Desulfobulbales; family Desulfobulbaceae; genus Desulfobulbus. The sequence continues at coordinate 6,437 of JABMJC010000067.1, forward strand.
GAATGGAAGCGACCGGAACTCACCCCGATGAAGGGAAGTCCCATCTACGAACTCCTGCAACAGGCAAGCAGGCATATTATTCCGCTCAACCTGATTGACCCTGAATCACGCGACTTTCAACCTCAGAACTGCACCACCTTTCACGATATTACCCGCTTCATCCACGAAAAATCCGTGGTGGAAATGTTCAATTTCGGTAAAGACCACCATTTTTCGGAGCGATCGAGTAAACAGCTGCACTACAAGGTGCCGATGAACTGGTGGATCTTGAACCTGGATGACGGCTTTGTTCATGAAGTGCAGGGCAAATACGTCAGGCTTGAAGATATCGCCTCCATCCCCATGCTCGCCTTTTGGGAAGGATTTGTGGCCATCCCCTGGGACGGTCCGCCTGCCATGGACGGAGGCGGCATGACCACCATTCTTTTCCGCTCCACCATGAACACTGCCCTGGTCACAGGCTCGCAGTCCAAGTACGCAGACCGAAATTATTTCATGATTTCAAAGAATTTTTGCACATTGAGTTCGCGCTTAGGCTACCACTTCTCCACCATGGAGGCTATGGTGAGTGAACGCGCAGTGGAAAACTACCTTGGTTTTAAATTTAAGGGAGGGGCAGCAGATTACGAACGCTGTCTGGGGCGACTACATTTTATTCAGGAAATTTTGGAGCGCTATGGCTTCCGAGCGAGCATCAACGGTGACAACCTCGATGCCCGCCTTGAAGGCCGCAGAATGGAATACATGCTTGAGCGACTCAAAATTCTGGGATATCTCACTTTGCACACTCGCCAGCTCGACATGATCATGGGCAACAATGCCCACGTAAAATACTATATGAAAAAGCTGACCGATGATATTGATCAAATACTTGTGGGACAACATACCTGTGCTGTGTAAAGCTATCCGGCCTGTTTTCCACTGCAGCCTGAAATCTGCTGCAACGCTATATCCGTGTGTCAGCGCAAAGGCTCCTTCGCCGACAGAAAGGAAATCCTATGTCTACAATTCTCGGTAATCTTCAGGAAATGTACCGGGCTTTTCGCAGCCGCCATGGGAAAGCCCTGCTCCCGAATGGCAGCCAGACGGAAATCAATGAACTCTTCCGCTTTCGCTACACGCTGTTTAAGGAACTGCTCTCTGCCAACTCCGAACTGCTTACCCGCCTCTCGGACATTGATGAAAAGCTCCAGGGTGAACAGGTTTTTGGGTTTTCCTATATCAAAAACCAGGTCGACAAATCTCTCTTGCATGCCTTTCAGATGGTGAAAAATCTCAATGTCATGTCAGGCACCAAATACCGAGGCCTGTACACAGCACTTGAGCAAATCAATAACACCATCAAGGAGATCACCGACGAACACAAGATCGACCACGCCCCTGCCAACACGGTTGACTATACCCATATTACCTTGCAAGATGCTGATTGGGCTGGAGGCAAGAACGCGAATCTCGGAGAAATTCTTAACAAACTCAACATCCCGGTACCACGGGGATTTGCCGTTACCACCAGGGCTTTCAAGGTTTTTTTTGATTACAATGATCTGAAGGAGGAGATCATCAATCAAAAAAACATTCTTTATGTCAATGAGATTGAACAACTGCAAAAACTAAGCGAAGAGACCATCAAGCTCATCCGCAGCAAGCCCATGCCCCCGGAGCTCGAAAAGGACCTGCTCGAGGCCTACCAAGCACTATGGGGAGACGACACCCAAGTCTTGCTGGCTCTGCGCAGCAGCGCAGTGGGCGAAGACGGTGACCTTTCCTATGCCGGCCAGTATCTTACCATGTTGGGTGTTCGACTGCCGGAGCTCAATGATGCCTATAAGGCGGTTATCGCCAGCCTCTATTCCGCCCGCTCCCTCTCGTACCGCAGCTCCAAGGGTGTACTCGACGAACACCTGGCCATGGCTGTGGCCTGTTTGGAAATGGTGGACTCGGTGGCAAGCGGCGTACTATACACTAGGCACCCATACAATATTGTAGATGAAGACATTCTGATCAATGCTGTTTGGGGTCTGGGCCCCTATGCGGTGGACGGCATCATCATTCCGGATTCCTACACAGTTGCCAAAGACGACGAGCTGAACATCCTGGAAAAAAACATCTCCTTGAAAACAGTACAGCTCAAACTCAATCCAGAAGGAGGCGTGGAAGAACACCCGGTTCCCGCGGCTGAGCAGAACATGGCTTGCCTGAGTGACGAACAGATTCGTCAGCTGGCCGGTTACGGTGCAGCCCTGGAACGGCACTACAACTGCCCGCAGGATGTGGAATGGGCCCTGGCCCCGGATGGCACCTTGCTGATCATGCAGTCGCGCCCCTTAAAGATACAGACCCCAAAAAACTACTGTCTGATCAAGGCAGCACCCCTGCCCGGCTATGAACTTCTCCTCCACGACTGCGATATTGCCTCGCAGGGTGTTGCCAGCGGCCCTGCCGTGCATGTGTATACCTTGGACGACTTGACAGACTTCCCGGAAGAAGGTGTGCTCATCGCCCACCACTCCTCGCCGGAATATGTCACAGTCATGCGCATCTGTAGCGCCATTGTCGTCGAAGCAGGCAGTGTTAGCGGCCATATGGCGGCGCTGGCGCGCGAATTTGGTGTTCCAACCCTGATCAGTCCAGAGCCGGCCCTGACGCGCATTCCCCGAGACGCCACGATTACCGTGGATGGCTATTCAGGTAGAGTATACCAAGGGAAGGTACAGGAACTGCTCAAGGCCGACAACAAACCACGCGATGCCCACATGAAGGGCACTCCGGTCTATGAGCAGCTCCAACGCATCGCCAAACATATCGTGCCCCTGAACCTGACCAATCCGGCAGCCCCGGAATTCACGCCAGAACATTGTACGACCCTGCATGACCTCGCCCGCTTCTGCCACGAGCAATCTTATAAGGAAATGTTTCAGATCAGCGATCTCGCCTCAAAACTGCACGGCTGGTCCCTCAAGCTCGAAGCAGCCTTGCCCATGGACATCCATCTTATTGATCTGGGTGGTGGCCTGACAGAAGAGGCACAGCCAGACTGGCAAACGGTACGGCTCAAGCACATCAACTCCGCACCGTTTAGTGCGCTCTTGGCTGGTATGCTCAATGAAGATGTGCATGGGAATGAACCCCGGCCGATCAACCTGGGCGGGCTGCTGTCGGTCATAATGCAGCAAAGTCTCTCTCCCGGACACGTGGGCGAACGTTTTGGCGACCGCAGCTACGCGGTCATCGCGGACAAGTACCTCAACTTCAGTTCCCGCGTGGGTTATCACTACAGCGTTGTTGACGTGTACTGCGGCGACACGGTGAACAAAAACTATATTACCTTTACCTTTAAAGGTGGAGCAGCCGACTCGGTTCGCAAAAACAGACGGGTACGCGCCATTTCCCTTATTTTGGAGCGCGAAGGTTTCAATGTGCGTGTCAAGGCCGACAAGGTGGATGCCCGCATGCAAAAATACCCAAAATCCTACATTGAATTAAAGATGGATATGATCGGTCGTCTGCTCATCTTCACCCGCCAGCTCGATATGCTCATGACCACAGAGCAGAGCGTGCAGTGGGCAGCAGACAACTTCCTGGCTGGCAATTACAAACTCCATCCCCTGTCGGAGGAAGAGGTAGAAGCCAGTCAAACCTAAAACCTTTCCGGTGAAAACATGTTCAGCAGTTTATACCTTTTTCTTATTGTTGTTGGTTCGCTCATTATTGGTTTGGCACTTGGCGCTCGCCTCCGCAATCGCCGCAACAAAGGACAACATCCAGACCTTTAAGTCTTGGCAGCCTTGCTGCGTAACAAGAACAAGGACGTTCAAGAAATAGCCGCCTTCCACGACCTAAGGCGCGCCAGCAACAGCGCACTTGACGCCCTGGAAGCCCTCTTTGCTCTCAATATCTGCACAGCGGGGCAAACCCGAAGACAGGGGCTGCCACCCAGTATTTTTGTCATCAAAAAGCATTGCCTGCAGCTGAGCGTGCAGACACATGCCTGTATCCGCCAGCTTACAGCCATAACCGGCCCTGGTGAAGATAATACAAGCCTGCGTATCCTCCTGGCGGAACAGGTGCAGGCGCTTAGCCTGCTCTTGGAGAGTGCACCCAAATCAGGGCAGGATACCCTGATCCTTCCATTGGTCGCAGATCAGGACCAACAGCTTTGCCATCATCCCTCCCAAGAGAAAGACGGCCCACATACTCTCTGCCAGGCAGGCGGCAACAGTGTGTCGCAGCCTCAAGCCTTTATTATAACCAGAGCAGCTGCGCAACTGGTCCTGCATAAGCTTTATCCACGCATCAACCATGCCCTGCAGCAATTGGATACTGCTAATATGGCTATGCTGGTGGCTGTTAGCAGCACAATTCAGCGGCTGATCCTGGAGTCTCCGCTGCCCGCGGCACTGGAACGCAGCCTTGTCCGACAATGGCAGCACCTAGACCCACAACAAAAAAAATCTCAGCCCTTCTCGCTGCACCCCCAAGTGCACAGTGAAGACGGCTGCCGCAGTTCCTTTGCCGGACTCTGCCCTGCGGTAGAAGCAGTTGACTATAACAGCCTGACGCAGGGATACATGCACCTGCTCGCCTCACTCTATTCTCCGCAATCCCTAGCCTACATGCAGGCAAAAGGGCTGCGCCACGAACACACGGAGCTTACTGTTCTCTGCCAACCAGCAGGCCGCCCCCCTATCCCTGCGCTCGCCTGCAGAAGTGATTTTTCCCAAGGTGCAAAAATTTCAACCACCTCCACCATAGAGGTCCACACTCACACACAACAGGTAACACCAGACCCTGGTGCAGACATTCCGTATCTCCAGGGAGAATGCGGTGCACCGGGCAGTGCCGCTGGCACGGTGCACATCATCCACAGTCTGGCCGATGGCACTGATTTGCCTGAGCAGGCGGTGGCGCTGGTACGACAGGCCAGGATGGAATGGACACCACTACTTTCCAAAGTGGTAGCGCTTGTGGTGGAGGAAGACGCCAGTGCACATCCCCTGCTCACCCTGGCCCGCGAATTCTGCCTGCCTGTGGTATTCTCTGTAGCCGGAGCAGGCTGTGCCTTGCACAATGGCATGTCCGTGGGCGTAGATGCCACCCGTGGCATCGTGTTTCCTGGCAGCATGCCCAGCACTGCTGTGCTTCAGGCCGCTCCTCTTGCCAGTCCAAACACGGACAGTCCGGTTGAAAAAATCCTGCGGGAAATATGCACCTTGACAGGTGCGCAGCGCATTGCTGCACCAAAGCTGCCCGCACTCTTGTCTACGCAAACCAATGGGGCAAACACAACAGAGTACGGCAGCATGCTCGATATCGTCCACCTGTGCCGCTTCAAGGCGACACAGGAAATTCTGCGGCGGTACACTCAGGGATACGCTCGGCTCTTTGTACCGCCCTTGCAATTTTCAGCCTATACGCTTGATCTAGACGTTTCCAATGGCAACAACGACACCTGTAGCACAAATACTAGCGATCCCGATCTAAACAACATCAGCTCCCAGCCCATGCGAATCTTGGGCCAGGCCATGGCCGCAGGCTTGCAGCATCTTCAGGGTCGACTGACCGAGCTTGCGACCTGCAAACAAAAAAACTCCATTCTTCTTGGTGATAAATACTGTACAGTACAAATTGTGTGTCCTGGATTCTGCCTATACATTGATGCTGATATGGGTGAGCAGCCCCAGGCCGCGCATATTATTTTTCTGCTGCAGCACAAGGGACGAAACAGTACAACCCACTTGCACATACTTGCCTCCTACCTGGGCAAGCATAATATCCCGATCCAGCTGACGGGTCAGTACCTCAATGTGGTGCTTACAGAACGTAACCGGCAGGACTTTGCCCGGCACCTGCATCTGCTGGGCTCTGCGTGTGTGCAGACCCTGGCCTACAGCAGTGAAATCATCGACCCTGGTCTCGCACCATCGGATTATAAAAAATACAAATCATGAACTGCGCACACATCACCCCATCAAACGCAATGGTCCAGGCCAATCTGCTGCTGGTGGATGACGAAACAGCATTCTGCACAGACCTGCAAAACCAGTTGCAGGCCATGGGCCTTTGTCTCCGGGCTGCGACCTGCTGCCGCGAAGCCCTGCAGCTTTTGGCAGTGCAGGATGTTGATGTGGTCATCATGGACATGCAGATGCCAGAAATCGACGGCATCCAATGTCTACGCCAGATAAAACAACACTGGCCCGAGGTGGAAGTCATTCTCCTTACTGGCCATGCCTCGGTACAAAGCGGGATAGAGGGTATGGAGAGCGGTGCCTTCGACTACTGCCTCAAGCCCATTGATGTGCGAGAACTGCTGGACAAGGTGGAGTGGGCCGCGCAAAAGGCCTTGATCAACAAAGAAAGCAAGACTACGGATCAGGATCGCGGCGTCGCTGGACAAGGAGAATAAAAAGAATTATATTACAAAGGTGAATGCGTCTGATTGGATAGCTTCCGGAACGAGCTAGAGAAAGCACTCCGTTGTAAAGAAAAGATAAAAATGCATAATTCGCTTAAGCGTTTGCCAGCGCCGCTAGATGGAAGACAAGCCATTCCCATAGAGGTTCAGCAATGACGATACGACACAAAACTTTTAGCTTGGCTGCAGCCCTTGGTCTAGGCCTTCTAATCGCACAGCCGGCACCGGCAGTTCAAGCAGAGGAAATTTTTATCAGCACTCCGTTTTTCACTCCTGGACTGGTACACCAAACAGACAGGGTATCTCCACGCTACCACTATGCGACACCTGGTCATGCCTACTATTATGGCCCGGCCCCTGGCTATTATTTTGGCAGCAGCGACGACAACAGAAGACACTATCCACCGCCGAGGGACTATTATCGCGACAGAAACCGTGATTACGGTCCCCACTACTACTACCGTGATCGGGAAAGGAACAGATACTACGATCCCCTTGACGGAAGACGCTACCGCCAGGAGCGCTATACCCCCCGCTACCGGGAAGACCGCTACCGTAAGGATACCTACAAGGAACACCGCATACCTAAGGAAGGCAGAACCATACAGGAACGCAGGTTGCCCCGCTAAGGGAATACACATCTTGGCTGAGCAAAGTGTCTTGTCTCTCTGGGGCAAGACACTTTTTTCTTTGTCCAGCTCCCGCCTCGCATGGTAATTTGTTGTATATTTTCCGTAGATCAATCCGGACGAGATTGTACAACACGATCACATGAGTACTACACGAGATTGTACAACACGATCACATGAGTACTACACAAGGAGGAAGGGTTATCAGCCTGTTGAAAAACTCACCAGTCAGGGCATAATAGGAAAGCTGAATAGCAGGTTGATATTTTTACGGAGATTGTCATGAGTCTTGGCCGGAGCAAGGAACAGCAGCGC
>JABMJC010000068.1 GCA_013201405.1 Desulfobulbaceae bacterium
TGGACAGCCAGGCGTAGCGGGTGAGAGCAACTCGTTGCGCTGCCAAAACAGTCTCCAGGTGTTTCTTTTAACGCAGGAATAACGAGCTATCCACCGTAGACCAACTCGCCGCCAGAAAAGCCCAGGCCCACTGCACACAAGGTGGCAAGTCCGTAGAGTACGAGCATCCGGCCTGCACTGGCCCCGGCACGGGCTTGCCAAAGTGCCAGGAGGAGCACCAGCAGAAAAACTGGCGCCAGGACCAGCTTGATGACAATCAGGGTCTCCATGCTGCCACCAAAACGGTGCAACCAGTCGAGCACACCGGCAACCGCGGTGGGCACAAGTGCGGCCACGGCGAGCAGACAACAGTGATAAGCACTGCGTAACAGGGCTGGCTGCGAAAGGAGCATGGCCAACAGGGCAAAGATGAAACAGGCCATGATTAACCCCATGGGCAAATGGGTCAAAGGTGGGTGCAAGGGATGATGGTAGCCAATGCGCTGTAAAAACAGATAGAGTGCCTCAACCATGGCCTTCCCTCCTTGTACAGGTGCGACTGATAGGTGAACCTGCTGTGCAGGAACTGCATAAGCTGCAGCCAGTTTTTTGTTTGGACCAACGTGGAGTCGGAAATGAAGCCGCCTGTCTGTATTTCTGTTGCATGTGGGTATGTTTTTCTGGGCGGACAGTACAGTTCAGATATGGTATGGTGCTCTTTCGCCCTTTATCCATGCATATAGTAAAACCTGTGGCCAAGATACCACACTACACGTCAGCAAATCTACAGATCATGAAAAACAATGTCCTCATCACCGGATTTATGGGGGTGGGCAAGAGCCGCACTGCCCGGGCCCTGGCTGCTGCCACCGGTCTTTTTGCCGTGGACACCGACGATCTGATCGAATCTCTGGCCCATTGCTCGGTTAGTGCCATCTTTGCCAAACAGGGCGAAGCAGCCTTTCGGTGTTTGGAGCAGGATGTGGCCGATTGGCTGGCGAGTTCGGTGGACAAAACCATTGTTTCCACTGGCGGTGGTTTTTTCATGGTGCGCAACCTGATGGATTTAGGACATGTTTTTTATTTGCATGCGGATTTCGATGCCATCCACCAACGCCTGCTCGCCCAACCAGGAGGGCAACATATAGCCAAGCGACCCCTGTTCCAGGATCTGGATCAGGCCAGGAAGCGTTACCACGACCGCTTGCCGCACTACCGCCAGAAAGCCCATCATATCATTGAGACCAAGGGCAGGGAAAGCAGTGCCATTGCTTTGCACATCAAGGATATCCTCCTTGATCAGCAACTGCTTGCCCAACCCTGATTGAGCCACAAACATTCCACCCGCCCACTGCGCATTCATAGTACAGACACAGGAGTCTTCATGCCATCGGTAAGTACGCCCCCCAGCTTTCTGGAAAACACCTTCCGTAAAATTTACCCGCAGGATAACGAGTGGCGCACACGGGCACAAGAACACCTGGGCACGCTCACCATGCCTTACTGGGCCTTGGGTGATGTGCTGGACTTGGCTGTAGACCTGGCCGGCATCACCCGATCCCTGCATCCCCCTGTGGCCAGAAAAAAGGTGGTGGTCATGGTGGGAGATCATGGTATTGCCGCAGAAAATGTTACCCTGTATCCTGCTGAGGTCACCACCCAAATGGTGTACAATATTGTACGCGGTGGAGCAGGTATCAGTGTGCTGGCACGACAGGCTGGGGCGGATATCTGCGTGGTTGACGTCGGTGCAAAGGATGACTTTGCCGATTTAGTACAACGTGGCGCGGTACTTGCCAAAAAAATCGGTCGGGGCACGGCCAATATGCTGCATGGGCCTGCGATGAGCCGTACCCATGCGGTCATGGCGGTTGAGGCAGGTATTGAGGTGGCCAATGCCTTGGCCCCGGAAGTAGATGTTTTTGCCACCGGCGAGATGGGTGTTGCCAACACCACCCCGAGCACGGCCATAAGCGCGGTCATCACCGGCAGGCCAGTGGCGGAACTCACCGGACGGGGGGCTGGCATTGATGATGCCCAGTTGCAGCACAAAATACAGGTGATCGAGCAGATTGTCGCCCGTAACCAGCCCGATGCCACAGATGCCCTGGATGTGCTTGCCAAGGTGGGCGGTTTTGAAATCGGTGCCATTGCCGGGCTGATTCTGGGTGCGGCTGCCAATAGGAAACCGGTGCTGGTGGATGGTTTTATTTCCACGGCCGGCGCGCTCATCGCCTACACATTGGAGCCTTTTGTACGCGACTACATCATCTGTGCGCACGCCAGCGTGGAACCCGGCCATGCCGCCTTGTTCGAGCGCCTCAAGCGCAAGCCACTGTTGCAGCTCAACATGCGTTTGGGGGAAGGCACTGGCTCGGCCTTGGCCATGCCCATTGTCGATGCTGCCGTGGCCATACTCACCCAGATGGCTACCTTTACAGAGGCGCAGGTGAGCACAGCAAAGCAGGCTCAGTCACCACTGGCCTGATAAGCCTGCACATGGCGACACGATGGCAACATGATGTAGCATCATGGCAAGGGCTTTCCAGCAAGCAAACCTTGATAAAAACAATCAACAACCAAAACAACACACTATGAAACGTTCTTTGTCTATTACCACAGTTCTGGCCGGCTTGTGCCTGGCAACATTTTTTTATCCAGTCGCACCAGCGAAAGCACTGGATCAACCTGCAATCAGCGTCAGCTATAATATTCCCGGCAACATTTCTGCTGAAGAGCAAAAGTGGTACAAAACCTTTCAGGAAGGCAACCTGCTGGTGGATGGCTGGATGGATATCTCTGCAAACATTCTGGCCAAACTGCCACCTGCAGAGCAGCCGAAGCAGCAAAGGGAGCTTGCACAGCTTGGCGACAAAATCGGCCGGGAATGGGCCAAGGATAACGATATCCGTAAAATTGACACAGATATGCTAAAAAAATGGGGTAGGGAGTTAAAGGATGCCTCTAAAAAAACTTCCGAAGACTTAACCCTGGTTATTGCCAGAATCGACCGCCAGGTTGATAGCATCCTGCGCTAAATTTTTGTATCCCGGGACGGAAGAAAAGTGGTGTCTGCGGGTAACACCGCCTCCACCCGGCACTCCAACTTGCCTGTTGCCAAAAGGAGCTCCACCTTCTCTCCCGGGTCAACCTGGGAGGCGGTGTGGATGACGGTGTGGGCGGTATCGTGCTTGCGGGCAATGGCATAGCCCCTGGTCAGGGTCGCCAGCGGGCTCACCGCCCGCAACACGGCAGCAGCCTGGAGAAAGCGCCCTTCGTACTGGGCAAGCATATGCGTACCCGCCCGCACAAGCCGCTTTTCCAGGTCAGCGAGTTCCTGCCCCTGCCGGATGAGGTGAAATCTGGGGCTACCAAGCTGTAGCCGCTGCTCCAGTTGCGCCACATGCCGACCTTGGGCAGCCAAGTGGCGACTGAACGTCTGCACCAAACTGCTTTTCAGCTGATCCACCCGGAGCAGCAGCGTATCCACAGGGTGGAGTTTGGTGCGTAGCCGGTGCCGGGCAAACTGCAACTGCTGTTCGGCATGTTTGAGGGTTTGCTCCATCAGGCGCTGCAACCTTGCCCTGTGTATGAATACAGATCTTTGCAGGGCAAGCTGTTCAGGCACAAGCAGTTCGGCGGCAGCGCTGGGCGTGGGCGCGCGCAGGTCTGCGGCAAAATCCGCAATGGTAAAATCTATTTCATGGCCCACTGCGCTGACCACTGGTACGTTGCCCTGGCGGATGGCCCTGGCCAGTTGCTCATCGTTATAGGCCCACAGATCTTCCACTGAACCGCCACCTCGGCAGAGCACCAGCACATCGGGTGCAAGCTGGCTGCGGATACGCTCGAGCCCGGCAACCATGGCCGCAGCTGCCTGCTCACCCTGCACCGGCACCGGATAGATGCTGATACGCAGACCAGGAAAGCGTCGCCGGGCCACCCTGAGAAAATCATACAGGGCCGCTCCCTGGGGTGAGGTAAGCAGGGTGATATGTTTGGGTACAAAGGATAGTGGCCGTTTTTTTTCCTGGTCAAAGAGTCCTTCTGCCGCCAGCCTTGCCTTCAGGGCCTCAAAGGAGCGTTGCAGGGCGCCAGCTCCCTGGAAATCCACGGTGTCGGCAATGAGTTGGTATTCTCCCCGCGGCTCGTACACCGAGATGCGACCCAGACAGACAACCTCCATGCCGTTGCGCAACTCTTTTGCCAGATAGCGTCGTTGCATCTTGAAGAGCACAACCCGTAGCTGGGCCTGCGCATCTTTCAAGGTGAAATACTGGTGGCCCGAGGCCGGTTGGCTGAGGTTGGAAATCTCGCCTGCCACCCGCACAAAGGAATAGGAACCTTCCAGCAGGCTGCGGATATGGCTGGTCAGCTCGCTGACCTTGAAAACGCGGTGATTTTCCACGGTGTTCACGTACGATGGATGTGCTGGGCAGTTCCAATGGCTGGAAGGCCTTGGTGCTGCACTTTTACCTGGTAGGTAACGGCGCAGATGATGATAGATAATACAGTCAGTTTTGCAGACATCTTGGCATCATCCTATAGCACAGGCTGGCTGGTGCCTTCAAGGCGAAGTGTCCCAGGGCGCAATGGACTGGATCGCAATTTCATTCAAAACACTGCTGCACCGTGGCACTGCGTACACAAAGGCGCTGACCATTGCTTCGGGTCTCGATCATTCCGCTGGTGGCGGTGTTGAACACAGTAAGGCCGCGCTGCTGCCAGCTCTCCAGATGGGCAGAGGCGGGATGCGTGCCCCTTCTGGATGCACCGGCTGAAACCACCACCACCTGGGGAGCCACAGCATCCAGAAAGGCCGGGCTGGTGGAGCCAATACTGCCGTGATGCCCTGCCACCAGCAGATCTGCTTGTAGCTGCAACCGCCCCTCCTGGGCTGCCTCTTGCAGGAGGGCCTCACGATGGAAGGCAATGTCAGCGGGAAAGAGAAAGGCCCTGCGGCCATAGCGGAGCCGCAGCACCAGGCTGCGGTCATTGCTGCTGAGGTCCAGGGTCTCTTCCGCCGATGTAGGTCCCAGGAGTTCCACAACCAGATCATCTTTGGCCACCACAAGCTGCCTGCCCTGTACCTCTTCTACCTGTACACCCTGTTCCTGCGCCTGTTGGAGCATCTGAAAGTAGGCGTTATCATTGTTTTGGGTGGCCGAATTTGGGCTGACAAAAAGTTTTTGCGGCGCAAAATGGTCAATAAGAAAGGGCATGCCGCTGTAGTGATCTGCATCCGCGTGGCTGACCACCACGGCATCCAGTCGCCAAATGCGTCGCTGCCAGAGAAAAGGCGCCACGATACGGGAGCCCACATCATAGCCGCTTTGCTGATAGCCACCGGCATCAAGGAGAATGCGCCGGCCACCTGGTAGCTCCACCAGGCTGGCTGCTCCCTGGCCCACATCTATGAAGCTGATGCGCAGTTCATTTTTTGCCGATGGCAGCCAGAGCGAAGCAGTCAGGGAACAGAGCAGAACAGCGCTGAGCAGGGCAGCACTTGCTCGCCAGGCATTGCGCCCGGGCCAGTTCTGCAGCCACAGGAGAAGAATCAGGAAAAAGAGCAGCATTTCTGCACTATGCGGGGTGATTGTCCACAGTGAGGCAAAGGGCAGCTGTTCTGCCCAAGCCAAAAGGCAGAGCGCACTTTTGATACCCAGGCCACCCAGTTGGAGCATGGCCAGTGCCAAATTGGGAAAGAGCGGTAGCACCGGGAGGGCCAGCAGTCCCAGGGGCAGAGCCCAGAGGCAGAGAAAAGGCTGCACCAAAATATTCATGAGCGGCCCGATGAGGGAAACCCGGTTAAAATGGTGGAGCATGAAGGGCAGGGTGCCAAGCGTTGCTGCCAGGGACACCAAAAACACCGACAAAACAGCCGCCCAGATGCGACTGATACGACTGTTGCGTCCTTGTGCGGTTTGCTTTTCCGTAAACCAGGGCAGCCGGGGCAAGATGAGAACCAGTGCAGTCACGGCGCTGAAGGAAAGCTGAAAAGAGGCAGTGAACAGGGCAAGTGGGTTGAGGGCGAGCAGCAGCAGGGCTGCCCCGGCAACAAGGTGCAGTTGCAGGCGACGGCGGCGCAGGACCACGGCGCACAGCACCAGCAGTGCAGAGACCAGTGCCCGCAGCACCGGAATATTCATGCCGGCCAAAGAGGCGTAGAGCAGGAGAATGGGCGCAGTGCACACCAGGGCCATGGTGGGTGCATGTCCATGGATCAGCAGCCAGGTGGAGCGTTTGCACAGCCAATAGAGCAGGGCCGCCGCCATGCCACCGACCAGGGTCAGGTGCAAACCGGATATGGCGAGAATGTGCATGCAGCCGCTGGCTTTGAAGCGCTCGAGCAACTCCGGTGAAACACCTTGGCGCGAGCCAATGAGCAGGGCCTGGTAGACTCCAGCAACCTCGGGCGGCAGGTTGTTTTGCAGAAAATGGGCGCTGTGTTGCCGCCACTTTTCAGGAACAAAGCGAAGCCGCTGGGCCAAGGATGGTTCTGGCTCTGCCAGGCGCAGGAGGGCATTACCAGACTGGAGCCACATGATGGCGTCGATTCCTTGGGCCGCATAATGGAGGGCGGCATCAAAGCCGCCAGGATTGCGCTGTTTTTGCGGTTTGTCTGCCCAGCCAAGAACCATGACTGCCGTGCCTGGTACGATCTCTGCTGCCAGCTGGCCCCGCACCCGCAACTCCACCCTGCCGGAAACTGGAATGAAATTTGCGGGCTGCACTTTTGTGCCCATCCCTGGTGCATGGTGAAGCAGGCCGTATGCTGCCAGGGTGCAGCGGGAACGTTCTCCGTCACGTTCAACCAGGCCAAGCACCCGGCCATAGATGCTGACCCGGCTTCTCTCTTCCAGCATATGGGCAATATGCTGTGTATCTGTGGGCGCTTGCAGGGCGTGCCAGCCATGCACAAGGCCAAGGCAGAAAAAAAGCGGTAGGGCAGCTGCCACCAGCCCGATCTGTGCAGGCAGTATTAACATGGCCAGCAGGCAGAGCAGCACCAGGGCCAGCAGCGCATGGGGAAACCAAAACGGGAGAGCAGCAGGGGGAAGATCCAGGGCCAGCGAGCGGGCAGCGACAAGCCCCAGGATGAACAACAGGGTCAACAGGGGCAGGAGATGATGGCGACACCACAGTAAAACTGCCTGCATAAGCCTTGGTCGAGCTTGTCTTGTTGGGAGCGTACTGGACGCTAGAGATTGTGCCTTGGAAAATGGGCAGCCAGCAAGGCCAGGTGGCGCTGCACCACACCCTGCTGACTGCGGAGCCATATGTGGGCAGCCAGGCCCATGCGGGAGCGCAGTGCAGCATCCTGCATAAGCCCGCGCACAGTGGCCAGCAAGGTGGTCGGCTCCACCTGTACCGCAGCCTGACAGTGGATGAGCTCGGCACTCATTTCGCTGAAATCCTCCATATGCGGGCCAAAGCAGACCGGCACCTGTGCTGCGGCTGCCTCTGCCGGATTGTGCCCGCCTACAGGCACCAGCGAACCGCCGATAAAGGCCAGATCTGCCATGGGGTAGCAGGCCGCCAGTTCACCCAGGGTATCGAGCAGCAAGACCGGGCCAGTTTCCTGTTTGTTGTGGCTACGGCGACGGCAGACAATACCGTGATGAGTCGCCAGTTCGGCAATGGCCGCGGCCCGCTCGATCTGCCTTGGTGCTAACAGCAGCTGCAGATGCGGTAGCTCGCGGCGCAGGGTTTTGTAGGCGGCCAACAGCAATTCCTCTTCTCCGGCATGGGTGGAGCCACAGATAAAAAGTGGTGCAGCCTTGTCAAAACCGTACTCCTGTCGCAAAGTTTGTCTGTCCTTTGGCTGGGCACTGCCATTGCCCAAAAAGCCTGTGGCAGCATCGAATTTCAGGTTGCCCAGGCTGTGTATCCGGGCAGGATCAAGGCCCAATTGCGTCATTTTGTTGGCATCTTCCTTGGTCTGCATGCACAGGGCAGTCAGGCAGCGGAACATGGGGAGGAAAAAAAAGGCAAAACGCCGGTAGTGGGCAAAGGAAGCCGCGGAAATACGACCATTGACCAGGTACGCGGGCACTCCCTGTTGCGCCAGCACATGCAGCCAGTTGGGCCAGAAGTCTGTTTCCACCAGAATGAATACTTGGGGGTTGATTCGGTGGATAACGTGCCGGATTACCGGATAGAAATCATAGGGTGCAGCAATGATCGCATCACAGCAGTCAGCCAACATCTCTTGCGCTAATTGTTGGCCCGTACGGGTCGTCACGCTCAGCACGATGCGCACCCCAGGCATATTTGTGCGTATTCCCTGGAGCAGGGGACGGGCCGAGCTCACTTCTCCGACCGAAAGGGCATGCACCCAAATCGTAGCAGGGGCAGAAAAGGGGGCAGTGCAGGTTGAATCCAACGTTGGCTCCAACTCCGGTTCAGGTTGCGGCTGCAAGTGCTTGCCCTGCCTTCGCAGGCCACAGCCCAGCCGAGCTGGTATGCGATCGCGGTATTTTTTGCGCAGCAGGGCTGCGCCCATGAGCAGCGCCAACACAGGGGAAAGAAGCAGGGTCAGAGCATTGTAGACGAGGAACATGGGTGCAGAGTGGGGTAAAAGGTCAAGGACAACAGGTATGGGGTGCCTGCTTGCTGCTGCAGACGGACAGTGCAGGCACAAATGGTCAAGTACAACTGGAAAACAGGACTTCTGGAATTGTCCGCTGCAATGCCTTGGTTTGTTTGCGTAAACACGGTATAGTGCTGGGCTGGCAGATTTGCAACCCCGCTTTGCAGCACCTGTTGAACAGGTAGGAACAGGCAGCGCAGCTTTTTACCGCACACATACAGGAACAGACATGCCCATCAGCAACAGCTATAGAGAACGACTCTATCCGCAACTGGAACGTATCGCCAAGCATTTTGGCACGCCCTTCCATATCTACGACGAAAACGGCATCCGCAACACTGGCGAAGAGCTGAAGCAGACTTTTGCCGAAGCAGGTGGATTCCGTGAATATTTTGCGGTTAAGGCCCTGCCCAATCCGACCATTTTGACGTTGATGCAGTCCATGGGTTTTGGTTTTGACTGTAGTTCTGTTCCCGAGCTCATGCTGGCCCGTCAAATTGGCGCGCGCGGCGAGGAGATCATGTTCACCTCCAATAACACCAGCGAGGCGGATTTTCTGACTGCGGCCGACAAGGGTGGTTGCATCCTCAACCTGGATGACATTTCACTGGTGGCCAAGGTGCCAGTCATGCCCGAGCTGATCTGCTTCCGCTACAATCCTGGCAATCGCCGTACTGGCAATGCCATTATCGGCAAACCCGAGGAGGCGAAATACGGGGTCAGCCACGAGCAGATTGCAGATGCCTACCGCCAGGCGCAGCAGCGCGGTGCGCGCCGCTTCGGTCTGCACACCATGTTGGCCTCAAACGAGTTGGACTACAGCTACATGGTGCAAACAGCAGCCATGCTCCTGGAAATGTGCAGGCAGCTTGAACTGGAATTGGGGATCCGCATGGAGTTCATCAATATCGGCGGTGGGCTGGGTATCCCCTACACACCCGAGGCCAAGCCGCTCGACCTGGCGGCCATGGGTCGTGAGATCAGCCAGTTGATGCAGAATTTCAGGAGTGACTACAGCTACAGCCCGGCCCTGTATATGGAGAGCGGTCGCTTCATAACCGGTCCCCACGGTGTTTTGGTGACCAGGGTCATCAACCGCAAGGAGATCTACCGCACCTATGTGGGGGTTGATTCCTGCATGTCGGCCCTGATGCGGCCGGGCATGTACGGCGCCTACCATCACATTGAAGCACCAGGGGTGGAGAATCGACCCGAGGAAGTGGTGGATGTGGTGGGTTCGCTCTGCGAAAATAACGATAAATTCGCCATTCAGCGTACCCTACCCCGCCTGACAGAAGGTGATTTGCTGGTGATTCAGGATACCGGTGCCCATGGCCAGGCCATGGGCTTCAACTACAACGGCAGGCTGCGGCCGCAGGAACTTTTACTGCGCCAAGATGGCAGTGTTGAGCGCATTCGCCGGGCCGAGACCGTGGATGACTACTTTGCCACCCTGCAGTTTGCAGAAAATATTCTGGCTGCTGAGAAATAATGGCAGAGCAGGTTAACCGGTACGATATGCACTCGGCTCAAAGCCTCCGGAGAGAGCTTGAACAGCTGAGCGATCTGCCGAACATCGGCAAGGCCATAGCTGCAGATCTGAACCTCTTGGGCATCTATAAACCGGCTGATCTTATCGGCCAGGATCCCTATGCCCTGTACGAGCGGCTCTGCGGACTTACGGCTTGCAGGCAGGACCCCTGTGTGCTTGATATTTTTCTTGCGATTACAGATTTCATGAGCGGCGCTGATGCTCGGCCCTGGTGGCACTACACGGCCGGGCGCAAGCGCAAGCTGGAAAACAAAAAAATCTGACTTGGCCATCACGCCAACCACGCCATTACCTCAAATAAAAACAAAAATAGAGCTTATGATGCCTGCAAATACCACAAACACCCCTGTCCTGCGCAGCCTGTACACCCTAATCGTGCTGGCAACCCTTGTTTTCTTTAGCATCTTCCCGCTTTCGCAGGCTTTTGCCGCCAGCATCAAGGTGGGAGCCATTCTTGCGGAAACAGGACCAGCCGCCTTCCTGGGCGGGCCAGAGGTGCGTTCGCTGCGCATGCTGGCTGAACGCATCAACAGTGAAGGAGGAGTGAACGGTCACAGCATCGAACTGATTGTCAAGGATTCGGGCGGCAGCCCGGAAAGGGCTATCTCGTTTGCCAAACAGCTGATCGAGGAGGAGAAGGTGCTGGCCATTATCGGCCCCTCCACCAGCGGCGAAAGCCTGAGCATCAAAAGGGTCTGTGAGATCGGCAAAACCATTATGCTCTCCTGCTCGGCAGCAGATGTGATTGTGCAGCCAGTACTACCCCATATCTTCAAGGTTGCCCCCAGCGACGGCTTTGCTGCCGAACATATCTTCAAATCCATGCAGGCAAAGGGTATCAGCAAGATAGCGGTACTTTCGGCCAATGACGGTTTTGGCAAGGCAGGCAAAGAACAACTGACCGCACACGCGCCTGCCTTTGGCATCAGCATCCTGGCAGAGGAGGTCTACGACAAAAACGCCACCGACCTTTCCGCCATTGTGGCCAAGCTCAGGGCAAACCCGAACATCCAGGCCGTGGTGAACTGGTCTATTGTGCCGGCCCAATCCATTCTGGCCAAGAATATCCGCCAGGCTGGCTGGCAGATACCGCTCTACCAGAGCCATGGCTTTGCCAACATCAAGTATGCTGAAGCAGCCGGGCCAGCCGCTGAAGGCATCATGTTTCCGGCCAGCCGGGTGCTGGTAGCTGACAGCCTGCCGGAAGGGGAGCAGCGGACGGTGCTTTTGGCCTACAAAACAGCCTATGAAAGCCAGTTCAAGGAGTCGATTTCCACCTTTGGCGGCCATACCTACGATGCACTCAACATTTTGGTCCAGGCCATCAAAAAGGCGGGCAGCACCGAGCCGGCCAAGGTCCGTGATGCAGTGGAAAACACCTTCGGGCTCATCGGCACGGCAGGTACCTTCAACTATTCTGTCACAGACCACGGCGGCCTGGATGCAGATGCCTTTGCCATGCTCACTGTTCAGGACGGCAAGTTCGTTTTGCTGGAGCAGTAAGGGGGCAGGTGAATTTTTCTGCCAGCATAACCGGTGGCCCCGATGTGACCGACGCTGCTCTGCACTGGCCGGAGAGCGGGCCAGATTGTTCCTGGCTTGACGAGTGGATGCACAGCCAAGGGGTGCCACTGTGGGGAGTGGCTGATTTGCGCCCATTTGCCACACCAACAGACGCCTTGGGCCGGCGCTTCGAGGCAGCACTGGCCTTTGCCCTGCCCATGGATGGGGCGGTGATGCTCAGCATCCACAAGGGTCCCAACCAGGCCTATGCTGAGTTGTATGCAGCGGTCAATGGGCGTATCAACAGTATTGCCACCCAGCTTGCGGCAGCCTTGCACAAGCGGGGAATTCGCGCCCAGGCCCTGGCTGCATCCAAGCGCAGCGATCCGGTGGGCGTGCGTGGAGATTTTCCGCACAAAACAGTTGCCACCCGCGCAGGGCTTGGTTGGGTTGGTCGTAACTGTCAGCTCATCACCCGCGCCTTTGGCCCTTGGGTACGCCTGGGCACAGTGTTCACTGCGTTTCCTCTTGCTCAGCCCGGTCCAGCGCTGGAGCGCAGCTTTTGCGGCTCGTGTAGGCAATGCATTATTGCCTGCCCTGCCAAGGCACTTAAGGGCGCGGCATGGTCTGCGGGAATGGCCAGGGAGGCTCTGCTCGACGTGCATGCCTGCGACAGCTGGAAAAAAATACACTATGCCCAGTATCATAATGGCCACAACTGCGGCATCTGCTCGGCCGTATGTCCACATGGTCTCAAAACCCTGCGGACAGCAGCACAGATTTCATAGGACGGTGGTGGCTTGACAAGCCTTTCTTTTCGACCTGTGCTTGTGTTGATAGGTAGCCCACGCAGAGAAGTGCACACTTGGGCGTACAACCTTTCCCTGAGTTGGTAGATAACATGCCCTTTCTCATCGCCTTTATCGGCTGGCACAACAGCGGCAAGACCACAGTGGCGGCGCAGGTGGCCTCCCTGCTGCATAAAAAGGGGTTTCGTGTTGGCGTGTTGAAAAGCACCAAGGAGAGCGGGCTTACGCCAGATCGCGCAGGCAGCGACACCAGCCGCTACCGCCAAGCCGGGGCCATACGGGTGGCTTTGTCTGCACCGGATGCGCTGATTGTGCGCGAGAATGAACAAAATGAAACCAGGCGGGATCCGGTTGTTCTTGCCCGTTTTCTTTTTCCTGACATGGATTTTGTCCTTATTGAGGGCTTCAAACATGCCAGAGGCCTGCCCAAGATCGAGGTGCGGCGTGAGGGCATTGGTGATGGTGTTACGGAGGGGCCGATCAGTAACGGGAAATCTGGCCACGAAGTGATTGCCCTGATCTGCGACACTGCAGAGGAGAAAAAGGAAAACCTGCCCTGTTTCCGCAGTGATGACAGCGCAGGCGTTGCCCGTTTTATTACCGGCCTGCGTGAGCAGCAATTCAAATAAGAACGCACTGACCGCCCTGCAGAGCACCTCGGCCCACAAGACACCATGACAGGCACAGAGAGCGCTGATACCCGGGCTACCGCTCCGAACAAACGCCTGCTCCGCCCGGCCTTTCCTGCCTTTGCTGCAACCCGGATAGGCTCGACGAATACCGGGTGCTCACCCTGGAAGATTTTCTGACGTACAAGAAGACTGCAGACGGCTTTTCAGACATCACCTGGCTGCACTGAGAGCAGGAGAATCCTGCCCTGGTGGCGGCCCTTCGCCGCTGTTTTTCCGTGCATCCCCTGGTGGGGGAAGACATTGTCAGCGTGCATAAACGGCCAAAATTTGAAAAGCACGAGGATCACCTCTTCATCATTGTTAAAAGGCAGCTGCCGCATAAAAAGTGCAGGATGTGCTAGCATCCTGGTTTTTCAGGACTGCTTGATTAGTTTTGGCCAGCAAAACGGGCAGGATCATCTTCCAGTGTAAGATGGGTGTAGGACATGGCGGACCCCTTCTGATTGGTTTGCTGTTGATGCTGCCAACTTTACCAGAATTCCGCTGTGTTCTCTTAGCCATAATGGCTGACAGTAGACATTAAAAGACCTGCCCCTTGCAAACATGGGT
>JABMJC010000069.1 GCA_013201405.1 Desulfobulbaceae bacterium
CGTCGTGTACTACTCATGGGTGTCTCTCCTGATTTGGGATGTACAACCCACCTTAACACTCTGTCTAAAATCCAGGGACCACTTCTGCAGCATGCGTGCGGATCTGAAACGAGATGTGCGTCACCAGCCCACCACCGGCCTCCTGAAGGGTAAACAGGGGCAATTGCCAGCGACTGAGGAAATTGTTGCCCTATGCAGGGTGGGGTACCGGGGCAATATTGCGACCAGCTATCTACAGCAGCAGGGTTTTGCGCATGTGCATAGCCTGGCCGGCGGGATGAAGGCCTGGCAGAGTAGAGGTTGTTCGTTGGTCGTGGATTAAAGCCGGATCAAGGGGATGCAAGGTGGACTGTGTTGGTTTTGGCGTCAGCAGGGCAGTTTGTTTCGGCGTCTATTTTCTTCTGCTGACCCGCAACCAGGCCGCTGGTTCCTCAAACTGCAGGCGCTGGAGAATTTCCATGCCATCCGGGGTTATTGGTTCCTTTTCGTTGAGGGCTGCGACGGCGTCCAGGGCGAGGAAGCAGCCATGCTCTATCTCCTCCTGCTGCAGGGTAAAGGGCCCGTTGTGGGTGCAGGTGAAGATCCGGCCCCACACCTTGGTGTCTGGACCGTCATAAAAATGGTCAAAGAGATGGTGCATGCCCTTGACCTTGATGCCCAGTTCCTCTCGCAATTCCCGGCGGGCAGACTCCTCGTAGCTCTCCCTGGCCATCACCACGCCCCCAGCGGCAATATCCCAATACCCAGGAAAGACATCTTTTACTGCTGTTCTTTTTTGGATGAAAAGCTTGCCCTGACGATTGCACACCAGCACGTATGAAGCCCGGTGGATCAGTCCTTGGCTGCGCATGATCGGACGGGTGACCGCGCCCAGGCTCCGGTTGCAGCGATCTACAATGATGACCTGTTCTGTGTCTGCGTCGTTTTGAGGCTCGATGAGGGGTTTGTTCCCAGTGAGTTGTGTCATGAAGGGAGTTTTTCTGGTTTGTACAGGCGATCCTGCTGGTTTGCTGTTATGTTGAACTGCTTAATCTTTTCTGGCAAGTGTTTGCCACAGACGCCGGAGCGCCTCACGACAGTCGGGGTCGGCAATGGCATCAAAACCGGTGCTGTGGCGCGTATCCGTACCTATTGATCTGTTTGCGGGATTGGCTGCGGCAACTTTTTGCGGGCGTGGCTTGAAAAAGGAGGGTTCCACCAGGCAGCGCAGGGCGCGGATTTTCAAACCAGGCTGGGCCGTGTTGATTCGCTGAAGTAGGTTGTTCTGTTGGTAAAGGATTTCTTGAATCCAGATGGAACTCGCCACATAGAGCCAAAGCGTTTGCGTGCGAATAAATACCGGTATGCTGGCCTGCGCGGTTTCCGAACCGGCAATAGATGGCCACTGCGCATACAGGCTCTGCACCTGCCACTGTTCTTGCCATTGTCTCTGCTGGTAGAGGGCAGGCAGGATATGGTGCAGGGCGGTGGGGTGCTTCATGGTTTGTGGATATGTTGACAAAAAATTATATGTGCAAGGGCTGTATGTCTTCTTATAGCATGGGGCTGCCCTTTGTGGCGAGTGTTGTTTGCGTGCACTCTTTCCCCTTCAGTTTCACCTTGACAAACAGGCTGGCTTAGGGGATTATCCTATGTCAATAACATATTAATAATGGACAATTTATATGCATCACCTTTCCCTTCTCCTTTTTCTAGGTCGACTGCGCAGGTTTTCCGTGGCGAAAAGGAGAGATATGTTCTGAAACGGGTGTAAGCATATCTGAATTTTGAAGCCACGGTTATTGGTAACCGTGGCTTTTTTTGTGGTTGCATCATTTTTACGGCTGCATTGAAGCAGGCTACGCCTTGATCGGCATTACGGAGCAGTGACATGCAAACAAGCAAGACCAGAAAATACCGTCCTTATCCCCCTGTTGATCTGCCAGATCGTACCTGGCCGGACAAAACCATCCTCCGTGCACCCATCTGGTGCAGTGTGGATTTGCGCGATGGTAACCAGGCGCTTGTTCAACCCATGAATCTGGAGGAGAAACTGGAGATGTTCCAGCTTCTTCTGGAGGTGGGTTTTAAGGAAATAGAGGCGGGCTTTCCTGCAGCCTCCCAGGTGGAATACGATTTCCTTCGCCTGCTCATCGAAACGAAACAGGTGCCCTCCGGAGTTGTGCTGCAGGTGCTCACCCAGGCACGGGAGCGGTTGATCCGTAAAACCTTCAGTGCCATTGCAGGAGCGGAGGAGGCCATCGTGCACCTCTACAACTCCACCTCCACCCTGCAGCGGGATGTGGTTTTTAAGAAGGGTCGCAGGGAGATCATTGAGCTTGCGGTGTATGGCGCACGGCTTATCCACCAGCAGGCACACGACAGCGGGGTGCATGTGCGCTACGAGTATTCGCCGGAAAGTTTTACCGGCACCGAGCTGGACTTTGCCCTGGAGATCTGCGAGGCTGTGTTGGATGTGTGGCAGCCCACACCGGATAACCCGGTAATCATCAACCTGCCAGCCACAGTGGAGATGTCTACCCCAAATGTTTACGCTGACCGGATCGAGTGGTTCTGTCGTAAAATTTCATGCCGCGACCGGGTACAGGTTAGCCTGCATGCCCACAACGACCGGGGTACTGCGGTGGCGGCCACGGAACTCGCGCTTATGGCTGGGGCCGATCGGGTGGAGGGGCCTCTGCTTGGCAATGGTGCGCGCACCGGCAATGTGGATATCCTCAACCTGGCGCGCAACATGTTTAGCCAGGGCGTGGACCCGGGGCTTGATTTTTCAAACATCAATCGGGTGATCAATGTCTACGAGCGCTGCACCAAGTTGAAGGTGCACCCGCGCCATCCCTATGCGGGCGAGCTGGTCTACACTGCCTTTTCCGGCTCGCATCAGGATGCCATCAACAAAGGTATGACCGCCATCGAACTCACCGAAAGCGAGCTGTGGGAGGTGCCGTACCTGCCGATTGATCCGCAGGATTTGGGCCGCACTTACGAGTCCATCATCCGCATCAACAGTCAGTCAGGCAAGGGTGGGGTGGCCTATATTATGGATCGCGAATTTGGCTTCAAACTGCCCAAGGACATGCACCCCGGCTTTGGCCGTGTTATCCAGGAGGTGACCGATGCCTGCGGTGAGGAGCTGAGTCCGGAGATGGTCTTCCACACCTTTGAAAAGGAATACCTGTTTAGGCCAAACGGTTTTCACCTCAAATCCTTTGAGGTGATGAAACGCCATATTGACCGGGCAGAACAGGAGTCTCGTGCCGAAATCGCGGCGGTACTCGAACACGGCGGTCAGGAGCAGACCATTCAGGCCAGCGGCAATGGCCCCCTGGATGCCTTTTGCACAGCTCTGCGCCAGGATCTGCATCTGGATTTTTCCCTGCACTCCTACCATGAGCATGCACTGGCCAGAGGGAGTTCGTCCAAGGCGGTGAGCTATATTGAAATCATCGACAGCGACGAGGAAAGCTGGTGGGGTGCAGGTGTGGATACCGACATCATCGTGGCTTCGATCAAATCGCTCTTGAGCGCCATCAACCGCTCCCAAGACAAGAGGAAAAAAGCAGTATGACAGACAGATTGATCCTGACAATATGCAGGCTGGTTGTGGCAGGCATCAGCAGCATCTGCCTGTTATATGTTGTCTGTACCGCCACGGCTAGGGCAGAGGAAATAGGCGAGGTGAACACCACCTTCAAGGTTCTGGGCGCAAACGATAAGATCGTGATCGAGGCCTTTGACGACCCGGATATCCCGGGAGCAACCTGTTATGTCAGTAGGGCCAAGACAGGTGGCATTTCAGGCTCTCTGGGTGTTGCAGAAGACACCTCGGACGCCTCCATTTCCTGTCGACAAACCAGTGCCATTGTCTTGCCGGAGCGAGTTATCTCTGGCCGGGATAATGGCAAACAAGTGTTCAAGAAATCCACCTCCATCCTATTTAAAAAGATGCAAGTTGTGCGTTTTTACGACAAAAAACGTCACACGCTTGTCTACCTGGGTTACAGTGATAAGTTGATTGACGGTTCTCCGAAAAATTCCATCTCCACCATTGCTCTGGCTGTACCTGCAGTTGTCCAGGCGCCAGATAGCTCGGCTGTTGTGCCTTGAGCATTGACTGCTTTATAACTGGATGTGATCATCGTTCAAACCTTTTGTCTATGTGTGCGCCCCTTATAGCCTGCCATATTCTGCCATACCCTGCTGTAGAGCTTGTCCACGGCAGGGTATAAGGAGTAGCGCGGCTGGAGGCAGGCCAACGGCGCGTGGTCAATACACTCCAGGGGCTACCTGTTTGCTCACCAAGATATTTTTCCTGTTCACCTGCCCTTAACGGCCAGCTGTTTGCTGGCCTTGTCGGGCGGTTAAGGACGGCATAGACCTTCCTGCAGGGGCATTGTAGTACAGAGGGCCTTTTTTGGTTGGTACATAAAGAGCCAACTCGACAAGCCCCCGGCACTTTTGTACAATGCCGCCACACGACCCCGCGGTATGTACCGCCCCAGCACTGCCTTCATCTGCCTTGTAGATCTGTATGTATACACCGCATCCACTTTCCGAGAATTTTCCACCTCCCTGGAATCGCATTTTGCCCCATGCAGCCAATTTGTTTGCCTGGGGAGTGCTCATCGGGCTGATTTATCTGCTCCGCTCCTTTTTTCTGCTGATTTTTCTTACTTTTGTTTTTTCGTATATACAGGCCAGTGTCTCGGTTCGGCTGGAACCCTATATCGCAAACCGTATTGTGCGCGTGGTGTTGGTGGCCACCGCATTTATCAGCACACTTGCCGCAGCCGGAGTATTTTTGACACCCAAAGTGAAGGCACAAACCGAAATTTTTGCCAGTCAGTTTGGCGTATATATCAGCAGGGTGGATGAAGAGCTCTACCGACTTGAGCAGAAATACCCGCTTTTAGGGGAGATTTTGCCGGAATTGGTGGCTGGACATGTCGAAGCCCACGATCCCTCCCTGGAGGTGCAACCACGCAAAAATCTGCGCTATTCACCCACTGCCGCACTGTTGCAGCAGTTGCTGGGTTTGGGGGAATCATCCAGCGGCATTAAAAATATTAACCAGTTCCTCGACACCTTGAGCAATATCGGCGGCAAGGTGCTCACTGTGACCACCAATTTTTTGCTCTCTCTGCTCTTTTCTTTCCTCATTGTGTTGGATTTGCCGGTGTTGGGTCGACATGTACGCGGTTTGGAATATACCAGGCTCCGCTTTATCTACCTGGCCGTGGCCGACAATATCCGCGAATTTTCCCTGGTGCTGGGCAGGGCGCTTGAGGCGCAGCTGATCATTGCCATCATCAACAGTGCACTCACCGCTGTGGGTATTACCATGCTGGGGCTGGGGCAGAATGTAGCCTTTTTGTCGGTGATCGTGTTTTTTTGCAGCTTTTTTCCGGTGGTGGGCGTGTTCATCAGCTCTATCCCCATCTGTCTTATGGCCTTGCAATCCAATGGCTTAAACACCATGTTTTTGGCCATTGCACTGATCACCATTATTCACCTGATTGAGGGTTATATCTTAAATCCGCGTGTGTACGGCACCTACATGCGCATCAACTCGGTGATTATCCTCATTATTCTAACCCTGGGCGGTAAACTGTTTGGCTTCTGGGGCCTGCTGCTGGGCGTGCCGGTCTGCACCTACATCTTTGGCTACGCCATCCGCCTGGATAATCCACCATCGGACAACCCCCCTGATATTTCTGGAGACGATCCCGCAGCCAATAGCACCCAAACGCAGACCCATGCTCCGCATCGGGAAGAGTTTTTGTCATGAGCAGTCACAAGTACGACGAATCCAAAATAAAAACCCTGAGTTCGCTGGAGCATATCCGCAAACGACCGGGCATGTATATTGGCCGTTTGGGCGATGGTTCCCACCCGGATGACGGCATCTACATCCTGTTGAAGGAGGTGCTCGATAATGCGGTGGACGAATACATCATGGGCTATGGCAAGCGCATCGACATTACGCTTGCTGCCGAAGGTCTGTGCACGGTGCGGGATTATGGCCGTGGGATTCCCCTGGGCAAGGTGGTGGAGTGCGTGTCGGTCATCAACACCGGCGCCAAGTACAATACCGAGGTGTTCCAGTTTTCCGTAGGGTTAAACGGCGTGGGGACCAAGGCGGTGAACGCGTTGTCTACCCACTTCACAGTACGCGCCTTTCGGGACGGACGCTTTAGGCAGGCCGAGTTTGAACGGGGTAAACTGATTGGTGAAGAGGAGGGGACCAGCGAGGAAAAGGACGGTACTCTGGTGGAATTTGTGCCGGACACCGAGGTCTTCCCTGGTTTCAGCTTTGACCAGCATGCCGTGGAGGAACGCTTGTGGCGCTATGCCTACTTGAATGCGGGTTTGAGCTTGTATTTAAATGGCAAGCATTTTGTGTCCAAACGGGGCCTTTTGGACCTGCTGGAACGGGAAATGCGGGAAGAGGCGCTCTATCCGCCGCTCCATTTCGTGAATACCACCCTGGAATTTACCTTTACCCACAACGACGACTATGGGGAGAGCTACTTTTCCTTTGTCAACGGGACCTATACCAGCGAAGGCGGCACGCATCTTTCCGCTTTCCGCGAAGGTATCCTCAAGGGCATCAACGAGTTTACCGGCAAGAAGTTCAATGGCCTGGATGTGCGCGACGGGGTTATTGGTATTCTGGCGGTAAAGGTGCAGGATCCGGTTTTTGAATCGCAAACCAAAAACAAACTGGGCAACACTGATATCCGCACCGGTATTGTCAATGCGGTCAAGGATGCGGTGGCCACCCACCTGTATAAATTTCCGGAAAGTGCAGAAGTGTTGGTGGAGAAAGTGCAGCGCAACGAGCGGGTGCGGCGCGAGCTCCAGTCGGTGCGCCGCGAGTCTAAGGCCAAGGCCAAGAAAATCACCTTCAAGATTCCCCAGCTCAAAGATTGCAAATACCATCCTGCGGCGGGTAAGCCTTCACGCCCCGGTCGGGAGAACATGCTCTTTATCACCGAGGGGCAATCTGCGGCCGGCTCCATTGTCAGCGCCCGCGATCCCATGGTGCAGGCAGTGTTCAGCCTCAAGGGCAAGCCGTTGAACGTATTGGGCCAACGTTTGGATGTGCTCTATAAAAACGAGGAAATGTATGCCCTCATGCAGGCCCTGGATATTGAAGAATCCATCGACAACCTGCGTTTTGACAAGGTGATTATCGCCACCGACGCGGATGTGGATGGCCTGCATATTCGTAACCTGATGCTCACCTTTTTCCTGCAGTATTTTGAGCAGCTGGTGTTGCAGGGGAGAGTTTATATTCTTGAAACTCCCATTTTTCGGGTGCGTAACCGCGAAAAAACTATCTACTGCTACTCCGAGGCCGAAATGGAGCAGGCCATCTTGGCGCTCAAGGCCAAGAGCAAGGGTGACCGGGCCATTGAAACCACCCGTTTTAAGGGTCTGGGTGAGATTTCCCCGCCGGAGTTCAAACAGTTCATTGGCGCGGACATGCGCATCAAGCCGGTGCGCACTGACAGCTTAAGCGAAGTGGGTCGGGTGCTCAAATTCTACATGGGCAAGAACACGCCGGAGCGTAAGCAGTATATCATGGAGCATCTGGTGAACCCGGCATGAGTGAAAAACAGATGGAAGTACGCGGTGCCCTGCATCGTCTCTTTGACACCAATTTTCTTGATTATACTTCCTACGTTATCCGTGACCGGGCCATCCCCGACGTGGATGACGGGCTCAAACCGGTGCAGCGCCGCATTCTGCAAACCCTGGCCAATATGGATGACGGCCGTTTTCATAAAGTGGCCAATGTGGTTGGCGAGACCATGAAGCTGCATCCCCACGGGGATCAGTCCATCTTTGACGCCTTGGTTAATCTGGCTAACAAGGGCTACCTGATCGAGCGCCAGGGCAACTTTGGCAATATCTTCACCGGCGATCAGGCCTCGGCTGCACGCTACATCGAGTGCCGCCTTAGCCCCCTTGCCCGGGAAACCCTCTTCAATCGGGATATTACCGAGTTTGTCGAGTCGTACGACGGTCGTATGCAGGAGCCGCTGCGCCTGCCTGCCAAAATTCCGCTGCTGCTGCTGATGGGAGCCGAAGGCATTGCCGTGGGCATGGCCACCAAGATCATGCCGCACAACTTTGGCGAACTTTTGCAGGCCCAGATCGCTTGTCTGCGGGGAGAAGAGTTTACCCTCTATCCGGATTTTCCGCGGGGCGGGATTGTCGATGCCAGTGAATACGACCACGGTAATGGTCGTTTGCGCTGCCGGGTGCGCTTGCATCAGCCCGATGACAAAACCATTGTCATCACCGAGTTGCCCTACAATATCACCACGCAGTCTTTGATCGACTCAATCGAACGGGCAGCCAAGGCGGGCAAGCTCAAGATCGCCTCCATCAACGACTACACCGCCGAAAAGGTGGAGGTGGAAATCAAGTTGGCCAGGGGAGTGTATGCCGAAGAAACCATTGATGCCCTTTACGCCTTCACTGACTGCGAGCTGAGCATATCGCCCAACCTGGTGGTAATTGAAGAGAATCTGCCCAGGCAGGCGCAGGTGGAGGAAGTACTGCGCCGCAACACCGCCCTGCTGCAGAAAAATCTGGAAACCGAGCTGGATATCGAACTCGACCGTCTGCGTGAGAAGTGGCATGCCCGCAAGCTGGAGCAGATTTTTATTGAAGAGCGCCTCTACAAGCAGATCGAGGAGGTTAGCAACTACAGGAAAGTGCTGAGCACGGTGCGCGATGCACTCGTCCCCTTTGCCGATGAGTTGCAGCGCAAGGTGAGCACGCAAGATATTGAGCGCCTCTTGGAAATAAAAATCCGCCGCATTTCCCGCTACGACATCAACCGGCAGCAAAAGGAACTGCGCGAGATCGAAAAGGCCATTGCCACGGTTACCAAACAGCTGGCCGATATGGTGGGCTATACCATTAGTTTTATCGAAGGACTGCTGAACCGTTATCAGGATGCCTTTCCGCGGGCCAGTGAGCTGAAGGCCTTTGATGAGGTGGATGCCCGGGCCGCCGCCCTCTCCAACCTGACGGTATGTTATCACCGGGAAAGCGGTTTTATCGGTCACCGCATCAAGGCGGAGATGGGGAATGGGGAGATGGAGTGCCAGGCCTCGGAGTACGATCGCCTGTTGCTCATCTTCAAGGATGGGCTCTACAAGGTGGTGCCCATGGTGGACAAGTTCTTTGTCGGGCAGGACCTGTACTGGATGGGAGTGGTGGTTGATGATACGATTTTTAATGTGGCCTACCGGAACGGTGCAGATAACTTGGTGTATATAAAGCGTTTTTCCACCCCAAAATTTATCCTCAACCGCGAATACCGCCTGTTTGAGCCGAATAAGCGTTCAACCATCCTCTTTTTGCGCACAGGCAAGGAGGGTATCCGCATCCGCGCCAGCCTCATGCCCGCTGCCCGAGCCAAATACAATGCCCTGGAAGCGGATATGAACGATTTTCTCATCAAGGGAGCTGCTGCCAGAGGCAGGCGGCTGAGCAACCGGCGGGTGCGGCGCATCAGCGATATCAGTGGCAAGGAGCCATCGCCAGACCCGGACGCTGCCGAGGTGTCACCGCAATCCCTACCAGGGTTGGGGGCAAAGAAGCAGGATTGAGCGCCTACGTTTTTGTTCCAGGCAGGCAATGGAGTAATTTGTCAGTACATTTGCGGAAAAGATAGGAGTAAAATTATTCTTCTTTGAGAAGCAGTACATACAACTCGCCGTTTTCCTTCATTTCACCAGCCATACGGCCCGCATTTTGACCGGTGCCGCAAAAGAGATCCAGGCGCAGTGGCCCCTGTATCGCTGAACCACTATCCTGGACAGTAACAAAGCGCTGCAGGGGCGCCCATCCTCTGTGTTCGCCTTGTTCTATCTGCGGCACCCTGCTGCGTACAAAGAGCAGGGATCCGGGGGCATAGAAGGTTTGGTCCGCTGCCACCGAGCGGCCCAAGGTGAGCGGGCGGTTCAAACTGCCATATACCGGACCTGCTGGGTGCCAGGAAAAAAAGATGTAGGAAGCATTTTGGTGCAAAATATGCTGCCGTTCTTTGGGATGCGCCTCCAGGTAGTGACGCAGGCTGTCCATGGTAACCTCCTGTCGCCGCATCTTGCCCCTGTGCACGAGGTAGCTGCCAATACTGGTATAGGGATGACCGTTTTTGGCGGCAAAACGTAGAGCCCTGATTTTTTGGTCATCCTGGCAGAGGATCAGGGCTGATCCCTGTACATGGATGGTAAAGGCGTCAAAGGGATCCTTGAGCCAAACCAGTTCATCACCAGCCAGCAGGTTGCCTTGCTCAATTTCACGTCTGGTCCAGTAGGGAAGAAAGCGGCCCTCCTCCCAACGGCCAAACACCGTACTTCCTTGCGCATTTTGGCGCTGCACCAATGTTGTGGGGGTATGGTAGAGAGGGTGGATGTATGGTGGATTTTTACGCAAACTGCCGGTAAAAATCGGCTGATAGTAGCCGGTGAGCAGCAGGCTGCGCCTGGCTTTTTCTGTAGCCTTGGTCGAAGCGGTGGGCTGGATATGGTACACGAGAAAATTTTTTTGCAAGGCCTGGTTCAGGGCCACACTACTGGGCATATCGTGCAGTAGTGCAATAAAGGTGCGGAGGGTTTGTTGTAGCCTGGCAACACTCACCATCTGCCCGGCCAACACAAAGCGGTGTTCTGCAGGGAACTGATCTAGATAAGTTAAACTTTCCTTGAGACTTGCCTCAAGCGTCTGGTAGTGGAGATCATCGCTGAAGAGCGGATAATCATCCAGACTCACTGATTGGGCTGCAGCCCGCAGAGGCAAAACCGAAGACAACAACACAAGCAGAACAACACCTGCTCCCATCAGGTAGAGAAATACCTGTTGTGGTGCAGGTTGCATTCCAAACACTTATCGTTCCTACTGTGCGAGGGCCTCGGCCAGCTCGGCAACCGCCATGGCATAGCGGTTGGAATGGTTCCATTGCGTGATCGCCTGAAAATTTGGATAACCAGCCACATAGCGTTTTTCAGCGGCCGCAGTAGGTGGTTGTTCCAGGCCAACTATGGAGAGGGGTTTCCCTCCAGGAACAGGCGGCAAACGCAATTTTTGTGCCTGCTCTACGGCCTGGGCCGGAACCCTGCCCCGCCGTCCTGCCTGTTCGGCCTGCAGCAGTTGCGGACTGTTGAGGCGCGTTCCCAGCTCAGCATAGAGTGGCGCATGGAGAGTCCAGCCAAAGTGTTTGAGGTAATTGGCGATGGAGGCGAGGACGTCCGGTACAGAATGCCATACATCTTTTTTTTGGTCGCCATCAAAGCTGATGGCATACTTGCGGAATGAGGAGGGGATGAACTGGGTCTGGCCAAAGGCACCGGCATAGGAGCCATTGATCTGGCGCGGATCCATGCCGTTTTCACGGCAGAGCAGCAGGAAGTGAATCAGTTCTCCCCGAAAAAACTGTGCCCTGCGTGGATAGGCATCAAAAAGGGTGGTGAGGGTTCTCAGCACATTGTAGCTACCCTGGTTGGAGCCGTAGCGGGTTTCTACCCCCCAAATGGCAACAATGACTTCCCGATCCACACCCAACTGCTGCTCGATCCGGTCAAGGAGTTGGCGGTGTTCTGCCAGTTTGGCGCGGCCGGTGCGGATAATGCCATCGGTAATAAACAGGGGGGCATACTGGTAGTATGGTTTGGCTTCCCACTGTTTGTCCATCAGGACCAGTACCCTGCGATCAATGGTCAGTCCGGTGAAAATACCGCGCAGCTCTGCTGCAGTGAAGAGGTGCTTGTCCTGCAGTTCCACAAAAAAATCAGTAAATTTTTGCTGGAGGAAATCAATGGGTTGATTGTCCTGCACCAGATCAGCTGCCAGGGGAGCAGCGGCAAGTGCCTGCGGCAAGGGCTGCAGGCAGAGCAGGGCCGTGAAAATAAGGGACAGCAGGCCAAGCTGGGGCCGAAAAAGGTTCATTTGCGGTTTGGCTCCTTTGCCTGGGATGGATAGGGCCTGGAAAAATGCCAGCGAAAAAGCGTGAGAAAGTGGTCCAGTTCATGGGCCGGCAAACTGTTTATGCCTGCCGCGGCAGCGCGTCCTCCTCCGCCGGAAAACTGACGACAAAAAAGATCTGCCCCTTCAGGACGATCCAGGGGCGCACGCACGCTGATGCGCAGGCTGCCGTCCACACGTTTCTGCAGAATGGCATGCGCCTTTTCTGGTTGTTCGCTGGCGCACTGGTTTGCAAAAATACCGGAAACTCTCCGTGCCCATGGAGCATTGGGCAGAACAAACACCCTCCCTCCCGGAAAGCTGTCATGGGCCTTAGAGGCACGCAGGTGGTGCATGTCAGCCTGGTAACCGTCCTTGATGGTGCGTACAAGTGGAGATTCGCGCCAAAACAGCAGCGGGTCCTTGCAGGATTGCATTGCGCGGTAGAGCTCTTCCGGGTGCGCGTGCAGATCTCCGGTGTCCTCGCCATAACTGTTGTAATTAAGCAGGATACCAAGTTGTTGTAAACTTTCTTTGGCTCCGTGCTCCAGGTCCAGGGTCTGTGCCATGGCCATGGCCCTGGCGTTTAGGTTGTCACCAAAGGCGCCCACCAAGGCCCAAGATGCATAGCGGCCCTGCAGGAGTTTGTTGACCAGCAGGGCGGTGCAGGTTTGGCTGGAGATGTCGATATGGGTTTCAAGCAGGGGAGAGGAGGGAATCTCGCCGGCAAAGTGGTGGTCGATATAGACAACGCGGTTGCGCTGTACCAGGAGTTGCTCCAGGGCTGCGCGGTTCCTGTCCAGGGAGATATCCAGCACCGTGATGTGGGCATCTTTCACCTGGCGGATTTGGGCAAGCAAACCAATATCCCGCTTCACCCCGGTAACGAGTTGCCATGAAGTCCAGGGATTCGGCCCTTTATGCCTCTCATGCAGGCTGAGTTGCTGCAGGGCGCAGAGCCCGTCGGCATCGCCGTTGAACGCCTTAATCAACTGCATAAACGGGCCGGGAAACCGGGCATGTTTTTACCAGCCAGCATCACCACCCACATCAAAACCAAAAGGCGTGCCGATGTTGGCCAGACGAAAAATCAGCATGATGGTTTGATCACTGGGAGTGTAATTGGAGGCCAGTTCCACCGACCAGCACGAGGGTTGATAGAGCAGCCGGAATTTTTCCTCAATGGTGACATTCCGCTCAATAGCCCGTTCAATGCTGTAGCCAACCGCAAAGTTGTAGGGGAGCAGGTACCAGAAGGCGCCGCTGATGGAGTTGATATTCAGCTCGTCTTTGTAGCGATAATCCAAGGAAATCATATCACCCCGCTGGCTACGGTAATCTGCTTCGACCGAGTGCTCAATCAGACCCTCGCCATATACGTCCAATTGCGTGGTGTAGAGTAGTCTGGTTCCCTGCAGGGGGTAAAATCCGGTTTTGAACTCCACCGGGGTAAAGGGAGCATCGCTGACCTCGCTGCGCATGTCATAACCTTGTCGCACCTTAAAAAAGGCCAGATCCCGCTCAGTTAAACTGCCGTTTTTGTTGTCAAAGAGGGAGAAGAAGTTGTTGATACCGTAGTAAAAGGTGTTGGCTTCTTCTATGTCGTCAATGGTA
>JABMJC010000182.1 GCA_013201405.1 Desulfobulbaceae bacterium
CTTTCAGTTTGGACCGCACAGATGGCAGATGAAAAACTTCACAAGGAGGGCGAGACGATTCTGTTTGGTTTAAGATAGTGCTGTATCTCAGTGGGATAAGGAGAGAATTGCCGATGCCGACAGATCAGACTGATTTGTCCCAGAAAGGCAGGGGCCTGCGTTCCCATGACTGGCTGTTGTCCTATCGCACATCTACGACTACCATTGATGGGCATCCCTTAGATATGCTGCACGATTTCTACCTGCCAGCTCTTAGTCGCGCTGTGCAATATGATCGCGTGGCCGGCTATTTTCGCTCATCGTCCCTGGCAGCGGCCTCCCAGGGCTTTTCCGCCTTGGTGGGGCGGCAAGGGAAAATGCGCCTCATCGTGGGGGCGGACCTGGAGCCGGCCGACGTGAAGGCTATCTTGGCTGGGGACAGAGAGCGCCTGGCTAGGAGATTAAATAGCGAACTGGCCCAGCCGGCTGCTTGGCCTCAAGATGTGCACAACGGGGTGACGCTGCTGGCCTGGATGGTAGCTCATGACTACTTGGATGTTCGTATAGCTTTTCGTGTGCATGGGCAAACCGGTGAGCCACTTTCCTTGAATGCAGTGGACGACGGTTATGTCCACGAAAAATGGTTCATTTTACACGATGAGTTTGGCCAGCGGTTGTACGGTGCGGGGACGCTGAACGAATCGAAAACGGCTTTAGTCCTCAATGCCGAAAATATCGACGTGCACTGCGACTGGCGGGGTGGCACTGATTATCAGCGGGTAAACCAGGCGGATGCCGACTTTGAGCAGTTGTGGGCGGGGAATTCTCCCCATGTGGCTGTACTCTCTATACCGGAAGCGGTGCGGCAACGGCTGATTACTTTGTCCGCGCAAATTAGCCGACCGCTGGAGGTGGATGGCAACAGCGCAGCCCCGCAAGAAACTCCTTCCCCGTCGGCCTTAGAACGGTTGCAGTTTGCTGTCCTCAAAGATGCGCCTTATATGCCCGGAGGGCGTTATGTGGGCCTGGAAACGGCTCCGGTTGCGCCCTGGCCGCACCAAGCAGTGGTTGTGCGAAGGTTGATAGAGTCCTGGCCTCACTTGTACTTGCTTTGCGACGAGGTAGGTCTAGGAAAAACAATTGAGGCCGGACTGGCCTTTAGGTCCTTGTATCTGTCCGGATTGGCCAAACGTATTTTAGTAGCACCGCCGGCGAGTTTAACCCGGCAGTGGCAGCGGCAAATGGCAGAAAAAATGCTGTTGTCCTTTGGACGAGCGCTTACTGGATCTCAGCCGCGCCATGAGTACATTTTTCCGAGCGAAAAAGGGGAGGCGGCCTCTTCTATTTATGAACCTGACTTAGTGATTGTTTCAACCGGTCTACTAACCAGGGCAGATCGCAAGCAAGAGCTTCTAATGGCCCAGCCGTTTGATATTGCCTTGGTGGATGAGGCTCATGCCGCCCGCCGGCAGAACCCGGCGCGAGGCGTCGCTGCCCAACCGAATTTTAATCAGCTATACGAAGCGGTTTGCGACCAGCTGGGCCGAAAAACACGCAGCCTTTGGCTGGCCACAGCAACACCCATGCAGATCCATCCGGTGGAAGTGTGCGATCTGTTGGCGTTGACCAACCGGGTTGGGGCCTTTCAGTACGATGCTACCCTGACGCTGCAGTATTACGATATTCTGGCTAAGATAGTACACGGTCAAGATCCGGACCAAGAAGAATGGGAGTTTCTGCGCCGATCGGTGTTAGCCATACAGACACAAGATCCGCTTCTGTGGCAGTATTTGGCGAGCAATGTTATTAACGGTCGAATACGGATGACCGTGAGCAGGTGGCTG
>JABMJC010000070.1 GCA_013201405.1 Desulfobulbaceae bacterium
ACAAATCAGCCAGACCGAGCCGGTCGGCACGGTCGATGAGGATGGTGTTGGCATTGGTAATATCCAGACCAGATTCAATAATGGTGGTGCAAACCAACATATCCAGTTCATGACGGATAAAACGCACCATTACCTCTTCCAGCTCTGCTGCGGGCATCTGTCCGTGGGCCACACCGATACGGGCTTGGGGTACAAGATCTGCCAATCTGGCAGCCACCTGCATGATGGATTGCACTCGATTGTGCACATAAAATATTTGTCCACCGCGCTCCAGTTCACGCTGGCAGGCCTCCTTGATGATCAGGGCGTTACGCTTGGCAAGTAGGGTTTTGACTGCGCGGCGTTGCCGAGGCGGGGTGGAGATGATGGAAAGGTCGCGGATACCCAGCAGCGACATCTGCAAGGTGCGCGGAATGGGGGTTGCAGTGAGGGTGAGCACATCCACGCTGGCCTTTATTTTTTTGATCTTCTCCTTGTGGGCTACGCCAAAACGATGTTCTTCGTCAACGACCAGAAGCCCTAGTTTGTTATAGGTGATATCCTTGGAGAGGAGCCGGTGGGTGCCCACAATGATGTCTATCTTGCCAGCGGCCAGGTCAACAATAATTTGTTTTTGCTCACTGCGGGAGCGAAAGCGGTTCAAGCAGGCGATACGGACAGGAAAAGTGGCGAAGCGTTCCTGAAAGGTGGCGGCATGCTGTTCGGCCAGTACCGTGGTTGGCACAAGAATCGCCACCTGAAAGCCGTCTTCAATGGCTTTGAAGGCGGCGCGTGCTGCCACCTCGGTTTTACCATAACCCACGTCGCCGCAGACCAGGCGGTCCATGGGTTGCTCCTTGCATAAATCAGCCAGCACATCATCAATCGCCTTGAGCTGCCCGCTTGTTTCGTCGTAGGGGAAAGATTCTTCTAGCTCACGGTAGAATTCACCTGGCTGGGAAAAGCGGTGCCCCTGGCGCAGGGCGCGTTTGGCATAGATATCGAGCAATTCCTGGGCAATTTTCCAGACTGCATCACTGACCTTTTGTTTGGTATAGAGCCAGCGCTGCGAACCCAGTATATCCAGCCTGGGCTCCTGTTCGCTCAAGCCCTGGTACTTGCTGACCTTGTGCAGCTTGTCCACCGGCACATAGAGCTTGTCGTCGTTACGGAAGACAAGCTGCAGGAAGTCGCCCTGATAGCCGGAAAATTCCAGATGAACCAATTCCTGGAATAGCGCAATGCCATGGTCGCAGTGCACCACCACATCTCCGCTGTGGAGCTCATCCAAACGGACAGGTGCGCTGTCGTCCTCTACCTTTCTTGGGCGGCGGCGCAGCGAGAGTCGTTTGTCGCCAAACAATTCGGATGCCGAAAGAATGTGCAGGCGCTCCCCCGGCAGATCAAAGCCCTGCGAAAGCGGCTGGGGAAAGCAGATGAGTGCCCCCTGCATCTCCTTGGGCAAGGGCTGTGTTTGTGCGTATGGGGCCTCGGGAGAGAGGACTTCCATCTGGTGATGGGCGAACATTGTCTGCAGGTGGTTGACCTGGCGGGAAGAACGACAGGCCAAGACGGTCGTGTCGCCCTGCTGCTGCCACTTGCTGATACGGACAGACAGAGGGGCGAGTATGCCCTGTTTTTGCCGAGACAGAGCCATTTCCTGGGCCAGCAGGGTGTGATCCTTTGTTGGAATGGGATACGGGGTAATCTGTATTTCAGGGTCAGGCAAACGGGAGAGCCTGGCCAGCAGGTTGCTGTTCAGTGCCTTGTGTAGTTCTTCTTCGCCAAGAAAAACTTCGTGCGGAGGCGAGACAACGCGTCCTTCGGCCTGGGCTTCCTTGTGGTTGGCATTGCAGCGCTCAAAAAACAGGCGCAGATGGCGTTTGCAGGCCGGCGCCTCAATGAGTACGAATGTGCAGCGCGGGGGCAGGTAGTTAAAAAATGTGCGCATTTGTCCTGCACCGCCTGATAAGACAGGGGCCAGGGCATCCAGACCTGCAAAGCGTTGCCGCAGACGGAGTTGTTCCCGGATGGTTTTTGCGTGTTCTGCTGGCCAAGCAGAATGAGCACTGGCTGTATCAAAGTGGGTCAACATGGCGGCCTGCGCCCCGTCCTCCCTGGGGAAAAGCAGTTCCGAGGCAGGCAGTAGAACCAGTTCGTCTATTTCGCTGTGGGAGCGTTGAGTTATGGGGTCAAAGGGTCTGATGGATTCAACCGTGTCGCCAAAGAAATCCAAACGGAGCGGCCCAAGGGATTCTCCTTTCCAGGCTGGCGGAAAGATGTCGATGATACCGCCGCGCAGGGCAATATCACCTTCTTGGTGTACCAGGTTGCAGAGGCGATAGCCGCTGTCCATGGCATGGGCGATCAGGGCATCCCGGTCGGTCTCTTCTCCGGCCATGAGCAACTCGCTCTGGGCGTGTATGCGCTGGGCTGGGGGCAGACGCCGACATACAGAGGCGACCGTGCAGAGCACCAATGCAGGCTCCTCAAGTTGCTGCAGCTGATACAGAGTGGCGATACGCGCACTCACTGCTGCTGGTTCCGGCTTGAGCACCGTGTAAGGTGGAATGTCCAGGTCTGGAAAACAGAGTAGCGGAGCTGGGGAAAAGAAGGAAAAATCCTGCGCCAGTATCTGCAACTCTTCTTCGGAAGGAAGGAGGCAGCAGACACTGCGTTTCTCCGCCTCAATGTAGCGCGCCAGAAGCAGCGCTGCAGAGGCGGAGGAGCAGCCAGTAATGTCGGGAGGAGTTTTGCCTTCCTGCAGCCTGGCAAGAATGGTCTGCATGAATGGCTATGGGGTAAATCCTGTGTTGTTGTAAGTTGCTGGAGGCAACGGCAGAAAATTAGAAGGTGCCGCCGATGCTGAAATCCCAGGTTGAGCTGTCTTCGTCGTCCTTTTTGTCTAGGTTGAAGCCAAGCGCCATGCGCAGAGGACCAAGTGGGGAGGCCCAGTTGATACCAAATCCTGCAGCCTTTTTATATTCGCTGAAATCCCAGTCGTCGTCCACGTCGTAGACATTACCGAAGTCAGTAAAAATTTCGCCATCAAGCCCCATATCTTTAACCAGGGGAAAAAGAATCCCCAGATTGACGTACCACATCTTGTCACCACCGATTCGCTCGCCAGTGATCGGATCGCGGGGGCTGATCTTGGCTGATTCAAAGCCGCGGATGGTGTTCATGCCACCCAGGTAAAAATGTTCGTATACTGGAAGCTTGTCGTTTTTATTTTCAAAGGCCTGACCTGCCGCTCCCTTTACATGGAAGACGGTTTGCCAAACCATGGGAAAGTACCAGGACGAAGACCCTTCAACCTTGGTGTATTCACCGTCACCACCCAAGGGACCGCCAGCATAGGCAACCGTGATGCTGTTACGGGAGCCACTGGTGGGTGAAAAGAATTTGTCACGGGTATCTCGGACCAGGGAAATTTCCGCCTCACTAATGACATGAATGTCCTTTGAACGGAGAATGACCGCAGAAGCATCGGGTTTGATATCGGTCAGGTCTGTATCCGAGAGGGAGTAGCCGTAGTAAATCCGCCAGTTTTCAAAAAGGGGATGGCCAATATTGATGCCTCCTCCCAGTGTTTCGCGGGTGTAGTCACTGTATTCCCGCTTCCAGTCGTATCCCTGGATTGAGCCGGATACCTGGGAATCATAGATGCGGGGATTGGTGAAGCGCAGGTTGTAGCGGGTGCTCTTGCCACTGGTGTTGGCCTGGAGCGACAGCCTGTTGCCGGTACCGAACAGGTTCCTTTCTGAAATTTCCCCCATGAACAGCAGGTCGTCTGATGAGGAGTAGCCTGCACCAACGGCAAATTGGCCGGTCGGCTTTTCCTTCACATCCACCACCACGTCGAGCAGGTCTTCCCGCATAGTTGGTTTGGGCGTGACATTGACACTCTCAAAAAAATCCAGCCGGTTGAGTTTTTGGTTGGAGGTGCGCAGGGCCTTGGAATCAAACTTGCTGCCCTCTTCCAGGGCGATGTCGCGACGGATAACATTGTCCCTTGTGCGGGTGTTGCCCTGGATTTCGATCCGGTTGACGTAAACCACCGGGCCTTGATTGATATCGAGTATCAAATCAATGCGATGGCCAGTGGCTGTCCTGTTGATCCGGGGATTGATCTCTGCATAGGCATAACCTTGCTCGGCATAGATATCAGTCAGGCGGACAATATCCTCACGCAGGATCTGACGGTTCAGGTATTCTTCGTCGCGCATTTTCAGGGAACGAAGTAACTCGTTCTTGTCCTTGATGATATCCCCCTGGATATCCACTGTGCCTAGGCGGTAACGCGGCCCTTCTTCCACGGGAAAGGTGATGTGCAGACCGTTATCTTTATGTGCCACCGTGGGTTCACCGACCTTGGCGTCGAGAAAACCGTGATTTTGGTAAAAAGCGGTAACGCGTTCCATATCCTGATGCAAGACATCCATGCGCAGGATGCCGGAGCCGGTAAGCCAGGATATCCACCAGGAGCGCTTGGATGTCTGGATGGCATCGCGCAGCTCGCCATCGGAAAAATGGTTGTTGCCGTCGAAGGCTACCTCGCGGACTACCACCTTGTCTTTTTCGTCGATATCAAAGCGTACTGTAGTGGCGCCATCATCGGTACTGTCAATGCTGCTGTGCACTTCGGTGGTATAGTAGCCCTTGGATTTGTACAGTTCGCGAATTTTTTCAGCAGCTTCATTCACTCTGGTGGGGTTGATGATCGTGTTGGCACTGATCCCGGCTGCTTCGCGCACATCTTCTTCCTTGACTGCTGCGGCACCGGTAATAATCACTTCATTGATGAGCGGTTTCTCCACCACATGAAAAACAACGGCTTTGCCGTTGTGTTCGTCTTCCACTTCCACCTCGACGTTATCAAAATATCCCATCGAGAAAACTGATTTGATATCTTCACGCAGGACCACTGGGTCGTAGAGGTCACCTGGCTTGGTGGCTATTTTTTGTAGAATTGCGCCGGTATCGATACGTGTATTTCCCGTGGCAGTGATGGAGGCAACGGTAAAGGTCTTGTTGGAATAGGTCAAAAGATCACCCATGACTTCGGCAGTCAACTGGGGAAGTTCTTGGGAGCTAGCCCCTACACGGTAGGCAGTGTGGGGAGGCTTGACCGTTACTGCATCGAAAATGGAGGCATCAACACTGATTCGCCTGCCCAGTTGAGTGATGCTGCCCACGCCCACAAAATCCGTACCAGTAGCCTGTGCCACAGCTTCCAGGGTGGCCCGGGGAGGCGGCCAGGCACCTTCATAGTTGACAAGACGCTGGGCCTCGCTGCGGGGCATCATGTTCATCCCCTTGGCCTGCGCCTCCAGCTCAAGAGCCTGGTCGGCTGCGGCTGTCAGTTGGGCCTGGGCTTGATCGCTCGCATTGATTTTGAAGGGCAGAAAAACGGTATTGCGCTCCAGTGCCTGTATACTTGTCGCCTGGCTGAGTAGACAGCACGACAGGACAAAGAAAAAAAGCGGAAGTTGGACGCAAAAAAGCCGGATTGCTGAGCGATGAGGTAGCATGGTGGGTTCCTTTCGGGTGCCTGTACTAGTAAAGGTTCAAGGTGCGCTTTCTTGAGCTTAAGAAGTGGCTAGGCGTGTGAAACTCAAACTTCAGGAGAATCAAGACAGTATTTCAGTCAGGCATTATGACATGTTCCTTTTATTTTGCAAGAAATTATACCGTCTATACTGCTGGGATAGGCCTCCAGACAAAGGGGTGAAGACAATGAAATTGACATCATATAATTTGTTTGTTAAAAAATTGCGACCAGCATGATTGCCATGCTCAAACCCCACCGCGTGCTTGATTTCCCTTGAACAGTCCTTTTCCAAGGAGGAAACCATGAACAAAATTGCAGGTTGGATAGCTATTTTTTGCCTTTTGTTTGCGCCAGCCCTGTTTGCGGCTGATCCAGTGAAGATCGGCCTGATGGGCCCCATGACCGGTTCTTGGGCCAGTGAAGGGCAGGAGATGAAACAGGTACTGGAGCTTCTTGCCGACGAATACAATCAGCAGGGTGGTGTCTTGGGCAGGAAAATCCAGATATTGACGCAGGATGATGGCGGGGATCCCCGCACAGCCTCCCTGGCGGCAAATCGTCTGGTTTCCCAAAAGATTATAGCCGTGGTCGGTACCTATGGCTCTTCCATTACCGAGGCCACCCAGAATATTTACGATGAGGCCGGGGTTGTGCAAATCGCCAACGGCTCCACTGCCATTCGTTTGTCGGAAAAGGGGCTGAAGAATTTTTTCAGAACTTGCCCGCGTGATGATGAGCAGGGCAAGGTTGCCACCGCTACCATCCAGAAACTGGGTGGCAAAAAGGTGGCCATTCTGCATGACAATACCTCCTATGCCAAGGGACTGGCCGAAGAAAGTCGGGCCAACCTGAAGACAGCGAATGTTGAGGTGGTCTTTTTTGACGCCCTCACTCCTGGTGAGCGGGACTACAATGCCATCCTCACCAAATTGAAGGGCGCAGATCCTGATTTTGTTTTCTTCACCGGCTACTATCCGGAGGCAGGCCTTTTGCTGCGCCAGAAAAAAGAAATGGGCTGGGACGTACCCTTCATGGGTGGAGATGCGGTCAACAACCCCACCCTGGTTGAAACCGCAGGTGCAGCCGCAGCCCAAGGCTTTTATTTTCTGAGTCCTCCTCTGCCCAAGGATTTGGATACGCCTGAGGCCAAGTCTTTTGTCGAGGCTTTTACCAAAAAGCACGGGCATGCCCCCAAATCAATTTATCCTGTGCTTGCAGGCGATGGTTTTCGCGTACTAGTGGAGGCGATCAAGGCAACCGACTCTGTTGAAGCAGAAAAAATTTCCGCTTATTTGAAGTCATCCCTGAAAGATTTCCCCGGCCTGACCGGTACCCTTGCCTTTGATGACAAGGGCGACCGGGTCGGAGAAGTCTACCGGGTCTATAAGGTGGACGGGGAAGGGCAGTTTGTCCTGGAACCGTAGTCCGCTGTGATCTGATCAAGGGGCTGCCATTGGGTTTGGCAGCCCCTTTGTTTCTCGTGGAGTCTGCATGGAGCAATTTTTTCAACAGTTGACCAACGGTCTTGCGGTTGGCGGTATCTATGCTTTGATCGCACTGGGTTACACCATGGTGTATGGGGTTTTGAAGTTGATCAACTTCGCCCATGGCGACCTTTTCACCATTGGGGCTTACCTCGGTCTTACCCTCTTGACCTCCCTTGCCCTGACCGATCATGTTGGCGGTTTTCTTGGTGTGACCATTCTGGCTGTCATGGTTATGGGGCTGGTAGGGATCATCGGCATCCTCCTGGAACGGATCGCCTACAGGCCTCTGCGCCAATCTCCCCGCCTGTCCGCAGTGGTTTCGGCCCTGGGTGCCTCTATTTTTTTTCAGAATGCAATCATGCTGACCTATGGGGCCAAGTTTTATGTCTATCCCCAGGATCTACTGCCCGTAATGCCGGTCAATATTTTTGGTCTGTCCATTCCTTTGATGCGCATCATCATTC
Source organism: Desulfobulbaceae bacterium (assembly GCA_013201405.1). Classification (GTDB taxonomy): domain Bacteria; phylum Desulfobacterota; class Desulfobulbia; order Desulfobulbales; family Desulfobulbaceae; genus Desulfobulbus. The sequence goes on from JABMJC010000070.1 coordinate 7,485, forward strand.
TGGCGGCCTCTGTGTTGATGATGATCGCTCTCTACCTCTTTGTGCAAAAAACTAGAATCGGCACAGCCATTCGGGCCGCTGCCATTGATCAGGGTGCTGCCCGCCTGATGGGTATTGATGTCAACTTTGTGATCATGATCGTCTTTTTTATCGGTCCGGCCCTGGGTGGTGCAGCTGGATTGATGGTGGGGGTGTACTACGGTCAGATCAACTTCACCATGGGCTGGATTTATGGACTCAAGGCCTTTACCGCGGCTATTCTCGGGGGGATTGGCAATATTCCCGGGGCCATGCTTGGTGGGCTTCTGCTGGGCGTGGTCGAGGCCTTGGGGGCAGCCTACATTTCCATTGCCTGGAAAGACGCCATTGCCTTTTTTGTGTTGATCCTCATTCTGATAGTACGGCCCACCGGACTTCTGGGCGAACGGGTGGCTGAAAAAATATGAAGAACCGGACTTGGCTGGCTTATGTGGTGTTTTTTGCGGTGCTGGCCGCGGCCCCCTTACTGTTGGGCCGGTACTGGGTGGATGTGCTGAACAATGTTGGTTTATACCTCATTCTTGCCTTGAGTCTCAATGTCATCCTTGGCTATGCTGGCATGTTCCACATGGGGCATGCCGCTTTTTATGCCGTAGGTGCCTATACCACTGCCATCATCAACACCCACTATGGTGTGCCTGTTTTGTGGGTGCTGCCTGTCAGCGGTTTGGCTGCCGCCCTTTTTGCCCTGGTGGTGGCCAGGCCCATTATCCACTTGCGAGGTGACTATCTCTTGATCGTCACTATCGGCATGGTGGAAATTGTGCGCATCGCCCTGATTAATAATGTGTTTGGTCTAACCGGCGGTGCCAACGGAATTTTCGGCATATCCAGGCCAGAGATCTTCGGCTTCAGGCTGACCCAGCCGGTGCACTTTTTCTATTTGATCTGGTCTTTTGCCGCCTTGACCGTCCTGCTTTTTTCGCTCTTGGAAAATTCCCGTTTTGGTCGGGCGCTCAAGTACTTGAAAGAAGATGAAGTCGCTGCTGAAGGCAGTGGCATCCACACTGCGCGCTACAAATTGGCAGCCTTTGTTTTGGGTGCGGGCTGGGCTGGTATGTGTGGTACCATCTTTGCCGCCCAAATGACTATCATTTCACCGGAATCATTTAATTTTTTGGAGTCGGTGCGTCTTTTTATGATCGTTATCCTCGGCGGCGCTGGGAATATTCCCGGGGTTATTCTTGGCTCTTTTCTGGTCATGGGACTTCCGGAACTCTTCCGGGATTTTGCCGATGCCCGTCTGTTAATTTTTGGTTTGGCCTTGATGGTAATGATGATTGTCCGACCGCAGGGCCTGCTGCCGCCCAGGCCGCGCAAGCATAATTTGGATTCCATACGGGAATTGTCGTGACTATCCTGCGCCTGGATCATGTGAATAAACGTTTTGGCGGATTGGTTGCAGTCGACCGGGTGAGTTTCGCCGTGGAAGAGGGCAGCGTGGTCGGGCTGATCGGACCAAACGGTGCAGGCAAGACCACGGTTTTTAACCTGATTACCGGCAACTACAAGCCTGATGGTGGCGACATCTTTTTCCAGGAACGCTCCATCCGCAGCAAGCCCCCGCACCAGATCGTTGCCCTAGGTGTTGCACGCACTTTTCAGACTATTCGTCTGTTTCAGAATATGACCGCGCTGGAAAATGTGCTTGCCGGCTGCCATTGTCGCATGCGCAGTGGTCTTTTTAGTTCGCTTTTGCACACACCAGCGCAAAGACGGGAAGAGCGCCAGGCCCTGCGTCAGTCACTGGATGCGCTCAGCTTTGTTGGCCTGGAGGAAAGCGCCGCACAATTGGCCAAAAACTTGTCTTACGGTAACCAGCGTTTGCTCGAAATAGCGCGCGCCCTGGCCACCCAACCCCGATTGCTTATCTTGGATGAGCCTGCGGGCGGCATGAATGAGCAGGAAACACAGGAGCTCATCCAACTGATTAAAAGAATGCGCGAACAGGGCTTGACCATTCTTTTGATTGAGCATGACATGAAACTGGTGATGAAGGCCTGCGATTACCTGGTGGTCATCGAGTACGGTGGCAAAATCGCCGAAGGCACACCAGCGGAGATTCAGAAAAACCCCAAAGTCATCGAAGCCTATCTTGGCGCAGACACCGACGAAGACGATTACTGATGCTGCTTGAAATTAAAGATCTGCACGTCAAGTACGGCAATGTGGAGGTCCTCCACGGTATCAACCTCTACGTGGATGAGGGAGAGATTGTCACCATCTTGGGGGCCAATGGTGCGGGGAAATCAACCACCCTGCTTTCCATTAGCGGGCTGGTCAACCCGTCGCAGGGAGAAATTTTGTTTGAGGGCAGGGCCCTGCACAAAATGCCAGCCCACCAGGTGGTCCAGGCCCGCATCAGCCAGTCACCGGAAGGTCGCCGGGTTTTCAGTACCCTGACCGTACAGGAGAATATCAACCTGGGTGCTTTTACCATAAAGGATAAAGGCAAGATAGCTCGTACCCGCGCATGGATTTATGAGCTTTTCCCCCGCTTGGAAGAGCGCAAGCACCAGCTGGCCGGTACCCTGAGCGGTGGCGAGCAGCAAATGCTGGCCATTGGCCGGGCCTTGATGAGCGACCCCAAGGTGCTGCTTTTGGATGAGCCGAGTTTGGGTTTGGCTCCGCTTCTGGTTAAGGCCATCTTTCAAACCATCCAGCAGATCAACTCCACAGGCGTGACCGTGGTGCTGGTGGAACAAAATGCCAAAGCTGCACTGCGTTTGGCTCATCGCGGCTATGTGTTGGAGGTGGGCAATATCATTCTCTCGGGGAAATCCAGCGAACTGTTGAGCAATCCTGAGGTGCTCGACGCCTACCTGGGCGGCTCCTGAACAGGTATCCTTAATTCCTGTTTGCTCTATTTTTTGCACTGCAAGGCCCTCTCCTGCTGGATACGCGGTATGGCTCTCTGCCCGATCTGGACATAGAAGGGCTCGTGGGGTCTGGCGTTGTTCAGCCGGTTTCCTTTTTCAAGGTGCTTTTCAGGTGTTGACCGTGTGCAAAGTTGCACTCAAGAGATGCACTTACTACTGATTCTAATACTATTTTTTGTGCCATGGACAATAGCATCCTGACCCTCCAGTCTCCCCTGGACATGCACCTGCATCTGCGCGAGCAGGAAATGTTGCAACTGGTCGCGCCACTGAGCGCCCGTTCTTTCGCCGCTGCGGTCATTATGCCCAATCTACTCCAGCCCGTGGATTCCCTGGCTGCAGTGACCAGTTACCACAAGGCCATTGTCAACGCCTGTGGGGCAGAATTGTTCACCCCCTACATGACTTTGTTTTTCCGGGACTATAGCAAAGATGAACTTATGTCTGCCCGAGAAGCAGTCCTTGGAGTCAAGCTGTATCCGGCGGGTATCACTACCCAAAGCGAGGCCGGTGTGCGCGATTTCGATGCCATTGGCACTACAGTGGCTCTGTTGGAGGAGTTGGATATTCCTCTGCTGGTGCACGGCGAAAGTAATGGCTTTGTCATGGACAGGGAAACGGAGTTTTTGCAGGTTTACGAGTGGCTGGCCAACAATTTTCCCAAGCTGCGCCTCGTCATGGAACATATCAGCACTGCCGCTGCCCTGCGCTTTCTTGAGCGACATCCCCAGGTGGCGGCTACGGTTACCCTGCATCATCTCATGCTGAGTTTAGATGACGTTGCTGGAGGACTGTTGCAACCACATCTGTTCTGCAAGCCCATTGCCAAGACTCCGCAGGACCGGGACGCCCTGCGTCAGGCTGTTTTTCAGGGTCACCCGCAGTTGATGTTCGGTTCGGATTCTGCGCCGCATCCACGCCATGCCAAGGAGTGTTGTGGCTGTGCCGCAGGCATTTTTTCGGCTCCAGTGGCTTTGCCGATGCTGGCCCAGCTCTTTGAAGAGGCTGACTGCCTGGACACCTTACCAATTTTTGTTACAGAGAATGCCGTCCGCTTCTACAAGATCGAGCCACCAGCCAAAAACGTTTATTTGGGTCGACAAAAATGGTGTGTGCCGGAACTTTACGGTATGGTTCGTCCGTTTTTGGCAGGAAACGAACTGCGTTGGAATTTGCTGGACGTGGAAACCACAGACTGACCAATGCTGGCCAGTAGCGGGCTTTAGATCGTAGCTTTTTTTTTAATTGTGTACTGCAGGGAGGGATAAGGAGCACTGTACTGCTTGCCGCGCCATTGGTCACTAAATGGTTTTGCCATTCCCTTGACAGTGGCAGAAACATCTCTTTACCTGTGGTGCATGTCCATCCCTGCCAACCTGTTTTACGTTGTTTGTCCTGTCTTGCTGTATGGCCTGACAAGTTGACGACTTGGCTGGCAACGCTGCTTTCTCTTTCGTTCTCGTTGGCTGGTTTCCTGGTACAACTTACTGTTGTTCCAATACAATGATTGTTTTTTTCAAGAGTTGCACCCGTGTTCTGCGCCACAGCGTATTTTATGCCGGGATGATGTATTTTTGTGCATTGACAGCAATTTTCATCTCCTGTTATACTTACGCGCAATTCTGGTAGTATTCTCCATGTGCGCAATTCAGCACATACACGCACACATCATAACAAGGAGGTGGATGAGATCATTTCGGCTGACGTAGGGTACAATCTGCAAGCAGTTCAACTCAAACTTATGTAAGGGGGAGTGTACATGGCTCAAACGGAAACGACCTATCCTCGCTGGATTCCATTGCTTGGCGGACTCTTAGGCAGCACCACTTGCGGTTTACTACTGTACGCGTTTAGTGTTTTCATCAGACCTCTTCAGGCTCAATTTGGTTGGACAGTTCCCGAGGTCGCAATGGCCTATGCCCTCATCTGTCTCATTTTTGGCCTTGTAACCTTTCCTGCTGGACGCATGAGCGACAAGTACGGCCCAAAGATCATTGTCCTGATCGGCAGCCTGCTCATGGCCTTTGGTTTTTTCATGGTTTCGACCATTAAACCACCGACACCGGAAGCGTTGGCAGCAGGTGAAAAGGCCACCTCCCAGTTGTATTTGCTCTACCTGTACTATGGAGTTATTTGTGGTTTAGGTGGTGGTATGGTGTATCTGCCGCCCATTTCCACTGCGCCGAAATGGTGGCCAGATCGCAGGGCTTTGGCTACCGGTTTTACGGTTGTTGGCTTGGGGCTTGGTTCCTTTATCATGGCGCCGATGGCCACAAAGATGATCGCTTACTATGGCTCTGCTCTACCAGTATTCAAATATGTTGGTATTGCCATGGGTATTATGGGGGTTGCTGCAGCTCTATGCTTGAAGCTGCCGCCCGCAGGGTACAAGCCTGCAGGCTGGAATCCTCCGGTTCCGGCTGGTGGCGCCACTGTCAAGGCATACCGCGACTACACCTATGAGGAAACCAAGAAGTCGCCCCAGTTCTGGCTGCTTTGGCTTGCCTATTTCTGCGGTTCTTTTGCTGGCCTCATGGTTATCGGTCTCATTGCCAAGCACGGCATTGATGCAATGAGTTTGGATTATATCAGGGCAAACAACCTTGCATCCCTTGCGGATATCCCTGAAGCCGTAAATATAGGGATAGCCATGGCTGCAGCTGGTGCACCGGCTACTTTGGCTATTTTCAATGCGCTGGTTCGTATTCTGATCGGTCCCTTGGCAGACAAGATCGGCACCAAGCAGATTTTTGTCGTACTCTTTGCTTTGCAGGTTGGAGCCATGCTGGTTCTCTTCCCGGCAGGAAAATCCGCAGCTCTGCTGGCGGCAGCCGCTGGTTTGATTGGTTGGAACTACGGTGCCATGTTCACCCTGTTCCCTGCCACTTTGCTCAGCTACTACGGTGCAAGCGCCCAGGCCTCCAACTATGGTCTGCTTTTCACCGCATGGGGTGTGGCCGGTTTTTGCGGTCCGTATTTGGGCGGTAAACTGCAAGCTGCAACGCAGTCTTTCTTCGTACCTTTTATCGTTTCCGCCGTGCTGTTGGCGCTTGCGGTCTTTATTATCGCAACCCTAAAAGCTCCGGAACAGAAATCAGCCTAATTTCCTGTTTCATCCGCTCCGTTGGGATACCCTGCACAGG
>JABMJC010000071.1 GCA_013201405.1 Desulfobulbaceae bacterium
ATCAACTCGTTCTTCTGTTGTTTCTCCCTCAGGGCTATCACATCGCCGGGATTTACCTGATAGGAGGGGATATTCACCTTGCGACCATTAACCGTCACCAAGCTGTGTCGCACCATCTGTCGACCCTGGGTGCGGGAGCTGGCAAAGCCAAGTCGGTAGAGCACATTGTCTAAGCGCCGCTCAAGCATGATAAGCAAGGTTTCACCCGTAACACCACGAATGCGTTCAGCCTCGTCAAAAAAACGCCGGAACTGTGCCTCGAGCATGCCATACATGTGCTTGACCTTCTGCTTCTCACGCAGCTGCAAAGCATAGTCGGAGGGCTTGCGGAACCGGCTCTGGCCGTGCTGTCCCGGTGCAAAGGATCGTCTCTCAAAGGCGCATTTGTCTGAATAGCAACGATCGCCCTTCAAGAACAATTTCAAACTTTCACGTCTGCAGAGCCTGCAGGATGCCCCAGTATATCTAGCCAAGTTGTACCTCCAGCAAATTCCCCAGTGCTTACCTAGCAAGCACTCCTACAAATCATTTCAAAAAATCGATACCATCAAACCCGACGCCTTTTCGGTGGCTTGCACCCATTATGCGGTAAAGGGGTTGTGTCAACAATGCGGGTTACATCCAATTCAAGCGAAGTCAAGGCGCGCAGGGCAGCATCCCGACCAGGACCCGGGCCCTTGAGTCGCACCTCTACTTTGCGCAGTCCCTGCTCCTTGGCCTTGGCCACCGCATCACTGAGTGCGTTTTGCGCGGCAAAGGGGGTCGATTTTCTCGAGCCCTTAAAACCAAGCACACCTGAACTAGACCAAGACAGGGTGTTGCCCTGGCGGTCGGAAACTGTAACGACTGTATTGTTGAAGGTTGAATAGATAAAAATAATCCCTTCGGAGACGTTTTTCTTATCTCTGCGGCGCACCTTCGCGGCGGCCTTTGCTGGCTTGGCCATGTTTATTCCTCTTGGTCAGCTGACAACGCGTGTACAGGGCATAATCATTTCTTCCGTACAGTGGCGGCACCACGACGGGGCCCCTTGCGGGTACGGGCATTGGTCTTGGTTCTCTGCCCTCGCACGGGAAGAGCACGACGATGACGGCGTCCACGGTAGCAACCCAAATCCATCAAGCGCTTGATATCCATAGACACATTACGGCGCCTATCACCCTCGACCACATATTCAGTTTCAATGATAATACGCAAGCGGTTGACATCGTCGCTGCTCAAATCATCGCTGTTCATCTGATAGGGCAAGTCCGCCTTGTCCAAAATCTGGCGGGCAGAAGTAAGGCCAATGCCATAGATATAGGTCAGGGCCCGGTCCATGTGCTTGTTGCGTGGCAAATCCACACCTACTAAACGTGCCAAAGTATCACTCCACTATCTAAAGTTGCGCTGCAAAAATGCCCTTATCCTTGGCGCTGCTTGTGCTTTTTGGTGGTGCAGTGGACTCTGACGACCCCCTTTCGTTTGAGGATCCTGCATCCACTGCAAATCTTTTTTATAGATGATCGTACCTTCATGCTCAATCTCCGGTAACAAATTATCTCTTACCCCTTCCAGATTTACTGCGAAAGGTGACTCTCCCCCGAGTAAGATCGTAGGGAGACAACTCGACCGTCACACGGTCTCCCGGGAGTATTTTTATATAATGCATGCGCATCTTCCCAGAGATATGCGCCAAAACCTTGTGCCCATTATCCAGTTCCACCTGAAACATGGCATTGGGCAAAGGTTCAACTATCGTACCTTCTACTTCGATGGCATCTTCTTTCGCCATAATAACCTTAACCTCAAGTCTGCAAAGCAAACTTTACTTTATATTCGAAAAGAGTTTTTTTTTCAATACAATTTACTACAAAACTACTCTGACCCTGGAGAATCCCTCCGGCTGAGGATACGTGGGCCAGTAGCGGTAATGGCCACGGAATGCTCAAAATGCGCAGATGGTTGACGGTCTTCTGTCACCACGGTCCAATGGTCGTCTAGGGTCTTGACTGCATATCCTCCCATGTTGACCATGGGTTCAATGGCTAAAACCATACCTTCCAGCAGCCGTGGCGTGGACTTGCCTGCGGTACAGTAATTCGGCACTTCTGGTGCTTCATGCAGCTGAGCCCCCACACCATGACCGACATATTGGCGCACAATGGAAAAGCCGGCAGCCTCGGCGTGTTCCTGCACAGCCCGGGAAATATCAGCCACGCGATTACCGATGCGGGCCTGCTCAATTCCCTTATACAAAGCCTCCTCGGTCACCTGGATCAGCTGCTGTTTCCGCTCGCTCACCCGGCCCACCGGCAGGGTAATGGCAGCATCACCGTAAAACCCCTGATACAGCACGCCAAAATCAAGAGAAACGATATCCCCCTCTTGCAGAACACGCCTGCGCGAAGGAATACCGTGCACCACCTCTTCATTGATTGAAGCACATAAGCTGGCGGGAAAACCATAATAGCCCTTGAACGCTGGCACACCGCCACACTCGCGGCAATGCCGCTCTGCAAGCTGATCCAGCTCAAAAGTGCTTACTCCAGGAGCAACGGCGTTTTCCAAAATCTCCAAAACTTGGGCCACAATTCGGCTGGCCGCGCGTATCCGCGCAATTTCTTCCCCTGTTTTTAAACGTATGGAACTCACCTTACCCACTACTCCACCGGCGTCTTTCTTAGCGCCGTCCCTGAATACGCCCAGCCTTCATAAATCCGTCGTAATTACGCATGATCATATGCGACTCAATTTGGGCAATGGTATCAATGGAAACACCAACCACAATCAAGAGCGCGGTACCACCGAAATAAAAGGGCACATTCCAGGCGGTTATCAATAAGGTGGGCATCACACAGACGGCACTCAGATACAGGGCACCGATTACTGTTAAACGCATCAATGTTTTATCAAGAAAATCCGCGGTCTTTTTTCCCGGACGGATACCAGGAATAAACCCACCATTTTTCTTCAAGTTTTCGGCCACATCATCGGGTTTGAAGGTGACAGCTGCATAAAAAAAACAGAAAAACACTATCAAACCCACAAACAGCACATAATACCACGGTGTACCCGGTGACATGGCCGCCGATGCCCGTTGCACCCAATCAATGTTGATGAACGTACCGATTGTGGCAGGAAACATCATGATGGAAGATGCGAAAATAGGTGGGATAACACCTGACACGTTAATCTTCAACGGCAAATGGGATGATTGTCCTCCGTACACATGTCGCCCCACCACCCGCTTGGCATATTGAATTGGAATCCGCCGCTGCGAAGTTTCCATGAAGATGATGAAGGCAACAACAGCAACCATCGCTGCCAAAAGAATCGGGGCAAACATCAAAGACAGTTCACCGGCCTTGATTAACTCAATGGAGTTGCCAAAGGCAGCAGGCAGGCTGGCAACGATACCGGAAAAAATAATCAGGGAAATGCCGTTACCAATACCGCGCTCTGTCATCTGCTCACCGAGCCACATGATAAAGGATGTGCCTGAGGTGAGGGTGAGCACTGTGAGCAGTCTAAATTGGATGCCAGGATCTATGACAATGGGCATGCCATTAGGGCCGGTATGGCCTTCCAGGCCTGCGGCGATGAAAAACCCTTGAATGACCGACAGCAGTACCGTACCGTACCGGGTATACTGCGTAATCTTGCGCCGGCCTGCTTCACCCTCCTTGGAAAGCGCTTCCAGATGTGGCACCACCACGGTCAGGAGCTGAATGATGATCGATGCCGAAATGTACGGCATGATTCCCAGGGCGAAGATGGAGAAATTCTCCAGGCCACCGCCGGAAAACATATTGAACATGCCAAAGAGGGTGGCGGAATATTGCTTGAAAAAAGCGGCCAAAGCCTCGCCATTGATACCTGGAGTGGGGATCTGTACACCCATCCGGTACACACAGAGCATCAACAAGGTGAAGATGATTCTGCGCCGCAGCTCAGGAATGGCGGCTATCCTCGCAATCCCACTCATTTAGATTTCCTCGGCAGTCCCACCGGCAGCAATGATCTGATCTTTCGCTCCCTTACTGAGCTTAGCAAGCTTCACTGTCAGGGCCTTATGCAACTCCCCGTTGGCCAGCACCTTGACTGGCACGTTCAGTCCTTTGATCAGGCCGGCATCCACCAAAGCCTGCTGATCGATTGTGGTACCTGCCTCAAATTCGTTGAGCATGCTCAAACTGATCAGCACTGGTTGTACCTTGAAGATATTGGTGAAACCGCGCTTGGGCAGCCGACGGTACAAGGGCATCTGCCCGCCTTCAAAGCCTGGCTGCATGGTGTACCCGGAACGTGAACGCGCACCCTTATGCCCGCGCGTGGCTGTTTTTCCAGAACCACTGCCTGGCCCACGCCCCACACGTTTTTTTGCCTTGCGTGCTCCGGCCGAAGGAGACAATGTATTGAGCTTCAGCATGATTCCTTCTCCTCTGTGCGCACCAAATGCTGCACCTTATTCAGCATGCCGCGCAATTCTGGCGTGTCTTTACGGGTTACCGTCATATGCATACGCAACAGGCCCAATCCCTTGAGAGTGGCGCGCACATCCTTGGTGCTCCCGATACTACTCTTCACTTGTGTATATGTAACTGTGTCATTCATGGCATCATTTCCATTTAGGAGAAAACCGTCTTCCCGTCAGGAAAGCATGTCTTCCACACTCAAATTCCTCAGCCTGGCAACCTGTTCCGCGCTGCGCAACTGCCGCAATCCGGCAAGGGTCGCCTTGACCAAGTTGTGCGGGTTATTGGATCCCAAACATTTGGTCAGTATGTTTTGTACACCAGCAGCCTCCAGAACGGCACGCACAGCACCGCCTGCAATCACGCCGGTACCGTCGGAAGCAGGGCGCAAGACAACACTGCCGGATTTGAATTTACCAATGGTGTTGTGGGGAATGGACACGTCGGTCAGCGCAACAGCACGCATATCTTTTCTGGCCTGGTCCACTCCTTTCCGAATGGCTTCCGGCACCTGGTTGGCTTTTCCCAAGCCATATCCCACGCGACCCTTGCCATCACCAACCACCACTATCGCACTGAAGCTGAAGCGTCGCCCACCTTTGACCACTTTGGCCACCCGGTTGATATAGACGATCTTTTCAATCAGATCTTCCTGCACACTATCCTTTGCTCGTTTAGACTCGGCCAAGAGGCACCCCCATTCAACGAAACATCAAAAAAAACTTGATTTCTTCTCTCAAGCACACCAAAAACAGTTAAAATACCAAACCGGCCTCACGGGCACCTTCCGACAAGGAACGGATACGACCATGATAGAGATTGCCACCGCGATCAAAAACCACTTGTTCAATGCCCGCAGCCTTGGCTTTTTCTGCCACCATGCGGCCCACTTCTTTTGCCTGCTCACACTTGCCCTTGATGGCGGCAGCATTAAAAGCCTTGTTCTCCGAGGAACAGGACAGCAGGGTTACGCCCCTGGTATCGTCAATAATCTGCACATAGATGTGCCGATTGCTGCGGTAGACGCTCATGCGTGGCCGTTCAGCCGTTCCCCGCACTTTGGTACGCACGCGCAGTGCCCTCTTCTTTCTTGCTGTCACCGTGGGATTTGTCTTGGCCATGATTTCCACCAAATTACATAAAATTATTTCTTGACACCACCGGCCTTGCCGACCTTCCTGGCGACATACTCACCCGCATACCTGATACCCTTACCCTTGTACGGCTCAGGTTTGCGCACCGCACGGATGCGCGCCGCGGTCAGGCCAATCAATTCCTTGTCAATACCCTGCAGGGTAATGGCGTTATCCTTGCCCACCTCACCGCTGATGCCAGCAGGAAGTGGAAAGAGCACCGGGTTGGAGTAACCAACATTCAGGGTCAGGGTCGAACCACTGACGCTTGCCCTGTAGCCCACGCCCTCCACATTGAGGACCCGGGTGAACCCTTCGCTCACGCCACAAACCATATTGTAGATCAGAGTGCGGGTCAGCCCCCAAAAAGCCATTACCTGTTTGCTGGTACCCAAGGGCTCGCAGATGACCTGATTGTCCTCGACCTTGACGCGTACTTCCGGACGCACCTCACGCTCCAAGGTCCCCTTTTTGCCGCTCACCTTTATGCGGGTACCATCCACTTCCACTTTCACCCCATCGGGCAGGGGAATAGGTTGCTTACCAATCCTGGACATCTCATCACCTTACTTGCTGATCTTCCTGAATATCACCAAACTTCACAGAGCAACTCACCACCGACTTTCTCCCTACGCGCAGCTCGGTCGGTCATCACGCCCCGGGAGGTAGTCAGTACTGCAATGCCCAGCCCACTCATGACCGTGGGGATGGCGTTACTGCGGGTATACTGTCTGCGGCCCGGTTTGCTCACCCGACGAATCCCGGTAATAACCTGCTCGTTGTGCGGTCCGTATTTCAGCTGTACCTTCAATACGCCCTGGGGCCCCTCTTTGATAACCTGGTAATCCTCGATAAAGCCCTCTTCCTTCAAAACCTTGGCCACATCAGCCTTCAGGGCGGAAAGGGGCATCTCGACAGACTGAAAGCGGGCTCTACTGGCATTCCTGATTCTGGTCAGCATGTCCGCCAAAGGATCATTCATCGACATGGAGTTTTTCCTCAAATAACATCACGATTAACTCGTAGCATTCACACCAAAACAAAGAACTCACCAGCTCGACTTGGTCACCCCGGTAATTTCTCCCCGGGACGCCAGTTTACGAAAACACAGGCGGCACATACCAAACTTTCTGTAGTATCCGCGCGCCCGCCCGCAGAGCGGACAGCGATTATAGGCTCGCACTGCAAACTTTGGCTTGCGGGCTGCCTTGGAAATCAGTGATTTTTTTGCCACAATATATCCTCCGTAGCAGGGGCAGTGTATCCGTGCATTCAGCGCTTATTTTTTGCGGAACGGCATACCAAAGGCGTCCAGCAGGGCGCGGGCATGCTCATCAGTTTTCGCACTGGTCACAATGGTCACATTGAGCCCACGTATCTTCTCAATTTTATCGTAATCTATTTCAGGGAAGATGATGTGTTCGCTTATCCCCAAGGAATAATTTCCCCGCCCATCAAATCCCCTTACGGAAACACCACGAAAGTCACGTACGCGCGGCAAGGCAATATTGATCAGCTTCGAAAGAAAATCGTACATGCGCTTATGCCGCAACGTAACCCGCGCACCAATGGGCATACCCTGACGCAGCTTAAACGTGGCAATGGACTTTTTGGCCCGGGTGACAACAGCCCTTTGCCCGGTCAGCAGGGTTAGTTCTTCTGCAGCCTGATCAACCACTTTTGGATTCAGTACAGCCTCGCCCAATCCCATATTGAGAACTATCTTCTCAAGCTTTGGGATTTCCATGACATTTTCTATGCCAAGTTTCTTCTGCAGCTCGGCCTTCAATTCGTTATCGTACAAGTCTTTCAAGGTTCCCATGTATTCCAACCTCAACCCGTTATTTCTTGGGGGTTTCAATTGTTGCCTGACATTTCTTGCAGGATCTGGCCTTGCTGCCATCCTCAAGCGTCTTGCTGCCAACCCGCACCGTTTCCGCACACTCGGGACAAACCAGCATGACATTGGAAATGTCGATACTTGCCTCGCGCTCTATAATCTGGCCCGGTTGATTAGGATCGCGCGACTTTTGGTGTTTTTTGATCATATTGATGCGTTCCACCACCACGCGCCGAGCAGCCTTCTCGATTTTAAGCACCTTGCCAACGCGGCCCTTATCCTTGCCGGCAATAATCTCGACCTTGTCGTTGACTTTCAATTGTACCCGTCCCTGGCCCATATTGTGTCCCTCTGCACTAGCTAACGTATCTGTCTCGCTTACAGCACTTCCGGAGCAAGCGAAATAATCTTCATAAAACCAAGGCTACGGAGTTCACGAGCGACCGGTCCGAAGATACGCGTCCCAATAGGATCACCGGTACCGGTGAGCAGGACCGCAGCATTTTCATCAAACTTGACCATCGTGTCTTCCGGGCGGGCAAAGGGGCTCGCCGTACGAACCACCACCGCATTGAGGAGGTCCCCCTTTTTCACCTTGGCATGGGGGATTGCCTCTTTGACTGCAACCACAATAATATCGCCAATACCGGCGTAGCGCTTCCTGGTGCCGCCAAGGACGCGCACGCACAAAACCTTGCGGGCCCCGGAATTATCCGCCACATTCAAAACAGTTTCCGTCTGGATCATGGTTCCACCAATCCTCTTCCTCTACTTTTGCTCTGCACTGAACACAGAATACTTACGCTGCCCGTTCAAGTACCGAACGCACAAGCCAACGTTTTCTTCGTGATAACGGCCGGCATTCCTCAATAAGTACCTGGTCGCCAACCTGGCATTGGTTGGAAGCATCGTGCGCCATATATTTCACTTTCCGCCGCACATATTTACGATAGAGCTTGTGCGGTATTTTGCGCTCAACCTCGACAACAACAGTCTTGTCCATGCTGTTGCTCACCACCAGACCACGACGGGTCTTCTTTACATTTTGCGTGCTCATTTCAACCCTTCTTCAATACATTGACTGGCAGTGCGTCTTACTGCTGTTTGCCCTTGGCGGTCAGATAGGTCTGCACACGGGCGATATCGCGCTTCACACGGGAAAGTTGCGCTGGATTGTCCAGGCGGCGGATGCCGTGCTGAAAGCGCAGTCTGAACAAAGATTCCCGCAACTCCCGATCCTTCATCCGTAGTTCTTCAACGGAGAGATCCTTGAAATTCTGGCTCATATGCTCTCTCCTGCACTGACAATAGTTGTGGGAAAAGGCAACTTATAGCTGGCCAAACGCAAGGCCTCCACAGCAAGTTCCTCGGGAACACCCTTAAGCTCATAGATGATTCTACCCGGCTTGATCACTGCCACCCAGTGGTCTGGCGAACCCTTACCTTTACCCATGCGGGTCTCCGCCGCTTTTTTCGTGATGGGCTTATCCGGAAAAACCCTGATCCACAGCTTGCCGCCACGGCGAACTTTTCTGTTGATGGCGATACGGGCCGCCTCAATCTGCTGTGAGGTCATCTTACCGCAGCCTACCGCTTTCAGAGCATAGTCGCCGAAACTGATATCTGAACCGCGCTGCGCTGTACCACGCATCCGCCCTTTAAACTGTTTTCTATATTTAACCTTGCGCGGGCTTAACATGTGTGCACTCCTCTCTTAAAAAACCTTCCCAGCAGCAAAAAAATCAAGTTCAGGCTGCTGCAGTCTGAGGCTCAGCCTGGGCAGCTTCCTGCACGTCTGCCAACACCTCACCCCTAAATATCCACACTTTGACACCAATAATGCCGTAGGTGGTCTTGGCCTCAGCAAGGCCATAATCAATGTCTGCCCGCAGGGTGTGCAGGGGCACTCGCCCTTCCTTAAACCATTCGGTCCGCGACATCTCTGCGCCTCCCAAACGCCCGGAGCAGGACACCTTGATCCCCTGGGCTCCGAAGCGCAGCGCTGAATTGATGGCTTTTTTCATGGCGCGGCGAAAAGCTATGCGGCGTTCCAGTTGCTGTGCTATATTTTCGGCCACAAGCTGCGCGTCCGCCTCAGGGCGGCGGACTTCCTGGATATCAATCAAAAAGGGCCGATTGAACTTACGATCCAAATCTTTCTTCAATCCTTCGATTTCTGCCCCTTTTTTACCGATAATAATCCCGGGGCGGGCCGTAAACAGCTTAATCTTTACCTTGTCGCCGGTGCGCTCGACCATAATCTGGGAAATACCGGCGTGGTACAGCCTCTTCTTCAGGTAGGCGCGTACCTGCTGGTCTTCATGCAGATTCGCGGCATAGTCCTTGTCCGCATACCAGATCGACTCCCAGGATCGGGTAATGTTCAGCCGTAAGCCTATGGGATTAACTTTCTGCCCCAAGATGTCCTCCGTGCACTTCTGATAATTGTATGGAACCCTGCGTCCACTTTGTTATTTTTCGTCTACAACCACTGTAATATGGCTGGAACGCTTCAAAATACGCGTAGCCCTACCCTGGGCCCGAGGCCTGAAACGCTTCAGCATCGGACCACCGTCCACAAGGATTTCCTTGACATAGAGCGTATCCACATCAACCGTGCCCATCTGGTCGGCATTGGCTACCGCTGATTCAAGTACCTTGCGGATGATACCAGCACCTTTCTTCGGCATGAAGCGCAGGGTGGTCACAGCCTGCCCCGCATCCATGCCGCGTATAACATCAGCAACCAGGCGCGCCTTTTGTGGCGAAATGCGTATATATTTTGCAACAGCTCTCACTTCCATATCCCTCTACCCCTTTGCAACCCGCTGTTTCTGCGAGGCTCAGCGTCCTTTTTTATCGGAGGCATGACCATAGTAGGTCCGGGTGGGAGAAAACTCGCCCAGCTTGTGACCAACCATGTTTTCCGTGACATAGACCGGGATGAATTTGTTGCCATTGTGTACCGCAAAGGTCAGCCCGACCATTTCCGGCACAATGTCGGAGCGGCGCGACCAGGTTTTAATCACTTTCCGCGATCCACTCTCCTGAGCAGCTTCCACCTTACGCATCAGGTGGTCATCCACAAATGGTCCTTTTTTTATGGAACGTCCCATATTGTATCCTCTCCGCTCCTAACTTCGTTTCTTGACAATATCACGATCAGATACCTTACGCCTCTTGGTCTTGTACCCCTTAGTGGGAATACCCCAGGGCGAACATGGATGGCGGCCACCTGAACTCTTTCCTTCGCCACCACCCATGGGGTGATCGACCGGGTTCATGGCCACACCACGTACCGAAGGACGGATACCGCGCCAGCGGGCGCGACCGGCCTTCCCCATGTTCTGGCTTCCATGTTCGGTATTGCCCACCTGGCCGATGCAGGCCCGGCAGTCCTTGCTGAAACGACGCAACTCGCCGGAAGGTAGCTTGACCAAAACCTGGTTGCCATCCTTGGCCATAAGCTGGGCAGCAGCGCCGGCAGAGCGAACCATCTGCGCCCCTTTGCCGATTTTCATTTCAATGTTGTGAATAACTGTACCCAGGGGAATGTTGACCATAGGCAGGCAGTTGCCCAGCTTGATATCTGCATCCGGACCCGAGACGACCGTGTCACCTACGACAAGACCATTAGGGGCGAGGATATACGTTTTCTCGCCATCTACGTAGCTGAGCAACGCCAAATTGGCAGACCGATTCGGATCATACTCAATGGCCACCACCTTGGCCGGAATACCGTTTTTGTCACGTTTCCAGTCTACAATACGGTACTTACGCTTGTGGCCACCTCCGCGATGCCGTGCGGTGATCCGTCCGTTCTTGTTGCGACCACCACTTTGTTTCAGAGGTGCAAGCAAGCTCTTTTCAGGATCCTTACGGGTAAGATGCCCCCGCTCCAGGGAAACGTAGTTCCGCTTACCGGGTGAGGTGGGTTTATGGATTTTTATCGCCATTGTTCTTCCTGCATTATTCGCTAAGTATCTTGAAAAAAACGACCGACTTACAGCTCGTCAAGAAAATTGATGTTTCCCTCTGCAAGTGTCACGTAGGCCTTTTTCCAATCCTTACTTTTCCCAACGGAACGGATGCCGACACGTTTTTTCTTGCCGATAACTCGTGTGGTCGCAACTTTTGCAACCTTAACCTTGAAGAGTTGTTCCACCGCTTCCTTGATCTGAATCTTATTGGCAGTGCTGGCAACAGAAAATACAACGGTATTTTGTGTTTCCTGCAAGAGGTTGCTCTTTTCCGTCAAGCGCGGTTTTTTTATGATATCGTAGACAGTGTTCATATTGTCAGCCTCTGTTCAATACCGGCAAGGCTGGCCTGCACCAGCATAAGCTTGGGATATTTCAAAATATCATAGACATTCAGCCCTGCGACCGGAAGCACCTTGATGCCGACCACATTCCTTGAAGACAGGTCCAGCGTGCTCTCCATTTCATCAACCACAATAAGGCAGTCCTTCATGGCCAAGGCATCCAGCACTGCAACAAAATCTTTAGTTTTGATGGCAGGCAGATCAAATTTATCGAGCACCACCAAATTGCCCTCTTGATGACGGGCGCTCAATGCCATTTTCAAGGCAAGCCTTTTCACCTTTTTAGGCATAGTGTAGCTATAACTCCGCGGCTTGGGCCCAAAAACTATGCCGCCCCCTCGCCAAAGCGGCGAGGTACGACTTCCCGCCCGGGCTCGGCCTGTTCCCTTTTGCCGCCAAGGCTTAGCCCCGCCACCGCGCACTTCGCCACGGGTTTTGGTGCTCGCATTGCCGCTGCGCCGAGCGGCGCGCTGCTGACACACCACCTCGTGCAGGATTCCGGGATTCACCTCGACATTAAACAGCGCATCGTCGAGATCGACCTCCCCCACCTTTTCAGCACGTGTATTTAAGACATCGCAAACAGCCATCACTCTCTCCTCAACACAGCAAAACTAAGCGGCCATAATATGGATATTCAACAGACCATCTTTGGCCCCGGGAACCGGCCCACGCACCAAAAGAACATGGTCATCACGAATATCAATGATCTTCAAATTCTTATGCGTCACTCGCTCGTTCCCCATCCGCCCTGGCATCTTTTTCCCTTTAAAAACGCGGGAAGGTGAGGCACTGCAACCAATGGAGCCAGGTGCGCGATGAAAATTGGAACCATGGCTTTTGCGTCCACCGCCAAACCCGTGCCGCTTAACCACGCCCTGAAACCCACGCCCCTTGCTCACACCAGTGATGGCCACCTTGTCGCCAACAGCAAACAAGCTGGCAAGGGTTATTTCCTGGCCGATCTCATAAGCCTCGTCAGGTTGAACACGGAACTCACGGATATGGTAAAATCCACCCTCACAGCCTGCCCTCCTACAGTGACCAGCTTCCGGCTTATTCACTCGCGAGGGCTTCCGCTTCAAAAAGCCAAGCTGCACTGCATCGTAGCCTTCCTTCTCCGCTGTTTTTCTCTGCAGTACCGTGCAGGGACCCGCCTCTATAACGGTTACGGGAATGGAATGCCCATTTTCATCGTACACCCGGGTCATTCCCAGCTTTCTTCCCAGAATACCTTTTGTCTTCGGCATTGCATTTTACCTGAGTCTAACGTTCGTTGTAACGCACCACCCCCATGGCTCACGCCATGGTTAGGGTAGTTTTATCTCCACATCCACCCCTGCGGACAACTCCAGCTTCATAAGGGAGTCAATGGTTTGCTGGGTGGGATCCAGGATATCCAACAAGCGACGGTGGGTACGCATTTCAAACTGTTCCCTGGATTTCTTATCCACATGGGGAGAGCGCAGCACCGTATACTTATTGATACTGGTGGGCAGCGGGATAGGCCCAACCACGGTCGCACCGGTCCTCCTGGCTGTATCCACAATTTCCCGTGTAGATACGTCCAGCAATTTATGATCGTATCCCTTCAGTCTGATTCTGATTTTATCTGCAGGAATCATAGTTGTCCTCACTCAACAATTTCACTAACGACGCCTGCACCCACGGTGCGGCCGCCTTCGCGAAT
>JABMJC010000072.1 GCA_013201405.1 Desulfobulbaceae bacterium
AAGGACGCTTGCCGTCCCCAGGCAGACGACTGTTCGCGGTTTCCGCCGTCATTTTTTTAGTCTTCTGCTTTTCAGCACAACCTGCGCAGTCCAAACAGAGAGCGCAAAGCACTACCTTGTCTACCAAGGTGCCCTATCGCTATGAAATTGAAACCGCTGCCCGCCTGCACGGGGTTGATCCCACTTTGATGGCAGCACTGGTCAAGGTGGAATCCGGCTTCAACCCTAAGGCCAAAGGGCCAGGCGGTACCCACGGTCTAACCCAGCTCAAAACCCGTACCGCCACGCGCCTCGGCGTCCGCAATGTGCACGACCCCTTAGACAACCTCAAGGGTGGGGCCCGCTATCTCGCCAAATGCATGGCCCTGTTCAACAACGAAGAGGTGGCCCTGCTTGCCTACAATCGGGGACCAGGCGCGGTCAAAAAACTGAAAGGAGCGCAGGCCGCAGCCAAGTCTTCAGCCTTTGTCCGCAAAGTGAAACATGCCCAGCGCGGCTTCCAATCAACAGCACAAATAGCGCAGGCTCCTGCCATCCTCAACCATCCTCCCAGCAAACAAAGTGGCTGAAAAGCGAGCGGCTTGATGGCCGCCGTACCGATAGCCCTAGAGCACTCCCGGCGTATACTTCTGCGGAGAGTAACCGTAGGTTCATGCCCGCAGCATACCCACCAGCCAGAAAAGCAGCATGCCCACCAACAGGGTGCCGCCCAAGCTCTTGGTCTTCAAGGCAAAGAGCAGGGTGGGCAAGGCCACCCACAGATCGGTTTTACTGAAAGTGAAGCTGTGGCTTTGGCTGTCCACCAGAAGAGACGGTGCCAGTAAACTACTGAGAATAGCCACCGGAATCAGGCTGAGCCAGTCCACCAGCCACTTGGGCATGCGCTTATGGGCCAGGTACACCAAGGGCAGCCACCTGGGCAGGTAGGTAACCAGGCCCATGGCTGCGAACAAAAGAATATATTCCGGCCAGCTCATCGCCTACGCTCTCTGGCCCGTTTAATATAAAAGCCCAGGGTGGCCCCACAGACGGAGGCGCCGACAATATACGAATTGCCTGGAATGAGCAGGTACCAGCCCACTGCCACTGCGGCACTTAAAAGCCCGGTGAAAACCAGCAGGCGGTTGTGCAGTTGCATTACCAAAAGGCAGATGAACATAGCGGTCAGCGCATAATCGATACCAAAGGCTCCCCTGGGAATGAATTGGCCGGCCAGTGCACCGGCCACGGTGGCCAACACCCAGGCGCTGTTGGCCAGGTGATTGACCACTAAGGCACGCCATCGGTTCCAGTTGCCGCTGCGAAAGCGGGCCATGTTGACGGCAAAGGTTTCATCCGTGATACCGTAGGCGAACAGGGTGAGAAACCAGCGATTGACCCCGCGCAAATACACGGCCAAGGCCGAACCCATCAGGGCATGGCGCAAGTTGACCATGAAGGTGGTGACGACAATGGCTGCCATGGAAGCACCAGCGTCAATCATGGCCACACCAATGAACTGGGCACTGCCTGCAAAAAGAAAAATCGACATCAATCCGGTGAGCCAGGCCGGTATACCCGCCTGCTGTGCCAAAACTCCCATGGCCAACCCCAAGGGCAGATACCCCAAACAAATGGGCCAAGCCGCTGCTGCCCCCTGTCGCAACAGGTCACCAGTCGAACCGACCAATTCTGCCTGCGGCTGCTTTACCTTGTCTTCATTCATTTTTTCCGCTATGAAAATAGATGGGGTATGCTGAGGTTAAGCTTGGCTGTTCCGTCATTTCTCTACCACTGTTTTCCCGCCGATGTCTTCCGTACATGCTTGACACGGCGGACATAAAGAAACATAGCAAGCCATTTCCAGGCAGTGAGCCGAACTCGTACATATACACCACAATGTTTGCGCAAAACAATCCATTTTCCACCAAAATCCTGCACCCCATTCGACCCTGCCATTGCCTACCCCAACCCCGGATCGTCCAATGAACAGCCGCTGGACCTTGGCTGATCTGCTTGACTTGGAATACCTGTTCCAAACTGACGAAGCCCTGCGGCAACAGGAGGGAGAGCAGGCTCTGCGCAGGCGGGATCGCATTATCTATCTTGCTAAAATAGCACCAAAAATAAAAGACACTCCCGTACTGAATCCACAGGAACTGGTACAGCGCTGGCTGCAGGTGCGGCAGCGCAATTCGGGTGGTACAGGGGAAAAAAATCGGGAGCCCCTTCTTCCTGGAGCTATTTGGAGCGAAGTGTCCGTTGTACTCCTTTGGCTGGCACTGCTCTTTGGTCTGGCCAGCGGCCTGGGCCTGGCCGGCGCATTTTCAGCCTATTCAGGCAGGGCACCACTCAATGTTTCTGCCTTTCTGGGCCTCTTTGTTGCCCTGCAACTGATTATTCTGCTGGCACAATCTCTGTTCTTACTGCTGCGGCGTGTGCGTCGTTCCCACTTGGAACGATCCGTCCTCTACACCCTGCTTTTGCGTCTGATGGTTGCCGGGGCAGATTGGATCTGTGCACGGGCACGCCGCAGCCTGCCAGCCAACAAGCGGCTCAGTTTCGCCGCTCTACTTGGCCAGGTGCGCAGCCGGCGCGAGTTGGCTCCCCTCCTTGCCTGGCCGGTCTTTTTTCTCCTTCAGCTCTCTGCCATTGGCTTTAACTTAAGCGTACTCGGTCTGATCTTGGCCAAGGTGGTCTTTTCCGACATGGCCTTTGGCTGGCAGTCCTCCTTGCAACTCTCGGCCCAGCAGGTGGCAGACGGGGTTCGTCTTCTGGCTCTACCTTGGAGTTGGTCTTTGCCAGAGGGTATGGGCTATCCAAGCCTTGCCCAGATCGAAGGCACACAGATCATCCTCAAAGATGGCATCTACCACTTGGCTACCCAGGATCTGGTTTCCTGGTGGCCCTTTCTCTGCATGGCCCTTGTGGTCTATGGCCTGCTGCCACGCCTGCTCCTGCTTATGGTTGGTTATATCCGCTACCGGCATCAGCTCGATGCTCTGGAACTGCGCACCCCTGAAACCAGGCGGCTGCTGCAACGCATGACCACCCCCCAGGTGGAAACAGACGGTGAACGCTCCATAGCTGTACGTATGCGGCCACAACAGCCAATATATCCAGTAGATATACCACAAGAAACAGCACAAAAGAGCGTGGCTGTAGACATGCCCCCCGCCACCACTGCAGAAGGCATGCACAGCCTTATTCTGGTACCGGAAGAGTTGCTGGACGGATTGGACAATGCTACCCTTATGCAGGCTGTGCAGAACTTGAACGGCTGCGGGGATATCCAGGTGCTGCAACTGCCCTTTTCTGCGGCAGAAGAACAGGCTCTACTGGTGCACATCCAGAAAGAGCAGGCAGCAGCACTGGTGGATGAAGTATTTATTGTGCAAGAGGCCTGGATGCCGCCCCTGCAGGAAACCCAGCAGTTGCTGGCGCAGTTGCGCACGGCCGTCGGCGCAACTACGCCGCTGACCATCCTGCTTATTGGCAGACCCAAAGGTAGCAACCGCCTGACCCCAGCCCTACCAGAGCATGCCGACATCTGGCGCAAAAAGATGCAGGCCCTGGCCGATCCCTCCCTGGATACCCGCACCCTGATGGAGGCCATATGAATCATATCGCCAACCAGGAAACCGTGCCCGAATTCGCCATCATCGGCCATCCTAACGAGGGGAAATCCTCGGTGCTCTCCACCCTGGCCGAGGACGACAGCGTACGGGTAAGCCCTATTCCAGGCGAAACCGTAGTGTGCCAAACCTTTCCTGTGCGCATTGATGGCCGCGAAGTCATCCGCTTCATCGACACCCCGGGCTTTCAAAATCCTCGCAACACCTTGGAATGGCTAAAAAAATATAACGGCCCCCCGGAAAAGATGCTCGCCTCCTTCCGCGCGGCCCATGCCACCAATCCTGCCTTTCATGACGACTGCGAGCTGCTTGGCCCGGTGGAAGCCGGGGCTGGGGTGATCTTTGTGGTGGACGGTTCCCGTCCGGTGCGACAGGTGGACCTGGCAGAAATGGAGATTCTGCGCCTAACCGGTGCACCCCGCATGGCGGTGATCAATTCCAAGGAAGACGACAGCACCTACATCAACCAGTGGCAAAGCGAGTTCCGCAAAAACTTCAACTCAGTGCGCCTGTTCAACTCCAGTCGTGCCAACTATCGTCAGCGCATCGAACTGCTGGAGAGCCTAAAATCCATCGATCAAGAATTAGAACCGGTTCTGCGCCGAGTGGTCCAGGCCTTTGAAGCAGACTGGGAGCAGCGCAATATTCGCACTGCCGGCATCCTCATTGAGCTACTCAAGGAGGTGCTCACCTACCACAAAACCGTTCCCTATAAGACAGGCGAGGAAGAAAAGCTGCGCAGCCAATTGCAGGAACGTTTCCAAAAACAGGTGGCCAGGCTGGAACAAGAGGCCCATACGGCCATCCGTCGCCTGTTCAAACACAATATCTTCAAGCTGGAGCTGCCGCCGCAATCTATCCTGGCCGAGGATCTTTTCAGTGAACGCACCTGGGAATTCCTCGGCCTGGGCAAGACTCAGCTCATTGTAGCCGGGGCCCTGGGCGGAGCTGCCCTGGGGGTTGGTATCGATGCCGCCACAGTGGGCACGTCTTTTGGGCTTGTTTCGGTAATCGGTGGCCTGCTCGGCGCTGGAGCCACAGCCCTTAAGGCCGATGACCTGCTCTCGGGCACGCGCCTGCTGGGCATGCAACTCGGCGGCGAACAGCTGCGCTTGGGCCCAGTGAACAACATCCAGCTGCTGTACATTCTTTTAGACCGCGCCCTGCTCTTTTACGCCCATGTGATCAACTGGGCCCATGGCCGTCGCGATTATGAAAGTGCCGGTCAAAGTGGCACAGGGCATGAGGGTAAAGAAGGATACACCAGCAACTGGAGCAGGGAAGAGCGCCGGGTGTGCGAGCGATTTTTTACGGCCATCCGCCAAGGCAAGGAGCTTGAGATGGAAGAGAGTGCCGTTGCCCTGCACCAGCTTCTACTTGAGCAGTTTCAGCTCATTGCCGAAGCGCGCCCCTGACCCGCCCTGGCTACGGCTTCAACCGCGTCAATCTTGGCATTTTTCCACCCCGAATTTCGCAAGAATATCCTCCATCAGGCACCACTTGGTAAAGGCGGATTGCAAAAGATTCAAGCCGACAAAGGTGGTCAGTAGAAGCCAATAACCGCTGTGCAACTTTGCCAGAGCCAGCGACAGCAGGATGAACGTACCGGCTATCGCCCTGATCCATTGTTCCATTTTCATTTGATGTCCTCCTTCTGTGCAGCAGTTTCTTAAAAAGAGCCAGGCGCTTGGCGTTTATGCAAGGCACCCAGGAGTCATGCGGCTCAAACCATGATATAATCGCAGATTTTCTTGTTTTTTAGTGGTAACAGCTCTCCAGCTATCTCTTGTACAGCAAGGCCCGTAAAATAGTATCCATCACATGGTGGCTGCGCTGATCCAAACGGGAAAGTCCATTTTGTTCTGCGAGTTGCAAGACCTCTTCGTATTCCTGCCGGGTGATGGAACGGTTCAATTCGGAAAAGCTCGTTGCCTGTGCGCAGGGTCGGTATTGATCCATCAGGTTGATGTAGGTATCAACAGAGATCTCTTTGGCCAGAAAGTTCAGCCATTGCGCTGTACCGGCAAGACCTGCAGGCATAACCAGATGGCGAATCAAAAGACCGCGCCAGGCCACTCCCTGCTGATTGATCTGCAAATCACCCACCTGCTGGTGCATGGCTTGAATGGCTTGCCGGGCATGGAGCGGATAGTCTGGAGCCTGGCAGTATTGTTCGGCTAGCTGCGCCGAAAAAAACTTGGTGTCAGGCATATAGATATCCACTATCCCGTTTAAGAGTGCCAAGGTTTCCAGCGCGTCGTAACCACCGGAATTGTACACCAGGGGTATAGCAAGGCCCTGCTCGGCAGCCAGGACTAGGGCTTCCAGAATTTGCGGAACCACATGGGAGGGGCTGACCAGATTGATATTGTGCACGCCCTGGGCTTGCAACTTCAACATAACCTTCGCCAGTTGCGTAGCATCCATCTCCGTTTCGTCTTGCCCGTGCTGGCTGATCTCGTGGTTCTGGCAAAATACGCAGGCCAAGTTGCACTGGGCAAAAAAAATAGCGCCGGAACCGTGGGTACCCACCAAAGGCGCTTCTTCGCCAAAATGTGGACCAAAACTGGCTACCCTGGCCAAACGGCCTGTGCGGCAAAAGCCGGTCTCGTCTTCCAGCCGGTTTATCCCACAACGCCGGGGACAAAGCTGGCAGGAATGCAGCATCTGCACTGCCTGCACAGCTCTGTTGGCAAGTTCTCCTGTTTGCAGCAACGCCGTATAGGCAGGTTGTGTATCAGGCATGATTCATTATTCCTGTTCGTTACCCAAACAATTCACTTTCCGCATTTTATTGTGATATTTTTTTGGAGCATCACACTAACCGGCTGAATCTACTCAAAAAACCCAACATCTCCCTTACCCTGCCGCAGCACCTGGGGCGGATCTTCAAGAAGAGAAACAACCGTGGATGGCTCAGGGATGATCTCGCCACCATCAATGATCAAATCAACTTGCCGGCCAAAATATTCCTCTGCATCCAGGGCGCCACGCACCAGTTCCTCTTCACCCTCCTCCTGGGCACTGGTATTGAGCACTGGATTGCCCAGGGCTTCGATTAAATGCAGGCAAATCGGATGATTCGGCACGCGGATGCCCACGGTTTTTTGCCTGGTGAGCATGATCTTCGGCACGAGTTTTGTCCCTGACAAGACAAAGGTGTAGGGACCTGGCAGGCATTTACGCATGATCCGATAGGCACTGTTGCTCACATGGCCGTAGCTGCTGATATTGGTGAGCGAATCGCACATGAAGCTGAAGGGCTTGCCCTTTGGCCGGCGCTTGATCTGGTAGACTCGCTTCACCGCCTTCTGGTTGAAGATATCGCAGCCAATACCATACATGGTGTCGGTGGGATAGCAGATAACTCCGCCAAAACGCATCACCTCCACTACCTGATCAATCAAACGCGCCTGGGGAGTAATGGGATTGATTGCTATAATTTTTGCCATTCCTGTTCCACACCTCTTGCTTTGCTCCGACACCTGCTGAATGCACCGTCTTTGTGTTCATGCCAGCCCCTGTCCGACACCTTGCCAACATAGGAATAGTACTGCTTCAAGGGAAAAAGGGAAAGTATTCCTGCCCAAGGCGTCGCCGGTGCGCAGAGATAGGCAGATTTATACCGAAATAGTGGCGGTGGCACTGCCACAGTGTTTTCTTTTTCCGATAAACATGATATCATACTTGTTTATCATATTTTTTGCTTACCTGACCATACAGATAGCCTGTTGTTCCCGCTGCCCGGAATATACACACTCCGCCACCATAACGCATAAAGGAGAATATCTTCCATGATTGCCAATAATATACCCGTGGCGCTCACCTTTGATGATGTACTGCTGGTGCCCGGGGCCTCCACTGTTCTGCCCTCCGGTGTTGATCTCACCTCTCGGCTCACTCGCTCCATTGAATTGCGTGCACCGCTTTTGAGCGCAGCCATGGATACGGTTACCGAGCACCAAACCGCCATAGCCATGGCCAGGGAAGGCGGTATCGGCATTATTCATAAAAATATGGCCATTGAAAAGCAGGCCCGGGAGGTGGAGCGGGTCAAAAAATCGGAATCCGGCATGATCGTGGATCCCATCACCGTAACCCGCACCCAAAGCGTGGCAGAAGTGCAGGAAATCATGGCCAATTATCGTATTTCCGGTCTGCCGGTACTGGATGGCGACAAGCTGGTGGGCATTGTCACCAACCGGGATCTACGCTTTGTTTCCGATCCGGACTTGCGGGTCAACGATGTAATGACCAGCAAAAACCTGGTAACCGCGCCAGTGGGTATTGATCTGGCGCATTCCAAGGCGCTTTTGCACGAACACCGCATCGAAAAACTGCTGGTGGTGGATGAAGATGGCCACCTGAAGGGTTTGATCACTATCAAAGACATCGAAAAGGTCAAACAATACCCCAACTCGGCCAAGGACAGCATGGGCCGTCTGCTTGCCGGTGCAGCCATTGGTGTTGGCCAAGACATGCTGAAACGCACCGAGGCGCTCGTCCAGGCCAAGGTGGATGTGGTGGTGCTCGACTCTGCCCACGGGCATTCGGCGGGCGTGCTGCAGGCAGTACAGGAGGTGAAGGCTGCCTTTCCAGATTTGCAGGTCATTGCCGGCAATGTAGCCACGGCCGAGGGTACAGAGGCACTGATCGCAGCAGGTGCAGATGCCGTCAAGGTGGGCGTGGGCCCGGGCTCCATCTGCACCACCCGTATCGTTGCCGGCGTGGGCGTACCCCAGCTCACCGCCCTGCAGGATTGCGTGCAGGCTGCCGTCAAAAAGGGCATTCCCATTATTGCAGATGGTGGCATCAAGTTTTCAGGCGATATCTGCAAGGCCATTGCCATTGGTGCCAATGCAGTCATGGTGGGCTCGCTTTTTGCCGGGACTGACGAGACCCCGGGGGAAACCTTTCTCTACCAGGGTCGCAAATACAAGGGGTACCGCGGCATGGGCTCCATTGGCGCCATGAAGGAAGGCTCCAGCGATCGATACTTCCAAAGCACAAACAGCAGCAAACTGGTGCCAGAAGGAATTGAAGGCAAGGTGCCGTACCGCGGCCCCATTGCCGAGGTTATCTATCAACTGCTTGGCGGACTGCGTTCGGGCATGGGGTACACCGGTGCAGCCACCATCAAGGAACTCCAGAAAAAAGCCCAGTTTGTTCGCATATCCACTGCTGGCCTGCGGGAATCCCATGTGCATGACGTGATCATCACTCGGGAGGCTCCCAACTACCGTACCGAAAGCCTCTGATCCATCTCAACAACACCCCAGGAACATATGCCTGTCCATACCCAAAAAATCATCATCCTGGATTTTGGTTCCCAAACCACCCAGCTCATTGCCCGGCGTATCCGTGAGCAAAAAGTGTATAGCGAAATCCACCCCTATACCCTGCCCCTGGAGCAGCTGCGTACCATGCAACCTACAGGGATCATTCTCTCGGGTGGACCAGCGAGCGTGTACGATGCAGACGCGCCGTTGAGCGACCCAGGGCTTTTCAATCTCAACGTGCCAGTACTTGGTATCTGCTACGGTGCCCAATTGATGATGCACCAGCTGGGTGGAACCGTTGAGCGGGCAGAAAAACGGGAATTCGGCAAGGCCGAGCTGAGCATCCACCAGGCAAGTGGCCTCTTTGCCGGGCTTGCACCAGAGCCGGTGCAGCACCAGGTGTGGATGAGCCATGGTGACCGGATCAAGCAGCCTGCTCCAGGCTTTGCCGTCACTGCCACCAGCGCACATTCGCCCGCAGCCGCGCTTGCCCATGTCGACAGACCGTTTTTTGCAGTGCAGTTCCACCCGGAAGTGGCACACACTACTCTTGGGCTGGATGTACTGCGCAACTTCATCTTCACTATCTGTGGCTGTAAACCAGATTGGACCATCCATTCCTTTATTGAGAGCACAGTGGCAGCCATCCGTAGCCAGGTCGGTCAAGACCAAGTGCTCTGTGCCCTGTCTGGTGGAGTGGACTCTTCGGTGACCGCGGCCCTGGTGCACCGTGCCGTGGGCGACCAACTCACCTGTATCCATGTAAACAACGGGCTGATGCGCAGCGGTGAATCCGACTCGGTTATCCGTTTCTTTCGTCAAAAAAGCGCCTTCCACCTGATCGACATCGATGCCACCAAGTATTTTCTGGACCAGCTCAAAGGCATCACCGAACCCGAGGAAAAACGCAAACGCATTGGCTACGGGTTTATCGAAATTTTCGAGCAGGAAGCCAAGAAACTGGGAAAAGTACGCTTTCTGGCCCAGGGAACCCTCTACCCCGATGTAATCGAGTCTGTTGTCTTCCGCGGCAAGGCCCCCATCAAGTCGCACCACAATGTCGGCGGCCTGCCCGAACGCATGCACCTGAGTTTGATCGAACCGCTGCGCGAGCTGTTTAAAGACGAAGTACGCCTGCTGGGTCTGGAGCTGGGGTTACCCGAAGAGGCGGTGTTCAGACAGCCCTTTCCAGGCCCTGGCCTGGGCATCCGCATCATGGGCGAGGTCACGGCAGACAGGCTGCGCGTGCTCAGGCAGGCGGATGTGATCGTGCTGGAAGAAATGAAGGCGTCTGGCTGGTACAATAAGGTATGGCAGTCATTTGCCGTGCTGCTACCCACTCAGACCGTGGGGGTCATGGGGGACAGCCGTACCTACGAACATGTGCTCGCCCTGCGCGCTGTGGACAGCAGGGACGCCATGACCGCCGATTGGTCGCAGCTGCCCTATGATTTGCTCGGCCGTATCTCCAACCGCATTATCAACGAGGTGCGCGGCATCAACCGGGTAGTCTACGACATTTCATCCAAGCCGCCAGCCACCATTGAGTGGGAGTAGAAACACACTTCAGGCGGGCCGGCGCGTGTGTATGCGTAATTTGTGTTTTGTGCAGCAGTGCGGTACCATAATGTGACCATGTGTGACTGTGTGACCGTGCGCCTGTGCTGCGTCCGCCCAAGCGATCCCCCTTTTCCGCCACAGTCAGCCTGCGGCCTATGATGTAACAGGTACAACAAGGAGTACAATGCTTAAAACTGCCATCTATGTGGATGCAGAAAATATCAAAATGAGCGGTGGCTTTGGCATGCGCTACGACGTGCTGGTGGATCTGGCCAACAGCGGCAACTGCACCATGCTGCGCGCCAACTGCTATCTAAGCGAAGACCATGAGCGCATCAAAAGCGATGCTGATTACCGTCAAAAAATCTATACCTACCACAACATCCTGCGCCAATGCGGCTTTCGCATTATCAAAAAATATGTTCGTCGCTACCGTGACGAGGAGGGTAATATTACCACCAAGGCCAATTCCGATATGGATTTGGCCATTGACGCCCTGCTGCAATCCAAAAGCCTTGATCGCATCATCCTCCTCACCGGTGACAGTGATTTCGTGCGCCTGATTCCAGCCCTGCAAAACGAAGGCTGCCGGGTGGAGGTGATTGGCTTTAACAACGTGGCCAAGGAGTTGCGCGAGGTGGCAGATAGCTTTATCTCCGGTTTCCTGATCCCCGGCCTGCTCCCCTTTGCCGACAGTGGCCGCGAAGAGGAGGACTGGCTGCGCGGAGTTGTCTCCAACTTCAATCCCGACCGGGGCTTTGGTTTTTTCCGCTACTATCGCCTTGACAGCAGCGGACTGCATCCAGAAAGCGTTTTTTTTCATCTATCCCAGTCCACCCTGCACTCGGAGCATGTTTTCCAGGAGGCACACCGAATTTTTGAATTCCGCATCGTGGAAGATTCGGCCAATGGTAACCGCTCCGAGGCCAGGGAAATCCGCCTCCTGCGGGACAACTAACCATGCACTTTTGTATACGCGCAGCAAGGGGGCAGTCATGACCAGCACACAGCCACTGCTTCTGGCCGGGGATGTCGGTGCCACCAAAACCACGCTGGCCCTGTATACGGCAGCGGCCAAAGAATTACCGGGCAGCCCGCCCCTGAAAAAGGAAACCTTTCTGAACAGGAGTTTTGCCTGCTTTGATGATGTGCTGGCCATCTTTCTCGGAGCCGGTGGCCAGGTACCGCCGTATGCCTGCATTGGCATTGCTGGCCCTGTGCTGGACGATGCCGCTGACATGACCAACCTCAACTGGCAGCTGGATGCCAGGGCACTGGAAAAACGGCACGGTTTCATCCGGGTCCATCTGATCAACGACCTGGTAGCCACTGCGGTGGGGGTGCCGAGCCTGGACAACCGCGATCTGTACACCATCAACAGCGGCAAGCCGCACAGCCCTGGCACACGAGCAGTACTGGCACCGGGCACAGGACTTGGCCAAGCTTTTCTCATCCCACAGGAAAACGGTTTTCTTCCCTGCCCTTCGGAAGGTGGGCATAGCACCTTTGCCCCCAGAAACGCTGAACAGCTGGATCTGCTGGCTTTCATGCTGCAACGGCAGACACACGTCTCGGTGGAACAGGTTTGTTCCGGACTGGCTGTGCCCAAGCTTTTCGCCTTCATGAGCACCCGCCAGACAGTACCCGAATGGTTGCAGCTGGAGGTGGAGGAGGCTGAGGATGCCACTCCGGTCATTATCGAGGCGGCACGGCGGGCAGTGGAAGGAAAAAGAGTGTGCGGAGTGGCAGTCCACACGGTGCAGCTCCTCTGCGACATTCTTGCCGACGAGGCCGCCAACCTGGCTCTAAAAACCTTGGCCCTAGGCGGAGTCTACCTGGCCGGTGGCATTGCCCCACGTCTGCAGCCCTTGCTCCAGCCAGAGCGTTTTATGCGCATTTTTGCTCGGGGCAGCAGCGCAGCTCTACTGGCCCGCATCCCTGTGCACCTCATCCTCAACCAACAAACCGCACTCTTGGGAGCAAGCGAGTACGGCCTGCGCAGTCTTGTCCGGCAGCAGGCTCCTGACCCAACCATCCCCAGCCGCTTTTAACCAGCAAAAGACTGTTCTCTGTTCTACCCGTCCTGATGATGGCCCATTGCCTGCCGCATCGCGGTAAGCAGGTTACCGTGCAGGCTGTCTGCTGCTGCGCGCAGAGCCTTCTGGGCCAAGATCCCACCCGGGGTATCCAGGCTGTCATTGCCCAGAACCAGCTCCACCACCTCGGAGCCGCTCAGCTGTTCCGCACTGGTCACCGGTATAACCATGTCCGTATCGTCGGCATTCTGCTGCAAAAGATTCCCTGAGACGAGCAGGTCGACAATCTCTTCGATATGTAAAGGACGCACCACGGGCAAACTTTTCTGTAGTAGCTCAATGGTGGTGGGTATGCGTTGGGAAAAATTGTGATAGACGATGGTCAGGACATCAAAGGCCATCTGTAATTGTCTCTGTGGTGCCAGCTCGCGGGCGATGAAACCATAGTGATTGCGGTACTGAATGGCATGGGTCAGGGAGGCTCCGAGCAGGATAAAAACAATCCCTAAATTCAGAGAAACAAGCACCAAGGGGACAGTGGCAAAAGAGCCGTAGATGGCATTGTATTTCGACACTCCTATCTGCAGCACGATATAAAGACGCTGAAAGAGAAACCAGAAAAAGGCGGCGAAAAGTGCACCCGCCAGCGCAGCGCTGGTCTGGACCTTGTCGCTGGGGAAAAACATGTACATGGCCATCAAACTGAGCACGATAAAGGCAAAGGTGGTCAGCTTTACAAAAAAAGTCAGGGCCCAGGAACTGGGCAGGAACAGGTGGAGCTGGGCCATCAGCTGGTCACTGGCCAAAATGGCTTCGGCGGCAACCGCAATGTTCAGGGAAAGGGGCAAGAGAATAAACAGTGCCAGATAGTCCATGAGCCGACGAAACAGGGGACGCCGCTGATGACAGTGCCAGATGGCGTTCATGGCCTCT
>JABMJC010000073.1 GCA_013201405.1 Desulfobulbaceae bacterium
CATGTTTGCAAGGGGCAGGTCTTTTAATGTCTACTGTCAGCCATTATGGCTAAGCCCGGGCTGAGGCCTGGGGAATAAGGTTGCCTGTTCTCGCGGTGTGGTGAGTATTTCATGGGCCTGGTCTGGCCAGGTCTGATTATGGAAGCATGCAGGGTTGGATGAACAGGGCCCTTTTACAAGTTGAAGCCCTGTTCATCAAGGGCTTACAGCTTTTCAAACACAAGACAGGCGTTGGTGCCGCCAAAGCCATAGCTGTTACTCATGACAGTGTGCAAAGGTGTTTCCCGCAGCGTAGCGGCAATGTCCATGGCTGCGGCTTCTGGTTCCATCTCTTCGATGTTGGCCGAGGCACAGATAAAGCCGTGCTTGAGCATGAGCAGTGCATAAATGGCCTCGTGCACGCCTGCTGCGCCAAGCGAATGGCCTGACAGGGATTTGGTTGAGCTGATGGGTGGGCTGTTGTTGCCAAAAATTTCGCGGATGGCTGCCAACTCCACCAGATCGCCGATGGGAGTAGAGGTGCCGTGGGCATTGATATAGTCAATAGGACCATGAACGCCTTCCAAGGCCAGGCGCATACAGCGCACAGCCCCTTCACCCGAGGGTGAAACCATATTGTAGCCATCGGCAGTGGCCCCATAGCCCACCACTTCGCCGTATATCCTGGCACCTCTTTTTTTTGCCCGTTCCAGTTCTTCCACTACCACCAGGCCCGCGCCATTGGCCACCACAAAACCATCCCGGTTTTTGTCGTAGGGGCGTGAGGCCTGTTCGGGTCGATCGTTGTAACGGGTAGAAAGGGCACCCATGGCGTCGAACATGGAGGTTTGCGTCCAGTGTTCCTCATCCGAGCCGCCGGCAAAAACAATGTCCTGCTTACCCAGTTGAATCTGCTCCAGGGCAGCACCAATACAGTGGGAACCAGTGGCGCAGGCAGACGAGATGGAATAACTTATTCCCTTGATATGAAAGGTGTTGGTGAGGCAGGCAGAAACTGTGCTGCTCATGGTGCGGGGTACCATGAAGGGACTGAGGCGCTTGAGTCCCCTTTTGCGCATGACATCCGCCGTGGCCACCACATTTTCCGCAGAAGTGCCGCCCGAGCCAATGATCAGGCCGGTACGGGGATGGCTGCTCTCCTCTTCTGTCAGGCCTGCATCGGTAATGGCTTGGCCAAGGGCAATGGACGCGTAGGCCGCGGCATGGCCCATGAAGCGGAGGTCTTTTTTATCAATATGCTCCTTTGGGTTGATTTTGGTGAAGGCGCCAATTTGGGCGCGTAAACCCAGATCCTGGTAGGGTTGATGAAAACTGACGCCTGAGCGGCCCTCTCGCAGGGAGTCCAGCACTTCAGCCAGGCTGTCTCCCAAAGAGGAAACAATCCCCATTCCGGTGATAACGGCTCGTCGCATGGGTTTATCCTTTTGTGCTTTGGCGGTGCACAAAGAGCGGCCCGCAGCTTTGACAGGTTGGCATGACTTCCACGGAGCAGATGTTCACGTGCGGAGGTGCCGAGCATACCCAATAGACGATTTCGGCAATATCCGCCGGATGGAGGGGCTCGGTGCCCTGGTATACTGCATCGGCCTTGCTGGTGTCACCGTGGAAGCGGACAATGGAAAATTCGCTCTCTGCCAGCCCTGGTTCGATATTGGTGACCCTGAGCGGGGTATGCACCAGGTCGGCCTGCAAATTACGCGAAAACTGTTTGACAAAGGCCTTACTGGCGCCATAGACATTGCCGCCAGGATAGGGAAAGGTGCCGGCAATCGATCCCAGATTGACGATATGGCCCTTATTGCGGGCGATCATCCCGGGCAGCACCAGGCGGGTGAGGGTGCAGAGGCCGCGGATATTGGTGTCGATCATGGTGTTCCAGTCGTCCAGGCTGGCATTCTGCGCGCCGGCCATGCCCAATGCCAGGCCAGCATTGTTGAGCAGCACGTCAATGGCTGCAAACTCCTCGGGTAGAGCTGCCAACATAGCCTTGATGGATGCGGCATCGCGTACATCCAGAACAACGCTGTGGGTAGGAGCTGGTGCCAGCTGTTTGGCCAGGTTATCCAGGCGTTCCTGCCTGCGGCCGGCGATAATCAGCTTCCAGCCCTCCTTGGCAAAACGTTCGGCGCAGGCCCAGCCAAAACCAGCGGTCGCCCCGGTAATCAATATGGTTTGTTGCGACATGAATTCCTCTTTTTCGAGTCTATAATAATGGTTGGAGAATTATTATACTCTGAATCAAACAATATGGGTACAGTGGCTCTGGAAAATGTACCAGCCGTGCTTATAGTAACCATTGTTTGTCCAGAACCAAGCGTATTATGCGCTACTTTCTTTTATTTTAGCGAGTAACAAAGGAAAAGGAGATGCCATGTTGAAAGAGAAAATGTTGACTGCCTTCAACAAGCAGATCAATGCAGAAATGTATTCAGCCTATTTGTATCTTTCGATGGAGGCGTATTTTCAATCCATCAATCTGAAGGGATTTGCCAACTGGATGCGTGCGCAAGCCCAGGAAGAGATGATGCATGCCATGAAAATCTATGACTTTGTCTTCGAGCGGGGCGAAAAAGTCACTCTGGAGGCCATTGACAAGCCCGAATCCTCTTGGGATTCACCCTTGGCGGCTTTCAAGGAGGTGCTCAAACACGAACAGTATGTCACCTCATTGATCAATGATCTGGTTGATCTGGCCATCGAAGAAAAAGATCATGCCAGCAATATTTTCCTCCAGTGGTTTATTACCGAGCAGGTTGAAGAAGAGGCCAGCGCAGATGAGGTGATCCAGCGTCTGAAACTGGTCAAGGAAAATAATGCCGGTCTTTTTATGATCGATGCGCAACTTGGCACACGGGTCTTCACCATGCCGCCTGCAGATCCTGACGCATAACAGAGCTCTATTACAGGATTTATTGTGAGCAGACGACAGCGGAAAGAAGATATTCTAACTCTTATTGGCCGGGAAGATCTTTCACTTGAGGATATATCGACCCGACTTGCATCCTATCCGGCGCAGGATGTTATCAATGCGCTTTTCCCCATTCTGTGCCGGACAGAACCATTGCTGCGCTGGCGCGCGGTTAGTTGTATGGGGAGGAGCGTGGCCCGGTTGGCTGAAGAAGATCTGGAGGCGGCGCGGATAGTTATGCGCCGTTTCCTTTGGAGTTTGAATGACGAATCCGGCGGTATTGGCTGGGGTGCTCCAGAGAGCATGGCTGAGGCCATGTGCGAGCATGCAGTTTTGGCCCAGGAGTATGCGCATATGCTGGTATCGTATATGCGTGAAGATGGCGAGGAGCCCTGCCAGGATGGCAACTACCTCGAACATCCGCTCTTGCAACGTGGTGTGCTCTGGGGTGTTGTCCGCTTGAGTTCCTGCCAGCCGCAGTTGCTCTTCGACAAGGAGGTCGGGCCGGAACTGCTTCCCTATCTGCACAGTGATGATGCAGAAATTCGAGCCTTGGCTTGCAGCGCTGTTGGATATTTAGGCATTAAGGCGGCAAAAGGGCTTGTCGCGCAGCTTGCAGCCGACAATGCTGAGGTTACTCTCTATACGCAGGGGCAGTTTATCCACAGTAGAGTGGCTGAATATGCCGCACGCGCCCTAGAGCAACTAAACGATGCAAGCTGAGTGCCTCTTTTTCCCCAGCGCTGGTTGTGTGCAGTACAATATCAAGCTGGGTAATTGTGCAGCCAACGTGGCTGTACTCCGGCAGTTGCTCCAGGAAGAGTCACCCGCGCAGGGGACACTTTTAGTATTGCCGGAAATGTGGGCCACGGGTTTTTCGTATCCCGATATTGACCGTTTGGCCGCTGAAACGCCAGCCGTGGTGCAGACCATGTGCGAGTTGGCGGCCCAGTACAAGATTTTTCTTACCGGCAGCCTGACCAATGGGCAGGTTGAGAGCAGTCTACCAACCAACACCTTGTATCTGGTGGGGCCCGAGGGTGTACTTGGCCAGGCAGACAAGCAGTATCTCTTTGCCCATTGGCAGGAAGACCAGCACTACCAGCCCGGTCGAGGCAATCTTCCCATTGAAACCCCCATGGGCCGGGTGGGTGGCATTGTCTGTTACGATTTGCGCTTTCCAGAACTGGCGCGCGAACTGGCCTTTGCCGGTTGCCGCCTCATCATTGTCTCTGCCCAGTGGCCTTTAAGCCGCCTGGTCCACTGGCAAAACCTGGTGCGTGCCCGCGCCATTGAAAATCAGGTCTTTGTGGTGGCAGCCAATAGCTGTGGCCAGACCGGAAAAATGCTTATGGCCGGCCATTCCATGGTGGTTGGGCCCGATGGTTCAGTGCTGGCAGAGGGGGGAGAGGAACAGGGCATCTATTCTGCACAGCTTGATGGGCAGGTGCAGCAGGAACTGCGCCGCAGCTTCTGTCCGCCCGGTGAACGGCCCTGGCGTAGCCATGATGCAGCTAAATTGTGCAGCCTTGCAGAACTGCTGCCCCGCCTGACCGCCATTCGCAGCCAGGGTAGCCGCATTGCCTTTACCAATGGCTGCTTTGACCTGCTCCATGCTGGGCATGTCAACTACCTGGAAGAGGCCAGGCGCACGGCCGATTGCCTGGTGTTGGGTTTAAACAGTGACAACTCGGTGCGTTTGCAGAATAAGGGTGAGGGCAGGCCGATAAACTCAGAGGCAGATCGTGCTCGGGTATTGGCTGCACTGGGTTGTGTGGATTTTGTTGTGCTCTTTGATGATCCCACCCCGCTTAAGCTCATTACCGCCATTATGCCGGAGGTACTGGTCAAGGGCGCGGATTGGCCGGAAGACCAGATTGCCGGGGCCACCGAAGTGAAGGCAGCCGGCGGCGAGGTGCGGCGCATTGGCCTCACGCCCGGCCGTTCCACCACCAGCCTCATCAAGATTATTCAAAGCAAGGTGGCAAAGTAGTCTGCACGCAGCAGTCCCGACGTTTGCACCTTGCCAGACAGCATTCCATTTGAAAAACAAAAGAAAATAAGCCGTTGTCTCGTATCTTCAAAGTACAGATGAGTGGCTATGTGGATGAACTATGAACTACAGTGGCGTAACTTATCGTCCTCCATTTGAGGCAGATTCTCTTCTCCTGCAGGTTACCTCGGGATGCAGTCATAATAAATGCGCTTTTTGCACGATGTATGACAATATTCCGTTCAAGATTTCTCCGATGGAGGAAATTAAGGCTGATTTGCAGGAATCAAAAGGCATCTATGGCGAGGTGAGCCGGGTCTTTCTTGTCAATGGGGATCCGTTTGTGCTGCCCGCTGCCCGCCTGGCCACTATAGCCGAGATGATTCATGCCACCTATCCGGAAGTTGAAACCATTTCCTGCTATGCCTCTATTCACAATATCATGAATAAGAGCGTAGAAGATTTGAAGGCGTTGCGCAGACTGAAGATCAATGAACTCAATATAGGGGTGGAATCCGGATTGGATGGGGTGCTGCAACAGCTCAATAAAGGATATACCGTTACTGATGCCTATGAACAACTCGGCAAACTGCATGCTGCAGGCATGGACTATAGCTTGAATATCATTATTGGTGCGGCCGGATCTGATTTGTATCATGAGCATGCCCGGGCAAACGCACAGCTTTTGAATGAAACCCAGCCGTATTTACTGTTCACAGGAAGCCTGCGTTATAAGCGTGGCTGTGCGCTTTTTGAGGCGGTTAGGGAAGGCAGATTCGTGGAAAACACCCTCGAAGAGTTGTTGCAGGAAGAATTGGTTATGCTGGAGGCGCTCAACCTTAAAAACACCTATTTTTTCGGTTCGCATCCTTCCAATGCAATTTCGCTCAGCGGCAGGCTGCCAGAAAAACAAAATCAGATGATAGAAAAACTGCGCCAGGCCTTGGCAACCCTGCCTGCACAGTTACTGGGTGCTGTGCCGAAAAGAGGGAAAGAAGGAAGGATTCTGCAATAATTCCATCCCCATATCAAAGACTTATCTGTGTCGGCTTTGGAAAAATCTCGCAGGACGTACCGATATTACGCCTGCGTCGTATTTGCCTCGCCTTCTTGATATCTTCTTTGATTTGGAAACAGAATAAACGGGAACCGTTATAGCCAATAAGCAGCTGGTCAAATATCACTTTAGTGCCAAGCATACAAAAATACAAAAAGGGGAATGGCTCAGCCATTCCCCTTTTTGTGCTTTCTATCCACATTGCAGTGAGATGGAGTGGTGCTACTCCTTTTCCTTCCCTTTCTCCTTCTCCTTCCAGTCGGGCCGCAGGTGCAGCTCGGTGAGTTGCGCCCGGCTTACCGTAGACGGAGCCTCGGTGAGCGGACAAGTGGCCCTTTGCGTTTTGGGAAAGGCAATCACATCGCGGATGGAGCTGGATCCGGTTAACAGCATCAGAAGCCGATCCACGCCAAAGGCAATGCCGCCATGGGGTGGTGCGCCCAGTTCCAGGGCCCGCAGGAGAAAGCCGAATTTTTCCCTGGCCTCGGTTTCATCAATGCCCAGAGCCTTGAATACTCGCTGCTGCAACGCGGGCGAGTGGATGCGGATGGAGCCGCCACCGATTTCGTTGCCGTTTAAATCCAGATCATAGGCGCGGCTTTTCACTGCCGCCGGGTCACTTTCCAAAAGGGCCAGATCCTCCTCCTTGGGTGCGGTAAAGGGATGGTGCACAGCATTGTAGCGCTTGGCCTCGCTATCGTATTCCAGCAAAGGGAAATCTGTTACCCACAGGAAGCTGTTTTGGCTGCTGTCCAGCAGTTGCAAGCGGCGAGCCAACTCTAGACGCAACTCGGAAAGCACCTGGTTGACGATTTTACCAGTATCTGCGCCAAAGAGGATGAGGTCACCGGGCTGGGCATCCAGGGCCTGGCCCATGGCACTGATCTCCTCTTCGCTAAAAAATTTGGTAATCGGCGACTGCCATTCGTCTTCCTTGATCTTGATCCAGGCCATGCCGCGAGCACCAAAGTGCCCGGCATACTCGGTTAAATCATCCAGATCCTTACGGGAGAAGGTGCCGCAGCCCTTGGCATTAATGGCCTTGACCAGACCGCCTTTTTCCAGTGCGCCCTGAAAGACCTTGAAGCCACAACCGCGCAGGATATCGCTGAGATCCACCAGCTCCAGGCCAAAGCGGGTATCGGGCCGATCTGTGCCAAAGCGGCGTATGGCCTCGTCATAGCCCATGCGGGCAAAGGGCAGGCTGGGCCGTTCGCCGTGCACCTCTTCAAAAAGGTGCCCAATCATGCCCTCCACCAGGTTGATGATCTCTTCCTCGTCCACAAAGCTCATCTCCATATCAATCTGGGTGAACTCGGGTTGGCGGTCGGCGCGCAGGTCTTCGTCGCGAAAACATTTCACGATCTGATAGTAGCGATCCATGCCCGCCACCATGAGCAGCTGCTTGAAGAGCTGCGGTGATTGTGGCAGGGCGTAAAATTTACCGGCATTCACCCGGCTGGGTACCAGATAGTCGCGCGCTCCCTCCGGGGTGGATCGGGTGAGCATGGGGGTTTCGATTTCCAGAAATTCCTGCTCGTTCAGGGAGGAGCGCACGTTGTGCAGGGCCTGGTGGCGCAGCACCAGGTTGCGGGCGATTTCTGGCCGGCGTAGATCCAGATAGCGGTACTGCAGCCGCAGGGTGTCGGAAACCTCGACGTCTTCATCCAGCGGGAAGGGCGGGGTCTCGCTGGTGTTGAGGATGCGCAGCTCATCCACCAGCACCTCGATGCTGCCGGTGGCGAGTTTGGGGTTATCCATGTCGGCCGGGCGGCGCGAGACATGGCCGCGCACTGCCAACACCCACTCGCTTCTGAGCTGGTGGGCCTTCTCGTGCACCGCCGCATTGACCTCGGGGTTGAAGACTACCTGGGTGATGCCCCAGCGGTCGCGCAGGTCGATGAAGATAACGCCGCCATGATCACGGCGGCGGAGTACCCAACCCATAAGGATACATTCCTTGCCCAGATCATCCAGGCCAAGGTCGTTGCAGGTGTGCGTGCGCTTGAGTGCGCCCATTGATTCCATACGAATTCTCCAGAAAAACGGCTGCGGCATGATTGCCGCTGTAGGGTGGTAGATGAGTTAATAAAATTGGACTGAAATACTATATTGCCGTGGTTGAGCGGAAACGTGGTTGGATGGAGTTGTCAGTCGATGTGCACGGGTCGCCATGCATCCCCACTTCAAAGGTGGTTTCAAACCATGAAATCAGGGCGTTATCCGTGATGTCGGGAAGATCTCGACGATAATTAGCCTCTGTTTTGAAAAGGTTTTGAACGTGTATTTTCGGTGGCAACACGCTACTGCTCAGGGCATTCTTGCCAAAATAAAAGTAGTGATGGGACACCAATGCAAACTCGTTACCATAACCGCCATCATAGTGATCTTGCCTGCCATTAAATCGTGTGTCCCTAAGATAGTCTGCAAAGGGCAATTGTTCGTCGACACGCATAAGATAAATAATTTTGTTTTGCCCAGCACTTTGCCGGCTTGCTCCTCCGGAGCCGAGAATCCAATCATCTTTTTGCGCTAATTCAACGATATTGCGCCGCTTACCGTCCGTGTGCCTGAACTTACAATGAACCAGTGTACAGATTCCATTGTAGGGATTCGGAGCGAAACCATGATCATGGTCAACAACGTAAGAAAACAAAGTGCTCATGGTTTTCTAGCTCAACGAGAAGTGTTAAAAGCGCAACAAGTAGAGCAAAAAACGAGCGGCGCTTTTTCGATCCGAGAGCATGCAGCTCTCACAGCTTGCCGGTGATGTATTCAATGGTTAAATCCAACTCTTCAAGTAACCGAGGAAATTGGTTTGGAACAGATGCCCATTCTTTCCGTAGACCTTTGAGCATTCTTAGTGTATGCGGAAAATAGCGTTTATAGAAACGCAATTCGTACATAGCAGCAGTCTGACGATCTACGTACATTGTTCCTGCCTCTGTGGACGGCTCAACTAACTTCTTTACGAGTTTATGCTATGCTTCAAATTCTTTCCAAAAACGGCTAGCTTTTCTTTCTGCTTGAAATTTGTATACAGCAAAATAAAGGCAATAGCTGCGCCAAATACAGAAAGCTGTGCACCGTATGTTTTGAATAATTCGAGCAATACGTCCATATCCAACTCATGAGCTATACCAGCTCAGTTAGGACAAGCTTAGGATTGTACTTTGCCCAAAGCCCGCACTAGCCTCACCAACTCCTCACAGTGCGCCTCTGCATTCCCTGTCAGCGAAAACGGCCTCTGCTCCTGATTCTCCATGTCGCGCAGAATAGCTTCTTTCTTTTCCCATTCCTGCGCGCCCAGAATCAGGGTGTAGCGGGCCTGCACCCGGCCCGCGATCTTCATCTGGGCCTTTAGGCTGCGGTCGCTGTAGTCAATGGCCACCCGCAACCCATGCTTGCGCAGCAGTTGGGCAAGC
Source organism: Desulfobulbaceae bacterium (assembly GCA_013201405.1). Lineage (GTDB taxonomy): Bacteria > Desulfobacterota > Desulfobulbia > Desulfobulbales > Desulfobulbaceae > Desulfobulbus. Next base: position 9,384 of record JABMJC010000073.1, read on the forward strand.
ACCGTGCAGTGGGCCAGGGCCTCGGGGCCCAGGGCCGCCAAATACACATCCATACGACCGGCAGCGGCGGCTGCATCTTGCTCTTTCTGCTCCATGAGCAGAACAATGCGCTCCATGCCCATGGCAAAACCGATGCCGGAAACCGGCGGGCCGCCAAGTTCCTCGATCAAACCATCATAGCGGCCACCGCCGCCCACTGCGGCCTGTGCGCCAAGCTGATTGGTGATGAATTCAAAGGTGGTGCGGGTGTAGTAATCCAGCCCGCGCACCATGAAGCGGTTGAGGTTATAGCGGAGGCCCAGATTGTCGAGCGTGGCTCGTACAGCGGTAAAATGGCTGTCGCAATCTGGGCAGAGCGATTCCTGCATGGAGGGTGCATCCGCCACCAGGGCGCGGCATTCGGTTTTTTTGCAATCCAGCACCCGTAAAGGGTTGGTGTGCAGCCTGCGCTGGCAGTCGGCACAGAGCTGGTCTTGCACCTTTTCCAGGCGCTCGATCAGTTTGTGCCGGAAGGGTGGGCGGCACACCGGGCAGCCCAGCGAATTGAGCTCCAGGCTCACCTCAAGGCCAAGCTCGTCAAAAAGCATCTGGCCAAGGGCAATGAGTTCGGCATCGATCTGCGGTTCCACAGGGCCGATAATTTCGGCATCAAACTGGTGAAACTGGCGCAGCCGTCCCTTTTGCGGCCGTTCGTGGCGAAACATGGCGCCCATGGTGTAGAGCCGTTGCACCGGCTGTTGTACGTGCATGCCATGTTCGATAAAGGCGCGCATGATCGAAGCCGTGGCCTCGGGCCGCATGGTAATGCCCTTGTCGGCAAAGGTGTACATCTCTTTTTCCACCACATCGGTGGCTTCACCAATGGAGCGGACAAAAAGCTCTGTTTTTTCGAGAATAGGCGTGCGGATCTCGCGCATGCCGAAACGGCGGCACACTTCGGTGGCGCAGGCTTCGAGCCGTTGCCACAGGTGGATCTGCTCGGGAAGAATATCCTTGAAACCGTTGATGGCCTGGAGTTTTGTCATGGACATTGTGTAATAAAAAAACGTATCTTATCAAAGTCGAAAGATAAAAAATTTACCCGAGAAGAGGGGCAGACGTCAAGTCGATGTGGATTATTTTGCGTATCGTTCCTATAATAAGCACTCAGTGTCATTCACATGCGTGGTTATATGCTGCATTGCAGCAGCCATCAACCATAAACCAGCATTGATGATGAGGATGTAATAAGCACAGAGCAGAGAGCTTGAGTGCAGTATGTTCAGCTTTTTCCAAACGAGACTTGCATGAAATTGCCAGAATTGAAAATAGGATCTTTAATTGCCAAAATTCCCATTATCCAAGGGGGCATGTCAGTGCGCGTCTCCACCTCGGCTTTGGCTGTGCCCGTGGCCGAGTGCGGTGGCATCGGCACCATTGGCGGCTCTGGTATTCCGGTGGAGGAGTTGCAGGAGGATATTCGTAAGGCAAAAAATGCCACCAAAGGGGTGATTGCGGTCAACATCATGTATGCCATGCGGGATTTTTATGACTTGGTCATGGGTTCCATCGAGGCGGGTGCAGACATGATCATCACCGGCGCAGGTTTTTCCCGCGATATTTTCAAGATCGGTAAAGCCCACAATATCCCCATTGTTTCCATTGTTTCCTCCGCTTCTTTTGCCAAGTTGGCAGAAAAACTGGGGGCAGCCGCAGTTGTGGTCGAGGCTACGGAGGCAGGCGGTCACCTGGGTACCAACCTATCTCTGCGCGAGCTTTTCCCTTCCATTCGCAAGGTGGTGTCAAAAATTCCGCTCATTGCCGCTGGCGGTATCACCAATGGCTATGAAATGGCCGAAATGATGGACAAATATGGTGCAAACGGCATGCAAATGGCTTCTCGTTTTGTGCTGAGCGAAGAGTGTTCAGTTTCCAGGGAGTTTAAGGAGACCTACCTCAAGGCGCAGCAGGAAGACATTGTTTTGGTGGGTTCACCGGTTGGCCTGCCCGGTCGCGCCATCAAAACCCCCTTTGTCGAAAAGATGCTGGCAGATGAAGATGTTTCGGCCAAGTCTTGCCTCTACCAATGCCTGAAAAAATGTAACCATAAGTACTGCATCAGCGAACGGCTGCTCGCCTCTCACGGTGGCGATGTGGATAATGGTTTGGTCTTTTCCGGGGCCAACACCTTTAAGATGAAGGAAATTCTGCCGGTGCGGGAAATATTCGATCGTTTTGTCAGGGCGGCAGAATCTGTGTATAAAGAGAATAAAGACTACAAAAAATATACAGAAGACAAGGAAGATACGGTTGCAGAGCAGATCAAAACTCATTCCGAAGTGCAGTAACATCTTTGCTGCCTTGGCCTGCTGTCAGCTAACCCCATAGCAACATGCCTAATCAGTCTCAGGAACGACAAGCTACCGGAGAGGGTGCGCAGTCATCCCCTGCGGTGGCGACAATTTTTTCAGAAACCGAGCATCCCATCCGTGAGCATCAACTCGACCGAGAGGCGCTCAAGGTACTCTACCGCCTGCGTGATGCCGGATATAAAGGTTACCTGGTGGGCGGGGGTGTGCGTGATCTGTTCCTGGGCAAGCAGCCCAAGGATTTCGATATTTCCACCGATGCCCGTCCGGGGCAGCTGCGGCGGCTCTTCCGCAACAGCCGCACCATTGGCCGGCGTTTCCGCCTGGTGCAGGTTTTTTTCCGGGGTAATAAGATTATCGAGGTTTCTACCCTGCGTTCCCGCAGCGAGTATGACGAGGGTGGTGAAGGTGAGCTGCTCGCTTCGAACAACACCTTTGGTACCCTGGAAGAAGATGCCTTTCGCCGCGACCTGACCATCAATTCCCTTTTTTACGAGATCGAGGGGCGTACAGTCATTGATTATGTGGGTGGGGTGGAGGATCTGAATCGCGGCGTCATTCGCATGGTGGGCGATCCGGATCAACGTTTTACCCACGATCCAGTGCGCATGTTGCGGGTTGTTCGCCATGCGGCGCGTACCGGTTTCAGCATTGATCCGGCAACCAGTGCTGCCCTGCGCCGTCACAGTGGCGAGTTGATGTTGTGCCCGCCTTCGCGTCTGCGCGATGAAATACTGAAAGATCTGCGTTCCGGTGCGAGCCAGGCTTGGGCGGAGCAATGTTTGGCCACACCACTGTGGCGCACACTGTTTCCTTTTTACCGGCATGGCGGCAGGGATGCTCAGGAACAGGGGCGTCTTGCCCTGCTGCGCATCCTGGCCGAAATGGACAGGGTGTGCCAGAGCGATAGAGAGGAGCGGCCTGTGCGCATCGACGATTACTTTTTGTTTGCCGCTCTGCTGCTTCCCTGGGCCTGTTCGCGTTTTCATCTACCGGGTGAACGTCTGCGGGGGCCGCAATTCCATGAGCGTCTCACTGCCCTGCGCGACGAAATTGACCGGCACTTCGCTGTCCCCTTCAATGTGCCGCGCATGGCCAAGGAACGCATCAGCACTCTGCTCATCAACCTCTCCACCCTGCACCATGTGGGTAATGGCAAAGATCACCCTAGGTGGTTGCAGAGAAAGAGCTACTACCAGGACTGTAAACGCCTCTATGCCCTGTATCAGCTGAGCCAGGGCAGGAGCGTGCAGGGCGTTAGCGCCGAAGATTTTTCCAGCCCGGTGCAAAAGCAAAAGGCTGTGGAGGTAATCAGCGCAGTGCAGGGTGCTTCGTCTTCCCGAGGTCGTGGTGGCGGTAATCCTGCTTTTAGCAGCAAAAAAAGCGGTGTCTTTGGCCTGCGTTCCCGGCGGCATTCCTGAGCAAGTAGCATGGTTCGTTTTTTGCTGTACAATATCCGCTATGCTACCGGTGTGGGCAGCAGTTTTCACCTGCCCTTTCCCTATGCCGGTTACCTGCGCCCATCCTCGGAAAATTTTAAGAGAATCATGGCATTCATCGACGAGATGAATCCAGACATTATTGGGCTGGACGAGGGGGACAGTGGTTCCTTCCGCACCGGCAGGCA
>JABMJC010000074.1 GCA_013201405.1 Desulfobulbaceae bacterium
TAATTTTTTTCACGATTACCTATGTTGCATTCGCGCCAACACCCGCACCGATGATGGGGCAGGGGAGAGTTCGCTCATTGTTTGGCAGGATGAAAACGTGCTGCTCTTTGTGCCCAAGGCCCAGGTATCCCAATGGGAATTGAACCTGATGGTGGTAGCTAACGTTGCTGATACTGGCGACTCTGATGAGACTCCGGTGGGCAATGTGGTGGAGGCAGGTATCCACGTACGTGCCTCCATCGATTGTGCCATGCTTATTGCCCAGCAGGTGCTGGCCAAGCTGGGTGCAACCATGGTGACCTCCATTGAATACAGCAAGCGGTTGGGTGTTGAGAACGGCCAGCGGCTGCTCTACGCCTTTTTGCCCAAGCTTCCCTGGGCCATGGGCGGTTTTACCGAGGCGCAGGCGCGCTATGTGGTCGGGCATTATCCGGAGGATTTTGCCGCAGCCTGCCGTTTACACGTTCAGGAGATACGTGCATGAAAAAAGGGTATTACGGCCAGTGGGGCGGCGCATTCATCCCCGAGGTCTTGCAGGCAACCTTTGCCGAACTCAACCGTGCCTACGAGGCGGCCCGCCAGGATGCTGGTTTTTGGCAGGAATATGTGGATTTTATGGCCAATTATTCTTGCCGACCCACGCCGCTGACCTATGCAGAGAATTTGAGCCGCCATTTCGGTGGCGCGCAAATTTACATCAAGCGGGAAGACCTCAACCACACCGGCGCGCACAAGGCCAATAACGTGATGGGCCAGGGCCTCCTTGTGCGGCGCATGGGCAAAAGCCGGGTGATTGCCGAAACCGGCGCGGGCCAGCACGGCATGGCCACGGCCACCATGGCGGCCCGTTTCGGCTTTGCATGCACCATCTACATGGGTGCAGAAGACGTGGCCCGGCAGCGGCCCAATGTGTTCTGGATGGAGAAGCTGGGCGCCAAGGTGGTATCGGTGGAAGACGGAGCCCGCACCCTGAAGGATGCCATGAACGAGGCCTTCCGCGACTGGGTGACCAGCATGGACAACACCCACTACGTGATCGGCACAGTCTGCGGCCCGCACCCCTTTCCAGAGATGGTAGCCTGGTTTCAGTCCATCATCGGTCAGGAGGCACGCAAACAGGTGCTGGGACAGCACGGTAAACTGCCTGCGCGGGTGTATGCCTGCGTGGGTGGCGGTTCCAATGCCATGGGTATTTTCCAGGGCTTTATGGACAATGCAGCGGTGGAACTGGTTGGGGTGGAGGCAGGTGGCTTAGGCCTTGCTAGCGGTCGCCACGCGGTGCGCATGCTGGAAGGCTGCGGTTCAAGCCCAGGCGTGGCCCAGGGCTATAAAACGCTTTTTCTGCAGGACAGCGACGGCCAGATGCAGGATACCCATTCCATCGCCGCCGGGCTTGACTATGTAGGCATATCGCCCATCCTGGCCCATTTGGGTGAAACAGGGCGGGTGCGTTTCTGCGCAGCCACCGATACCGAGGTAATTGAGGCGCTCTCGCTTGTTATGCGGCTTGAGGGCATCATCCCGGCCATGGAATCGGCCCATGCCTTTGTGCAGGCCTTCAAGGAAGCGCCGCAGTTGCCCAAGGATGAGGCCATTATCATCAATATGTCTGGCCGGGGCGATAAGGACATCTTCACCATTGCCCAGGCCTTTCAAGACCCATCCTGGCAGGATTTTATCATCGAGCTGGCCGCGCAATACCAGAGTGCAAAGCAGGGCAGGGAGGTGGGCCAATGAACCGCTTGGAAGCTGATCTGAAAGAGCGGCTGCGTCATAAACCGATCCTGCTCATGACCCATCTGATTCTGGGCTATCCTTCCTTTGAGGTGAACCGCGAGGTGATCCGCCGCATGGCGGAGAACGGGGTGGATTGCATCGAACTGCAGATTCCCTTTTCCGAGCCTATTGCCGACGGGCCAGTAATCCTCAAGGCCGGGCAGGAGAGCCTGGCCCATGGCACGCGGGTGGAAGACTGCCTGCGCTTTGGCCAGGAGATGGCAAAAAACTGGCCGCAGGTGCATTTTTTGTTCATGTCGTACTACAATATCCTCTACCAGTACGGGGAGCGCGCCTTTTTGGAGCGCTGCCGCGACATCGGCTTTTGCGGCAACATCATTGCCGATTTGCCGCCGGAGGAGGGCGCAAGCTATATTGCGATCAGCCGCGAACTGGGGCTTTCACCCATTCCCTTTTTCACCCCCACCTCCACCAATGCACGTCTGCAGGAGATGGCCACCCATGGCGAAGGCTTTGTTTACTGCGTGGCCCGTCGCGGGGTGACGGGCAAGCACACGGCAATCGACGCTACTTTGAGCGACTATCTGGCCCGTTGCCGCCGCGCCACCAGTTTACCTTTGGCGGTGGGTTTCGGCATCAGCAGCCGGGATGATGTGCGCCAACTTACCGGCAAGGCAGACATGGCGGTGATCGGCACCGCTACTATCAAGTTGGTGGATGCCCAAGGCCCGGCCGCAGTGGGGCCGTATATCGCTGCCTTGCTGCAGGGCTGAACCCTGACCCGGCGCAGTTTTGGGCCAAGCAAGCTGCGCCAGGGATAGGTCAGTGTTACCAGCGCTGTGTTTACGGGCTTGTTCTTCACTTCAAACAGCTGCCAGGTTGTAGCAGGTTGTACTAAGGGCAGGTTGTACTAAGGGCAGGTTGTGCTAAGGCCCGGCTGTGCTTCAGCACTGGCCAACTCTAGTGCTATAAATTGCCGGCTTACTCAAGGGCCTGTGCTACCTGCATGGCTTGCTCGTGGCAGGCACAGACAACCGCAGCCACCTCCTTATCCACCCGGCCCTGCTGTGACAGCTGTGCCATAAAGGCCTTGACTGCATCGGCATCCAAGCCTTTTCTGTACGGCCGGTTTTGACTCATTGCCTGAAATATGTCGGCAACGCGAAGGATGCGCGCCTCAATGGGTATGTCTGCCTCCACCACATGAAACGGGTAGCCAGAACCATCCAGCTCTTCATGGTGGTAGGCTGCCCAGCGGGTAATGTCGTCAAATCCGTGGATGTTGCGCAAAATCAGATACGTTTCAAAGGCATGGGTGTTCATGGTGAGCCGCTCGCTTGCATCGAGTTTGGCTGGCTTTTCAAGCAGCTTGTCGGGAATACGCAGTTTGCCTAAATCGTGCAGCAGACCGGCGATTTCGATTTTATCGCAATGTTCGGTGCTGATTCCCATTTTTTCCGCAAGAAAGCGGGACAGGCGAGCAACTCCCAAGGAATGCTGCGCGGTAAAGGGGCCCTTGCATCCACAACATGGGCAAATATGCGGGCAAGCTGTTTCAAATCGTCAATGCCTATATATTGGGCCGGATTGCGTTCGAGTTGCTCCTGTAAATAGTACTCTGGATGGCATGCGTTTCCAAACTACACTAGAAGCTCTCGCTGCGGGATATCTCGTAAAATACCTCCACCAGCTCCGGCTCAAAATATTCGCCGCTACGGCTGGCAACTGCTGCGCGAATGGTATCCTTGTGTTCCAGAATGCGTCTGTTGGCATAGTAGGGAATTGCCAGGGCATCGATGCGGTCGGCCAGTAAAATCAGGTTGGCCTGGCGGGCCAGGTGCTGTTCGATTGAGCCCAGATTGCTCCATTTTGTGTGGTGATAGTAAATGGGCCAGGCCATGCGCTCAAGGGGTGCAAAATCGCAGAGCAGGGAATGGCCGAGATGCGCGTGCTCCTGCGACCCTTCCCAGTCGAATTCATCCATTAGCTGCCCGTGGACATGGGTGGAGGAGACACCAATGTCGTGCAGCAGACCAAGCTCAAAGAGAAACACGTTCTCTTCCTGGGGAAGATGCAGTTTTTCGCCTAATTTTGTCGTCATGATGGCAACCCGTTTGCCATGGGCGACATCATCTATGCCCACAAGGTCCAGTGCGTCGGAAAGCGCGTAAACTATTCGTCTGAGATCAACTGTATTTTCCATGTACACACATCTGTTAAGTTTTGAAAAAAGACCCTGCAGGCAGGCTGCGGACTGAAGCTGAACCAGTCAAAAGAACGGCATATACCCTATATTATACCCGTTATCTGTGGCATTGCCATCAATGGCATGTACCACTTTGTAGCGATACATAGTCTATAATTCTAGGGTACGAATGTGGCACAAAATATCAACAAGAGAATGGAGAAAAACTTGTACAGGCCTACTTTCGAAGACAATATTGATCATGTCGATGCCAACCAGGAGTATGGCTGACAGGTGTGGTTTTTATCGCTATGTAAAACAGCCCGGCAGCAAGCTAATACTTTGAAGTGCCCATGTATGGTCATGAAAAGAATGCACGCCAAACCCGTGCAGCATGTAATGCAGAGGCTGATTGCGCGGGTTGGCGCAACATCTTTTTTTAGGTACGGTTCGCTGCAGCAACGAGATAACTTGTTTGAATCTGGAGGCATTGCCAGACTTGAGCCTAAGCAGAGAAAGTCCACTGATAATTCACCAATAACCCATCAATAAACCACCGACTTCTTGGTGGTGCGTATTGAGCAAGGAGGAATCATGCAACACTGTATCGCCTATTTTTCTCCGGCCGGAAGCACCCGTCGGGTAGCAGAACGTGTACAGCACGTTTTGCAGAATCAGAAAATTCAGCCGCAGGTGTTCGATCTCAGTAGGCAGGGCCAAGAGGCAACTCACAAAACGCTTGCCACACTAACCTGCAGTGCGGATGAACCCTGTCTGCTTTGGGTCGGTTCACCGGTATATTGCGACCATGCCCTGCCGCCGCTCATGGAGCAGCTTGCCTCATTGCCTGCCCATTTGCAGGGATATAGCGTGCCCTTTGTCACCTGGGGTGGAGTGTGCAGCGGGCTGGCTCTGCCTGAAATGGCGGCGCTGCTTGTACAAAAAAATCTTCCTCCCCTGGCCGCGGCCAAGGTGCTGGCCGAACATTCTTCAACCTGGGATGCACCGGAACCCTGGGCTGCAGGCCGACCGCACGAAGAAGATTTGGTTCTGGTTGACCGGCTTGTGGCTGAGGTGCTGCAGCAGGTGCAAACTGGTACCGTGCATCCCTTGGATCTACACAGGCTGGAATATCTTTCCAGTACCCAGCGGGCAGATGCTGCGCTGAAGAGTTTGCCCAAGGCCAAGACAGCCGTGGGAACTCCCCGGGCAGACGAGGCGCTTTGTACGCAGTGCGGAGAATGCGAACAGGTTTGTCCGACTGGTGCGATGGGCTTGCAGCCGTGGCCGTTAGTGCAGCCAGAGCTGTGTATTTTGTGCCAGCAGTGTGTACGCCACTGCCCGGAGCAGGCCTTTCCCCACGATGGCGCACAGGCAGTACAGCGTTGTGCCAACATGGCTGCTGCCAGCGACGAAGGCAAAGTAACAGCCGTGTTTTATTAGGTCTGCTCGAAAAATCGCCGCCCGTACAAGTGCGGCCTATACAATCATATCAATCATATGCTCTGGAAAACTTTACTCTGCCCAATTCCAGGTGCTGAACTTCATCAGGAGGCCCAGCCCGACCGGATTTTCAACGGATTTTTGCAGTTTCGTGGGTTGGATTACGGCCACAGAGATGTTGGCCTGGATGTACGATGCCTTGTACAAAGCTGCAGTTAGGTAGTGGTTTCTCGCGTTGGCGTTGGGCTTTATTGAAAATTAAATACAACTTACTGAATATACGAGTATATTTAGGTATTGCGCAAATTGAGATTGAGCTGATCTGGGCGCCCAACAAGAGGGGGCAATACAGGAGCCGAGTTTCATTGAGGGCCATTTTTAAAATAATTTGAGATTTGAGGTTCCTGTATAGGGTAAGTCAAACAGTCCCTTGCTTTCCTCTAAAATAGGCAAACAGACTTGACGCCTGTGCCACAAGCGGGTACTGTTCGCGGATTTTTTCTTTCATCAAAAATTTGTCCAAGGAAGCCGCGTGCGTCCTGTGTTGCTCGAACTGTACCGCCTTGTGGGTTTTCTTCTCTACCCGCTGGTGCGCCTTGTTGCGCCATTGCTGCGTTACCTGCCAGGACGCATTGCCTACCAGTTTTCCCAGCGCCTTGGCCTCTTTGCAGATGCAGACCTGGCTTGCCTGCCTGGTGTTGCTGCTTGCCCACGCATCTGGGTGCATGCCGCCTCGATGGGCGAGGTGCAGGCAGCCCTGCTGCTTTTGAGGGCACTACGCAAGGAGTATGGTGATTGCCGCCCCATTCTCAGTTGCACCACCAAGCAGGGGCATGCCCTGGCGCAAAGCCGCCTGCCCGAGGATACACCCTGTATCATGGCGCCCTTAGACATGCCCCGGGCCGTGCAGCGCGCCCTGCGTGCCATCAGACCCAGTGTGTACATCTGTCTTGAAACAGAGTTGTGGCCGCTTTTGCTGAGCACCCTTCATCAACAGGGAGTGCCCATGCTGCTGCTCAATGGTCGTATTTCCGAGCGTTCCCTGGGCAGATACCAAAAGTTGGGCAAGATTATCACCACTGTTTTACAGGGGTTTGACAAGATGGCTGTAATCTCGCAGCTCGATATGGAACGCTTTGCCGCCCTTGGTGTTCTTCGCGAGCGCATGCTGGTTGCCGGGAACATCAAGTTTGACCTACCCCTGGACACTGCACAGGCAGATATCATCCGCGCCACACTCAGGGCTCGGCTTGGCCTTGCTCCCCATGAGCAGGCGCTGATCTGTGGTTCCACCCATGGCGGCGAAGAGGCGCAGCTCCTGGCTGTATTTAAGGAATTGCAGGCCGATATGCCCCTGGTTTTACTGCTTGCGCCCAGGCATCAGGAGCGTCTGGCAGAAGTCGAGGCCCTGTTGCAGGGCGAGGGCCTGGCCTTTGCTCGATATTCGCGCCTGCAGGGTGTGCGTAACGCAGCAGTGGTGCTGGTGGATACCATGGGTGATTTGGCTGAACTCTACAGTGCCGGTGATTTTCTCTTCTGCGGCGGGAGCCTGTTGCCGCGCTTGAGTGGCCATAATATTATGGAGGCGGCCCGCTGGGGCAGGCCAGTGTACTATGGTCCACACATGAAAGACTGGCAGGGTGCGGCGGATTTGCTCTCCCTGGCTGGTGGTGGTTTTCAGGTGAAAAATACCGGGGAACTGACTGCCCTGATACGCAGGCATGCTGACTCAAAAGACATCTACGCGCAGGCTTGTCAGGCAGCGCAGGAGACAGCCAGGGCGCAGCAGGGTGCACTCAAACGTCAGATGGCGCTCGTGGGCGAGGTGCTGAGCAAGGCTTGTCAGAAACAACCAGAAAAAGGAGGCATGCAATGAATATTCTTGTTGTACAGGGGGGCGCGCGGAAAAAGGGGAATACCGCCCAGGTGCTCTCCTTGGTGGAGCAGGAACTGCAAAAAGGTGGGCATAGGGTGACTAAAATCTATCTCCATGGCAAAAACATGCATGGTTGCATGGGCTGCAAGGCCTGTAAAACGAAGCCAGATGAAATCGGCTGCGTGCAAAACGATGATGTGCTGCCCATTCTGCAGGAGATGCTGGTCAGCGATGCAGTCATTTTTTCTTCGCCGCTTTATTTTTGGGGAGTGAACGCCCAGTTGAAGACAGTGATCGACCGGATGTACAGTCTGTATACCGGTGCCTACACACAAAAGCATAATTCGCTTTTGGCTAGGAAAAAACTGGCCCTGGCCATGACCGGTGGAGCGGAATGGCTGGACAATGCAGAATGCGCCTTCACCGCCTTTAGGCGAATGATGCCGTACTTCAAAACTGTTTATGGTGGCGGTCTGTACATCGGCAAATGTACGACCCCGGAAAAAATGGCTCCTTCTGTACCGCAGCAGGTTGCCCAATTTGTGCAGACCTTGGTGGAGTGATCTTTTTTACTATGCGGCACTTTGCCACGGTGTGTCGCCCTGATGCCCAATGAGCCTGGCCAGCATGGCCGCTGCCCTTTGCCTGAGAGAAAAAACTATGCAAGCGATTATTGCCTTGGAAGACGGCACCATCATCCCGGCCCGCTCCTTTACCGGTGCAGGCGAGGCCCTGGGAGAAATGGTCTTTAATACCAGCATGACCGGTTATCAGGAGGTGCTCAGCGACCCTTCCTATACCGGGCAGCTGGTCACCATGACCTATCCGCTCATCGGCAATTACGGCGTCAATACAGAGGACATGGAATCCGCTTCGCTCCACCCGCGCGCCTTTCTGGTGCGGCAGTACCAACCCCGGCCCAGCAACTACCGTAGCACAGGTGATCTAGCCGGTTTTCTCAGAGATTTTGGTGTCCTGGGTGTCGAAGGTTTTGATACCCGCATGCTCACCCGCAAGATCCGTACTGCAGGTGCCATGAAGGCCATTGTCTCCACCACGGATCTGGATCTGGATTCGCTGCTGGCCCGTGCCCGTGCCTGGGAAGGGCTCATCGGCCAGGACATGGTGGCTAAGGTTACCTGCAAGACTCCCTATGCCTGGACAAAACAGGGAGCCCAGGAGGGCACGACCTTTCCGGACAGCGGCCGATGGAAGGTGGTAGTTTATGATTTTGGCATCAAATACAATCAGTTGCGCTTATTGCAGGAGCACGACTGCCGCATCCTGGTAGTACCAGCCTATACTCCGGCACAAGAGGTGTTGGCTCTTCAGCCAGACGGTGTTTTTCTTTCCAACGGGCCCGGTGATCCTGCTGGTGTGCGCGGGGTGGTGGAAGAGATCCGCCAGCTCATTGGCAAGGTTCCCATGTTTGGTATCTGTCTGGGGCATCAGCTCATTGGCCTGGCCCTGGGCGCAAAAACCTACAAGTTGAAATTCGGCCACCGCGGCGGCAACCAGCCGGTTAAGGATCTGGCCACGGGTAAGGTCGAAATCACCTCGCAAAATCACGGCTTTTGCATAGACCCCGATACCCTGCCCAAGGATGCCGAAGTGACCCATATCAATCTCAACGATGGCAGTCTGGAAGGGGCGCGTCACCGCAATTTACCGGTTTTTTCCGTGCAGTATCATCCGGAATTCGCGGCCGGGCCACATGATGCCCGCTATCTGTTTGCACGTTTTATCAAGATGATTGCGCAGTCGCGCTAACCACCCGGAAACACGAGGAACACAACATGCCAAGACGGACAGATATCCATAAAATCCTCATCATTGGTTCCGGGCCGATCATCATCAGCCAGGCCTGCGAGTTCGACTATTCCGGTGCGCAGGCGGTCAAGGCGCTCAAGGAAGAGGGCTATGAGGTAGTGCTGATCAACTCGAACCCAGCTACCATCATGACCGACCCGGAACTGGCCGATCGTACCTATATCGAGCCCATTACCCCGGAATTTGTCGCCAAGGTGATTGAGCGCGAACGGCCGGATGCACTCTTGCCCACCTTGGGCGGCCAAACCGGGCTCAACACGGCCATCAGGGTGGCGGAAATGGGGGTACTCGACAAGTACGGGGTTGAACTCTTGGCAGCCAATATCAGCGTGATCCGCAAGGCAGAGGGCCGAGAGGAATTCCGCGACGCCATGCGCAAAATCGGGCTCAAGGTACCGGAATCGGCCATTGTCCACAACCTGGAAGAGGCCATGGCCGAGGGCGAGCGTATTGGCTTTCCGGTGATTGTGCGCCCCAGCTTCACCCTGGGTGGCACTGGTGGCGGCGTGGCCTACAACCGGGCTGAACTCAAGAACCTGGCTACTGCCGGCATTGATCTGTCCATGACCAGCGAAATTATGCTGGAGCGCTCGCTTTTGGGCTGGAAGGAGTTTGAACTGGAGGTGATGCGCGACCGCAACGACAATGTGGTTATCATCTGCTCCATTGAAAACGTGGATGCCATGGGCGTGCACACTGGCGACTCCATCACTGTGGCCCCGGCACAGACCTTGACTGACCGCGAATACCAGGCCATGCGCGATGCAGCCATTGCCATTATTCGGGAGATCGGGGTGGAAACCGGTGGTTCCAACGTGCAGTTCGCGGTCAACCCGGCAGACGGTGAACTCATGGTGATTGAGATGAATCCTCGGGTCTCGCGTTCATCGGCGCTTGCCTCCAAGGCCACCGGCTTTCCCATTGCCAAGATCGCGGCCAAGCTGGCAGTGGGCTATACCTTGGATGAGCTGAAAAACGACATCACCCGCGAAACCTATGCCGCCTTTGAACCCACCATTGACTACTGTGTGGTGAAAATTCCGCGCTGGACCTTTGAAAAATTTCCTGAAACCGAAGACATCCTCACCACAGCCATGAAATCGGTGGGCGAAACCATGGCCATTGGCCGCACCTTCAAGGAGGCATTCCAAAAAGGTATGCGCTCGCTTGAAACCGGTCGCATGGGTTTTGGCTTTGACGGCAAGGATGATTTCAGCAGCATGCACCAGGATGATCTTGAGCTGGGGCTTGCCAAACCCAACTCCAGACGGATCAGTTTTATTTTTGAGGCATTGCGCCGGGGCATGGAGATGGAGCGTTTGCATGAGCTGACCAAAATCGATCCCTGGTTTTTGTATAACCTGGAAGAGTTGGTGGCCAGCGGTCAGGCTATTGCTGAAGTCGGTTTTGCTGCCCTGGACAGGGAACGCCTTTTCAGTGCCAAGCAAGACGGTTTTTCCGATGTGCAACTGGCACAGCTCACTGGCACTGCAGAAGACGATGTGCGCAAGCGCAGGCTGGAGTTGGGGGTTGCGCCGGTATACAAACTGGTTGACACCTGTGCCGCTGAATTTGAATCCTACACGCCGTACTATTACTCCACCTACGAAACAGAGGACGAGGCTCGACCCAGTGGGCGTAAAAAAATCATGATCCTGGGTGGTGGGCCAAACCGCATCGGCCAAGGCATCGAGTTTGATTACTGCTGCGTGCACGCCTCCTTTGCCCTGCGTGAAATCGGGGTGGAGTCCATCATGGTCAACTCCAACCCAGAAACCGTGTCCACCGACTACGATACCTCCGACAAGCTCTACTTCGAGCCGCTCACCCGGGAGGATGTGCTCAACATCATCGAGCGGGAAAGGCCGGATGGGGTGATCGTACAGTTCGGTGGTCAGACACCGCTCAACCTGGCAGTGCCGCTGGCGCGCAAGGGTGTGCCCATCATCGGCACCCCACCAGATGCCATTGACCGCGCCGAAGACCGCGAACGCTTCAAGCAGTTTTTGCAGCTCTTGGGCCTACGCCAGCCAGCCAATGGTACGGCGCACAACTTGGACGAGGCCCTACTGGTGGCGCAGCGCATTGGTTTTCCGGTGGTGATGCGGCCCTCCTATGTGCTGGGCGGGCGCGACATGCGCATTGTGTACAATGAGGAGGGGATCCGCAACTTTATGGCTATCCCAGGCATGAGTGGCACCGAACATCCCATCTTGCTCGATCAATTTTTGAAGGATGCCGTGGAGGTGGATGTGGATGCGGTCTGTGATGGACAGCGCGCAGTGCTTGGCGGCATTATGGAGCATATCGAAGAGGCGGGCATCCATTCCGGCGACTCGGCCTGTGTTCTGCCGCCACCCACGCTCAAGCCAGAAATGATCCGGGAAATTGGCGAAGCCACCCGCGCCATGGCCCTGGAATTGGGAGTGATAGGCCTGATGAATGTGCAGTTTGCCGTGCAGGGCGATACCCTTTTTGTTTTGGAGGTCAACCCGCGCGCCTCCCGCACCGTGCCCTTTGTTTCCAAGGCCACGGGCGTGGCTTTGGCCAAAATCGCCACCAAGGTGATGATGGGCATGACCTTGGTGGAGCTGGGATTCACCCAGGAGAAGCAACTTCATCATTGGGCAGTGAAGGAGGCGGTTTTTCCCTTTGATCGCTTCCAGAACGTGGATACACTCCTTGGCCCGGAAATGAAATCAACCGGCGAGGTGATGGGGCTCGATCAAGACCTCGGTCTGGCACTGGCCAAGTCGCAACTTGCGGCCAATGCCCGTCTACCGCTGGCAGGCACGGTTTTTATCAGCGTGCGTCATCCAGACAAGCAGGCGATTTTGCCTGTGGCAGCCAGGATGGTGGAGCTTGGTTTTGACATCATCGCCACCCAGGGAACCGCGACCAAACTGCAGAAAGCAGGTATCCAGTGCCAGAAGGTGAACAAGATTTCCCAGGGGCGGCCGCATATCCTCGACAAAATTCAAAACGGCGAGGTGCAGCTCATTATCAACACCTCGGCAGGCAACCGCACCACCGAGGATTCCTACAGTATCCGCAGGGCTGCCCTAGACTACCATATTCCGTACTGTACTACTATCACAGGTGGCCTGGCCGTGACCAAGGCCCTGGCTTCCCTGCTTCATCGGGAACTGGACGTGGCAACCATTCAGGAATGTGCAAAGCATATTGACTGAAAAGCAATGCGTGTTACATTTATACCTTGGCTGAACGGGACGATATGCGACGGACAGCGTGTATTCTGTGCGACTATTTAGTGGAGAGGATTGTTGAATACCTTTTATAAAAATCTGACGATGTGGCTGGTGATTCTGCTGACCATGGTTTTCATGTTTCAGTTTCTTAACAGTCCGGTCAAGCCAAGCCAATCCATCACCTACAGCGAATTCTGGGCGCATGTGGAGAGTGGTGACATCAGCAAGGTGAACATCCAGGACCGTGAGATCACCGGGGTGGGTCAGGATGGCCGCCCATTCAAGACCATAGTTCCGGATGACACGGAGCTGATTCCCATGCTGCGCCAATCCAAGGTGAACATTTCCGTGGAAAAACCCAAGGAAATGCCCTGGTATCTCTCGGTGCTCATCTCCTGGTTTCCGCTGTTGCTGTTGATTGGTATCTGGATCTTTTTTATGCGCCAGATGCAGATGGGTGGCAAGGGTGGTGCCCTTTCCTTTGGTAAAACCAGGGCCAAGCTGCAGGAAGAAGGCGAAGTCAAGGTGACCTTTAAGGATGTGGCTGGTATTGACGAGGCCAAGGAAGAGCTGGAAGAAATCATTGATTTCCTCCGCGACCCGCAGAAATTTACCCGCCTGGGTGGCCGTATTCCCAAGGGAGTTCTTTTGGCCGGGCCTCCGGGCACTGGTAAGACTCTGCTGGCCCGCGCCATTGCCGGCGAGGCAGGCGTGCCCTTTTTCACCATCTCTGGTTCGGATTTTGTGGAGATGTTTGTCGGTGTGGGTGCCTCCCGGGTGCGCGACCTCTTTGCCCAGGGCAAAAAGCATGCACCCTGCATTATTTTTATCGATGAAATTGATGCAGTGGGCCGGCATCGTGGGGCAGGACTCGGCGGTGGTCATGATGAACGCGAACAGACCCTAAACCAGTTGCTGGTGGAGATGGATGGTTTTGAAGGTAATGAAGGGGTGATTATCATTGCCGCCACCAACCGACCCGATGTGCTCGATCCGGCGCTGCTCAGGCCTGGCCGTTTTGTCCGCCAGGTGGTGGTACCTGTGCCAGATGTGAAGGGTCGGGAAATGATCCTTGA
>JABMJC010000075.1 GCA_013201405.1 Desulfobulbaceae bacterium
GTTAAGGGTATGGTACTCGCTTAACGAAATGTCCTCAAATAACGGGCAGGATCAGTTCATCGTGTACGTAAATTTGTACGTAAACCAGTAGCAAACATAAAAACAGCGTAAAGTAAAAGAAGATAAGGAGGGATTTAAAAAGCCCGCAATCCTTGAATGGATGCGGGCTTAGGCTGCAACCCTTTGGCTTTCCAGGGTGTATTTTTGGAGCCGATAACCAGACTTGAACTGGTGACCTACTGATTACGAATCAGCCGCTCTACCAAACTGAGCTATATCGGCGTTTTTCATGATGCTCCAGTAATAGGAAATTCAGTTTTCATGTATCAGGTTTGTGGTATAGTGTCAAGATTATGCCGCATCTCAGACTGACCGCAGCACCATATCTGGTATTTTTTTGTCTATATTTTGCCGTTGCCCTGGTTTTTGCTACGGATGAACAACATATGCCAGCGTCGCTTGCCACCGCTGCACATCCTGCAGCAGCTTCTGTGGGCTGTTTGTCGTGTCATCAGGCCATACAGCACGACGAGCATCATTTTTTTGCCTGCACCCGTTGTCATGGTGGCAATGGCGCTGAACAAAAAAACCAGGAACTGGCGCACCAGGGCTTGATCAGCCAGCCAGCCCATCCAGATCACATGCAGGCGGCCTGCGCCTCCTGCCACGAAAAGCAGGTGGCTGCAGCCAGTCTTTCCCGTCATTTTTCCTTGGATAACAAGATAAACACCATCCGCGCTCATTTCGGAGCTAAACAAAAGCTTACCCATCCGGCCGATATTCCAACGGCTGATTCTGCTACGGCCATCAACACGGCACTGGCCTTGAGCGACGACATGCTCCGCCGGCTCTGTTTACGTTGCCATGTGTACAGCAAGGGAGACGAGTACAGCGCTGTTCGCCGTGGCAGTGGTTGCGCTGCCTGCCACCTGTCTTTTGCCCATGGAAAGATGGTTGCCCACACCTTCCGGCTGCCTGTTGACCAGCAGTGCCTCAGTTGCCACTACGGCAATTATGTGGGCAGCGACTACTATGGCCGCTACGAACACGATCTGCCCTTTGAATACCGCACACCCTACACCGCAGAAACTGAAACCGGCTTGCCAGCCAGACCCTATGGAGTAGAGTACCATGACCTGGTTGCAGATGTGCACCAAGAGCGGGGTCTGGTATGCCGCGATTGCCACCAGGGCTTTGTCCATGGACAGGCAAAATCCATAGGCTGCAAAAGCTGTCATAACTGGTTACCCACCAAACCGGCTCCAGCCCTGGCTAATGTGGATATTCATGACAAACAGCTCGTCCTTACCGGCGTGCACAGCGGTAAAAAACACCTTGTGCCATTGATGCGAGATCCGGCCCACCAACAGTACGGGCAACGGGTGGATTGCCAGGTATGCCATGCCCAGTGGAGCTACAACGATACCACCACCCATGTGCTGCTCTCCTACAATCCAGATTATGATCCCTGGCTTTGGTTGACTGTGCAGGGCAGCTTTGAAGTAGAAAAACGGCTGGAAGACGGTTTGTTTAGCTACGCGGCAGAGGAAGAGCCTGCCATGCGGGACGGGCTGACCGGTATCAGCAAGCCTGGCATGTGGTACAAGGGTCATACCGAGCGCCGCTGGGAACGTATGCTTATTGGCCAAGATGCCCGCGGGATACTCCGGGTGCTGCGGCCAGTGCTGGATTTGCATTTATCCATGGTCGATGATCAGGGTGAGCCCCTTTTTGACAACCTGCGGGGTGCAGGTGATGGACTCAAACCCTACACCCCCCACACCACTGGCCCGGCAGGCCTGTTCTATCGGGATCGTCTGCAGGGGCTGTCTGCTCCCTGAATGCCTCAGTAATGGTTATGCGTCTTCTGCCAGTAATACGATCAGGGCAGCCATTACAGCTTATACGCCTGGCCCTGCTTTGCCTTGTTTTGCTGCCATTTTTCTGCTGCAGTGGCTGTGGCAAAAAAGAGCCTGCCAAAAAACCACATATTACCCGCACAGCCAAAAGAAAACCGGGAATACCGGCCACCCAGCGTCCCTATGTTATCAAGGGCATCACCTATTATCCCATACCCTCGGCCCAGGGCTACCGGGAACAAGGTATTGCCTCCTGGTATGGTAAGCCATTCCATGGTCGCCGCACCTCCAATGGCGAAATTTACAACATGTATGCCGACACTGCTGCACACAAAACCCTGCCCATGGGCACCATGCTCCTGGTGCGTAACCTGGACAACGGTCGCAGTACTGTGGTGCGTATCAACGATCGTGGCCCCTTTGTGCGGGAACGCATTATCGACTTGAGTTACACCAAGGCCCGGGAGTTGGACGTGGTGGGCAGGGGCACGGCGCGGGTAGAGATTATTGCCCTGGAAGAAGTGGAAGAGAAGAGCGTGGCAAGCGTGGCAACATCTTCCCCAGCCCCAGCCAGGCGACCAGCTGTGACCACGCCACCGCAGCAAGTTGCTGAGCCCAAGCCAAAACATCCTATCCCGGATTTTGACCGGGGCAATTTCTTTGTGCAAATGGGTGCTTTTGAGCGCATTGATGATGCCCGTGCCCAGGCCAGAAAATTTGCCAGGCTCGGCCGGGATGTGGTGATCCAGCAGTATCCTGCTGCAGGCATGGACCTCTACCGGGTGCTGGTCTTTGCCAGTCATTCCCTGCGCGAAGCCCGGCAGTACGAGGCACAGATGCGCCAGGCCGGCTACCGCTACACGCTCCTGCTGGCCAGATAGCAGTCCTGTTCATAGGCGCGCACGTTGCGGACAAACTGCTGGATCAAGGTATGGTTTTTCATGCCCGGCGCGTCTTCCAAGCCGGAGTTGGCATCCACGGCATAGGCATTACTTACCTGCAGGGCGGTCTGGACATTACCAGGATGAAGCCCACCAGCCAGGAGAAAGGGTTTGCTGAGGCCCAGGGTGTGGATGAGTTGCCAATCAAAGCTGGTACCAGTACCACCATGGGCTTTGGGGCTGTAGGTGTCGAGTAGAAAGGCGCGAATATGCGGTGTGTAGTTTGGGGGACTCAGGCCAGCATCTCTCTTCTTGTCCTGCGGCCCACCAAGGCGCAGGGCCTTGATCAGCCCACAGGTCGGAGCCAGACTGCGCAGGTGCTGGCAGTAGCTGGGCGCTTCTTCACCGTGCAGCTGGGCATAGTGGAGGCCGCAGCCGTGGATGGTGGTCACCACCTGGTCGATATCTGCATTGACAAAGAGCCCGATTGCAGCCACAAAGGGCGGCAGGGCTGCGATAATTTCCCTGGCAGCCTCGGGTGCAATATTGCGCGGGCTTTTTTCGTGAAAGATAAAACCCAGCGCATCGACACCTGCTTCTGCGGCGCATAGGGCATCGGCCAGACGGGTGATGCCGCAGATTTTTATTCGGAAACGACGCATCAGCTCACACCGCGGCAAATTCTTGCAAGAGCGTGCCCTGGCGACCAGCCCACATCAGGCTCTCACCAATTAAGGCCGCGTCGATTCCCGCTTCTTTTAAGCGGCGCACATCATCCACCGTGCTGATACCAGATTCACTCACCACCGGAATTCCCGGCGGCACCAAGGCCTTGAGCCGGAAACTGGTGTTCAAATCCACGGAAAAGTCGTGCAGGTTGCGGTTGTTGATGCCAATGAGTTGAGCATCGCTGGCCAGGGCCTGTTCCAGTTCGGCCTCGTCATGCACCTCAACCAGAGCATCCATGCCCAATGATTCGGCGTGCAGGCGGAAAGTGCGCAACTGTTCCAGGTTAAGAATGGCAGCGATGAGCAAGATGGCGTCTGCTCCAGCCACCTGTGCTTCGTCGATTTGCAAAGGGTCGATGATGAAATCTTTACGTAGCACCGGCAGGCTGACCTGGCGGCGGATTTGGATGAGAAAATCCAGCTCACCCTGGAAAAAATGACGGTCAGTGAGTACGGAGATGGCTGTGGCCCCGTTGTCTGCATACCATTGAGCCACCCGGATCGGATCGAAATTCGGCTCGATCAACCCCTTGGAGGGTGAAGCCTTTTTCGCCTCGGCTATAATGGCCACGCCAGCTTGCGCGCAGAGCGTGCGGATAAAGCCCCGCGGCGCATCGACCTCTGTTTTGGCAGGCAGGCCCTGCCGGCGCAGTTGCGCCACTTCTTCATGTTTTTTGGCGACAATGGTGTCGAGTATGGTGACCATATCTCTTCTCTATTTTTGCGAAAATTGAACCAGGGCGTCCAGTTTGGCCAGTGCCGCGCCGGAGCGAATCACCTCGCGGGCCAGGGCAATGCCACCGAGAATGTCTGGTGCCTTATCCGCTGCCATGAGTGCGGCACCTGCATTGAGGAGCACCATGTCGAGCTTGGCACCGGGTTCGCCACGCAACACTGCCCGCACCTGGTCTGCGGATTCTGAAACTGTGGCCCCGCCCTTAATCTCTGCCATGGTGGCCCGCTTCAGTCCCACATCTTCGGGCTGCAAGATTGTCTCATGCACCTGGCCGTTATGGGCATCGGCAATGTGGGTTGCGCCGGTAACAGTCATTTCATCCAAGCCACCTTCTCCCCACACTATAAGAACCCGACGCATCCCCAAACGAAGAAGCACCTCGGCTAACACTTTGGTCAGGGATGGAGAAAAAACACCACTGAGCTGTACATTGGCGCCTGCCGGATTGGTCATGGGACCAAGGATGTTGAAGATGGTGCGAATGCCGATGTCACGGCGTGGCACAATGGAGTATTTCATGGCACCGTGCATGAGCGGAGCAAAGAGGAAACCAATACCCAAATTGGCTACACTTTCCGCCACTCTTTCCGGGGGCAGGCTCAGGTTGACACCCAAAGCCTCGATCACATCGGCACTGCCGCAGCGGGAGGAAACCGCCCGGTTGCCATGTTTGGCCACAGGCACGCCAGCAGCAGCAATGACGAAACTCGAGGTGGTGGACACATTGAAGCTGCCGGAGCAGTCGCCACCAGTGCCCACGATATCAAGCAGCACCTCGCCCTTGTGGGTCTGCACGCCCGTATCTACAAAAAGAGCCTTGTCCCGCATGGCGCGGGTTGCACCCACAATTTCATCAATGGTTTCCCCCTTCATGCGCATAGCTGTGATAAAGGCGCCAATTTGAGCAGGAGTAGCCTCTCCGCTCATAATTTCGCTCATCACCTTGTTCATCTCCCGTTCGGAGAGATCCTGCTTCTCAACAACCTTGCCTATGGCTTGTTTGATCATGTTTGCTTCCTTGACGGTGGGCTACGGGCACTGGCCGGTAGTTCTGCCGCTCTATAATAAATTTGTATAATCGGAGCGGAGGAAGTTGTGCAGCAGCTGCAGCCCCTCCGTGCACATAATGGATTCCGGATGAAACTGGATACCCTCCACTGGCAGGGTTTTGTGGCGCAGACCCATGATGTCGCCATCATCGCTGCGGGCGCTGATGGACAATTCCGCCGGCAGAGATGCTTCTTCCACCACCAGTGAATGGTAGCGCATGGCAGTAAAAGGGGAGGGCAGGCCAGTAAAAACACCCTGGCCATCGTGACTGACCGGGCTTGTTTTGCCGTGCATGGGCTGGGCGGCCCGCACCACTGTGCCGCCAAAGGCCGCAGCCATGGACTGATGCCCCAGGCATATGCCCAAAACCGGAAGCTGGTGGTGGCTACAGGCAAGAATTGCTTCCATTGAGATGCCCGCCTCATTGGGTGTGCAGGGCCCGGGCGAGATCAGCAGACGTTTAGGTTGCAGGATCAAAAGATCAGCAACAGTGATGGCATCGTTGCGGATTACCCGCATAGCCGGCGGCTGCCAATCTGTTGCTGCGCCAGGTGGAGCGGTACCCAAAAGCTGTACGATGTTGTAGGTAAAGGAATCGTAATTGTCGATCAGTACCAGCATGATTACAACCCCTGTTCCGCCAGTTCCACCGCCTTGAGCAGGGCCTGGGCCTTGTTGATGGTTTCCTCGTATTCCTTTTGTGGATCAGAATCGGCCACAATGCCCGCGCCTGCCTGCACCCACAAGCTATCTCCGGTATGCACACAGGTGCGCAGGGTGATGCAGAAATCCATATTGCCGGAAAAACCAAAGTAACCCACTGCACCGGCATAGGGGCCACGGCGGGCCACTTCAAGCTCGTCGATAATTTCCATGGCGCGAATTTTCGGGGCGCCACTGACCGTGCCCGCAGGAAAGCAGGCGGCAAAGACATCGAATTGATCTTTGTTCGCCGCCAACTGGCCACTCACCCCGGAGACCAGGTGCATGACATGGCTGTAACGTTCCACCGCCATGAGATCGTGCACTGCCACGCTGCCCAGGGCAGCCACCCGGCCCACATCGTTGCGGCCCAGGTCAACGAGCATCAGGTGTTCGGCCCGCTCCTTTGGATCGGCCAGAAGCTCCTGCGCCAAGGCCGCATCTTCCTGCGGGTTGCTACCACGTTTGCGGGTGCCGGCAATGGGGCGCAGCTCGATGCGTCCCTCTTCAAGACGCACCAGAATTTCCGGCGAAGAACCAATCAGTGTTGTCCGGTTTTGCTGCAGGAAAAAGAGATAGGGGCTGGGATTGACATGCCGCAGGGCGCGGTAGAGGGCAAAGGGGTGAATCTGCGCCTGGGTCTGGAAGCGCTGCGACACAACCACTTGGATGATGTCGCCAGCCAAAATATATTCCTTGGCCCGCGCCACCATTTTCTTGAAAATTTCGGCACCGGTGTTGGAGCTGAAGCGATGTGTACCCGTTGCTTGCTGTTGACAAAAGGCCGAAGGCACTGGCCCGCGCAGCTGGGTAATCACCTCATCAATGCGGCTGCAGGCCTCGGCGTACAGGGCTGCAGGCGTATCCTGTCCCTGGTGCCACACAGTACAGACAATGCTCAACAGCTGTTTGAGCTGGTCGTGAATGAGTAATATCCGGGGGATGAACAAAGCGCTGTCCGGCATCTCCTGTTGGGGATGGCGGTCGGGCAGTTCTTCCACAAAGCGCACCATATCGTAGCCAAGATAGCCCACCGCACCACCGTAAAACCGGGGCAGACCCTCTGGTTCGGCCACGGAAAAGGATTGCAGCAAGGCACGCAGGGCAGCAAGCGGGTTGCCTTTTCTTTTTTCTTCAGGCAAGTCGGGCATGCCAGGGTAGGCGATGTGGCAGGTATCACCCTGGCTGGTGAAGGTGATGAGCGGATCAAAGCCAATAAAGGAATATCGTCCCCATTTTTCACCGCCCTCCATGGATTCGAATAAAAACACCTGCTCACTGTTTTCGCAAACCTTGGCAAAGAGGGTGAGGGGGGTGTCCAGATCGGCGATCATGGTGCGGTGTACTGGGATCAGGTTGTGGGATTGCAAGGTATTGACAAAGGCAGCCTCATCGGGCTGGACTGCTGTGCAGAGGGCATTCATAAAAAAATACGGATCATAATGGTTGGTTTGTGGAACAGGCAACAACAGATAACCCTGGCAGCCTCTGGTCAAGGCAGCCAGAAGGGAAGAACATCTGAAAATATACCTTTTTTCTGACTTCTTTGGTTACGATTTGTTCGTTTGAAGATGAAAAACATGGCCTGTCTCCGTTTCACCCCAAGTGCAGCTGCCAGCCTTGCTCGTTACTTTTGAGTTCACAGGCAGCCAGAAAGTAAATCTTGTTTTTTTACAGCTTGTTAGTCTAAAAAAATTTGAGTAACCTTGCACGTTTTGTGCCTGCCGAATACCCAGGCAGCAGAAGTCATATAGCAAAGGAATCATGTTGGTATGTTGCGTTTTTTTATGAGAACACAGCCTGTTCTTCCTGTGCTGTGCACAGTAGTCTTTTTCATCCTCATCAAGTTGTGCATCTCCTACACAGTCAGTTCCAGTTTTTTCCGTGTTTTTATTGATGCGCAGTTTGAGCAAAGGGAAGCAGTGCAAGTATACTATGCGGCGACTACAGATTTTAGTGAAGAGAAGTCAAAGAAAACACAAGAATATTCCGGTGCTGTCCGGGAAAGTAAAAGGGTGGAGATCAACAACAATGTAGCGCGCCATCTCCGCGTAGACCTGGGAGACAGTCCCGGCGCAATGCGGCTCTATAGCCTGCGTCTCGCCAGTTTTTTCTTTCCAGAAATGTATTTTTCAGCGCAAGATATTTATGAGCGTTTTGTCCCAGGTCCTGATATCGCTGCCATGCGCTTACAAGGTGAATATCTGGAAATCCATCGCAGCGGCAAGGATCCCTTTATTCTGCTCAAGGACAAGCTGCAGCACCAAAGCTTCTTTTTCTCCTTGGGTTTGCCTCTTGTTTTGAGCCTGTGTTTCTATCTCTTTCTTTCTTCGTTTTCCATCAACAGTTTTCCGGCCCTTGCCGATGTCTTCCAGCACAGGCAGTCCTCAGCCGGCCTGCACTTTGCTGCCCTTGATGGTGTGCGTGGCCTGGCCGCCCTGGTGGTACTGGCGGAACACGTTGGCATCATGGCTGATGGCATTGGAGTGATAGGCGTACACCTCTTCTTTGCACTCAGCGGTTTTCTCCTAGCTATTCCCTTTGTCCGCCGTCCAGAGCGGGCGATATCGCTCTCATATATGCGGGCCTATATGCTCAGGCGGCTGAAGCGTATCATCCCCATGTATTATACTATTATCACGGTGCTTTTTCTTTTCCGCCATAAAAATCCAGAAGTGTTTCGCCACTATCTTTTTCTACAAGGAGACGGCTACTTGTGGACTGTGCCACAAGAGATGTTTTTTTACCTGCTGTTGCCGCTGATGGTGTGCATCCTCTATGTGTTTGGAGTGATACAAAAATGGCTAGGGGTAAGCATGTTGCTGATTGCCGTTGTTGTGGCCACGCACCTGTCGCACCAGGGGCTGATCACCTTGTATGGCAAGGGGGGCAATCATCCTGTTTTGCTCGGAATCTTTCTGAGCGGCATGTTTTTTTCCTACCTGTACCACCTTCTCCGCGAACAAGATTTTTGGCAAGAAGAGGCAGGCCGTAAGTTCCGCCGCATTCTTGCCTTAGCCGGTACAGGAGCATTATTTTTTTTGGTGGTGGTGGCTTCAAAACAGATCGCCGCACTGCACAGGCTGGATATCTACCAAAATTATGGGTACAGTGGTTTCCTGGCTGCCTTTATCATTTTTACGGTGATATCCACGCAACAATCTACCCTGGCCCGCTGCATGGCCTTTACGCCTTTCCGCGCCGTGGGCATCGTGAGTTTCAGTTTCTACCTGCTGCATCCAACCTTTATCGTCTTCTGCGATGAAATAGCCAAATACTACTTCAGTGTCGACCTGGGCCCAGTGTCGCGCTTTTTCTTAAGCGGCACAGTCACCTATTGCTTTGCCGCATTCACCTACTCCTATATCGAGCGGCCCTTCATGAAGTAAAGGCTGTGCTGGCCAGGGAAATTCAGAAACCCTGCTGTTCTTGCCAGCTTGTTTGAATGGTTGGCGCTTATTAGCGGTTAAGCGGTTAAGCGACGCAGAGCCTCCTGGTAGCGCTCACTGGTTTTGGCCAGAATCTCGCTCGGCACAGGTGGAGGAGGGGGCTGCTTGTTCCAGCTTAGAGAAGAGAGATAGTCGCGCAGAAATTGTTTGTCAAAACTGGGCTGTCCTTGGCCTGGCTGGTACGATTCCAGTGGCCAGAAGCGGGACGAATCTGGCGTGAGCACCTCATCCACCAAGACAAGACGACCATCTGCGTCCAGACCCATCTCAAACTTGGTATCGGCAATAATAATACCCTTTGTGCGGGCGTAGTCCGCAGCACGTTCATACAGGGCGATGCTGGCAGCTGCCATCCGCTCGCTCAGTTCAGCACCCACCTTGTCTCGCATGCGTTCCAGAGAGATGTTTTCATCGTGCTCACCCAGCTCTGCCTTGGTGGAAGGGGTAAAGAGTGGTGCTGCAAAAGCCTCTGATTCACGCATACCTTCGGGCAGCATAAAGCCGCATACATTGGGATTTTTTTGGTATGCGCTCCAGAAGGAGCCGGACAAATAACCACGCACAATACACTCTATGGGCACCACCTTGCTGCGTCGCACCAGCATGGAGCGACCTTCGAGTTGGTCGCGATACTGCTGACATATTTTTGGAAAAGCAGCGAAATCTGCACTGATCAGATGATTGGGCATGATGTCGGCCAAGAGTTTGAACCAGAACAGGGAAATGCTGGTAAGCATGCGTCCCTTGCCTGGCACGGCTTCGGCCATGACCACGTCAAAGGCAGAGATACGGTCCGTGGCGACCATGAGCAGCTTGTCGTCATGGCCGGGAATGGCGTACATGTCGCGAACCTTGCCGCGGTGGAGCAGGCTCAGCTCTGGGCATTGGGTGGTGATGATGGCGCTCTGCATGGGAAAACCTTGGCTAAAGAGGTTGTTTATATTTTGAATATTCAGGACAACCCTGCCTCTTACTCCAGAATCTCCGTCTTGACAAGACCTGTGTGCAGCTTATTTTTTACATAGTTGAAAGAAAATGTACTTCATTGTCTGTGTATCGTTACTTAAAGGAGGATTACATGGCATTTATTCGTTTTAGTGACCGTCCGGCCTTCAGGAACCCCTGGGTAGAATTCGAACGGATCCGCCAAGGGTTAGATGAACTGTCCCGCAGCTATGCAGAAAAGGGTAAGGCGCAGATTCGCGCCAATGTTTATCCACCGTTGAATATCTATGAAGAGACGGACAAAATGGTGGTGACTGCTGAAATTCCTGGGATAAAAGCCGAAGATTTGGAAATTTCCATTGAGGGAGAAACTCTCACCATCCAGGGTAAGCGGAGTAGCCGCCAAGATGATTTCACCATTTCCTACCACAGGCGGGAGATTGAATCCGGCAGTTTCAGCCGAGCCGTGTCCTTACCGGTCAAGGTGGATGTTGAGAAAATCAGCGCCAAGCTGCTTGACGGCATCCTCACTGTTACCTTGATGAAGGCGGCCGAGGCAACTCCCCGGCAAATCAAGGTAAATGCAGACTAAGGGAGGATAGAATGAGCGAAAAACAGTTGCAGGTACAGGAAAAACAAAGCGCCCGCACCCAGGGCGAAACGACCAAGAATGAAACCTACTACGCACCGCAGGTGGATATCTACGAAACAGAGAAAGAAGTGATTGTGGTCGCAGATATGCCGGGTGTGCAGCCGGAAGGGGTGGACCTGTCCCTTGAGGACAACATTCTCACCATTCAGGGGCGGCGCAAAGAGGTGGCACACTCGGGCAGAATGGTGCTGGAAGAGTATGAGCCCGGCCACTATCTCAGGCGGTTTACCGTGGCTGAGACCATTGACCAGGAAGGCATTGAAGCTTCGCTTGCCGATGGTGTTTTGCGAGTACGCCTGCCCAAGGCCGCTCCAGCCCAGCCCAAAAAAATAGCTGTAAAAATAGGCTAAACTCTACTTTTCTCATGGATGACGCGCCGATAGCGGCGCGTCATTATCATTCTATACGACCAGCTGTGGGCAAATCCTGACAAGCAAGGTTGCTGTACCCTGCCAGTCTTGCCACCAGGGCCCCCACAGCAATCTTTGATCTGATCTCCACTGGCACCCGGCATTGATCATCTGTAATCCAGAGTTGGGTGTTGCCACTTTTTTCATAGAGTCCCTTGAAGTTCATCATGGGCTGCATCTTCAAGGTGTGACGTTCGCCAAAGATGCTGGAACGCATTTCCCTGGAAAGCAGGCGTACCGCCACCTCGTTGCGTTTGTTGTCGGCAAAGGTGGGCACAACAAGGTGGCTGCCTGGCTCAAGCCGTAGGGCCCTACTTATGACAAAGGCGGCAAATTCGTTGTATGCCGTTCCTCCCCCCATGCTATGGAGCCGCACTGGATCATCGTTTTTCTGATACCGGGCGATATACAGATCCTGATTGTACCAGGTCACCCGTTTGGTCACCCTGCGGTTGCGTCCCTCCCGCTGGAACACCTCATAAAGAACCGGCAATTTCATTTCTCCCCTAACAGTGCAGTGGAAAATATCATCGACCGGATAGAAAAACTCCAAAGGGCCTGTACTCTTGATCTGGGCAGAGATCCCATAGGCTCCTTTGGGTGTGTCTTTTGAGAAAATCTGGAGATAGATATCGCCAATTTTCATCCCACCGCTCCAGAAGACCTCGTAGTGCATACGTTCTTTGCCGGAGAAGATGGTGGCAAGTGCCTCGGGCACTACCTGGGAAGGCAGGAGTTCTTGTTGCGCGGCAGCTGTTGATGGTCCAGTGCTTAAGGTTATACACACAAAAAATGTGGACAACAAAAAGGAACGGAGCATATCAGTAGTCCTAAATTATGATGTGAGCAAAGAGAGGCAGACAGCGGTGAACAAGGTCAGGGCAATGAGGCCATTCATGGAAAAAAAGGATTGCTTGATGCGGGAGAGATCCTGCGGATGCACGATGAGGTGTTGATAAAAAAGGGCTGCGCCGGTCAAAATAATACCTGCATAGTACCAGCCATTGAGCCCCATCAAGATGCCGGTGAGGGTGAAGCAGATAAAGGCAATAGCATGGAAGAGTACGGCCAGGCGAAAGCTGTTTTGGCGGCCAAGGACAGCGGGCATGGAATGCAAGCCCGCCGAGCGGTCGAAATCCGCATCCAGGCAGGCATAGATGCAGTCAAAACCAGCCACCCAAAAAAGTACACCAATGCTGAGCACCCACGGATACCCGGCAAACGTATCGGTCACCGCAGCCCAACCACCCACAGGGGCCAGGGCCAGAGCCAACCCCAGCACCAGGTGACAGAGCCAGGTGAAACGCTTGGTCAGAGAATAAAAAAAGGTCAGGCCCAGGGCAAAAGGTGCCATAATGAGGGTGGTGCGGTTGATCATGGCGCAGGCCAGAAAGAAAAAGGCCGAGGAGGCCAACACCAGTAACCAGGATTCCCTTGAGCTGACCAGTCCTGCAGGCAGGGCCCTGGCCGCAGTACGTGGGTTGGCCGCGTCGAAACGCTGGTCTGCTATACGGTTGAAGGTCATGGCTGCAGTGCGTGCCCCCACCATGGCCACAATAACCCAGAAAAGAACCCGCAGGGGCGGCAGGCCGTCTGCAGCCAAAACAAGGGCCATCAGAGCAAAGGGCAGGGCAAAGACCGAATGTTTGAACTTGATCATCTCAAGTAAAATGGCGAGCTTATGCCACATATCACATCCCCTGCCAGCGGCTCTGATCATCGTCTGCCACTGGCACGTGTAACAGATCGCAGAGGCGCAGGGCAAAGTTGTGCGCCATGGTCTGCAGATTTTGCGGTTTGTTGTAAAAGGCGGGCATGGCCGGACAGATGGTGGCGCCTGCCTCGTGTGCAGTCAGCATGTTGTGCAGATGGGTGCGGTTGAGCGGCGTTTCCCGGACAACCAAAAGA
>JABMJC010000183.1 GCA_013201405.1 Desulfobulbaceae bacterium
GGACTGTCCAACTCCCTTACGACCACAGAGTGGTGGCACCATGCAACGGAGTATTTAACCGAGGCGGCCTGGGTGTGCAGGGTTCAACCGGATCGGTCTGTGCAGAGCTGGCTGCGTTCTGCAACCTTAGAGTTGGTGCGCAGATCGGAGGATGACTGGGTGGGACCGTTCTTTCGGGATCATGCCAAGAATCCTCCGCAGGGTCACTTGGAAACAGCACATTTGTCCATCGCGGTTGCCATCGTGCTGGATTTGGTTCCAGAAATCTTTACAGATGCTGAGATTGCGGAGATTAGGGAAAAACTGCAAAATACGGCGATACCTCTTTGTTTGCGCTGGATTGAGAACAATCGGCACTTAGCGAATTGGCGCAGTATTTTGCTGGCAGGAGCCACAGTAGCAGCAGCGGTGCTGAACGATGGGGATACGCTGGCAGCGATGCGCCGGGAGTATGAGTTCTGTCTCCAGGGAGTTCAGCCCGATGGATCCTACAGTGAATCCCTGCAGTACAGCAACTACTGCTACTTTGGCCTGATGTTGAGTTATGAAAGCCTGATTCGCAGGCAGCCTAAGTTGCAGGAGGAACTGGCCATACCCTATGCCCAGGGAGTAAAGTGGTTTGTGCACAGCTTTTTTTATAACAAGCCTCTTTCCGGATGGGGTGCCTATCCCATGCCCCGCTCAGCCAACTTCAATGACAGTGCAGCCATCTTCGGAGCCGATGGTGACCTCTTAGCGCACATTGCCGTGCGCGCCCAGGCAGATCTGCCGCAAGAAGCGGGTCTTGCTCGCTGGATGTTCGATCAGCTTTGGGGTGAATATCCTGCCCAGGGACCCTTCGATCTGAATTCCTTTGGCATGGTCAATCGCTACAGTTTCCTGACCATGATCCTATATCCGCTAGCAGCGCAAGCCCTGTCGCCGCAAGAGTTGGATATGCCAGAGTACGCCCATTTCAGCAATGGTCAGTGCCTGGCTAGAAATGACTGGACCGATGGCAAGACGATCTTGGCGTTCAGTGGGATCAAAGATCCCCTCTATGGACCGGGGCACCAGCATGCCGACTTGAACAGTCTGATCTTGGTCCATAACAAGGAAAGGATTTTGGCTGATCCCGGTCACACCTGCTATCGGACGTATGTCCATGGCAATGAGACGGAGACGAGGCTCCATAATACCTGTACCTTTAGATTGGGCGAACAGGATGCGCTGCAGGAAAACGCGTTGAAATCAGCGGTGCTGCAGCAGGTGACAAGTGGACAAAGGAGAATTTCTGCATCGCGAGAACTAGCTGCCCCCGTGGAACGGGCCGGAAAGCATTTGTTGGCCGCCCGAATCGATGATGTAACAGTATTTGGGGCCGATGCGGGAGCCGCGTATGCTAACCCCCTGGAGAAATTTGAACGATTCTGCATCATGTGCGGCGAGCACGCCTTGTTTGTTGTTGATAGAATTACCGCTGCTCAGCCCGTGCTTACCTGTTGGAACTGGCTCCTGAACAACAGGGATGGACAGCTGGAGTACAAACTGATGTATCCAGATAAGATTGTTGCCAGGCGCGGCAATGCCAGTCTTTCCGGCCCGGTATACAGCCATATCCATGATGCCTACCATCCCCTGCCGCAGCAGCTAGGTGAAGGGGCGCCAGGAAGCGGCCTGCAGTTTACCTGGACGGATTCTGCACCACGAAGCTCCTTCGTGCGGGTACACGGAATTGCTTTGGATACCTATGGCATGGTGGCCCGCTGGCACTTGAGGCAGGATGACAACGGATCGATCAATATC
>JABMJC010000076.1 GCA_013201405.1 Desulfobulbaceae bacterium
AATTCCTACTGCAGCTAACATGATCAGGGAAAAAAATAAAAACATTCCCCGTCCTGAAGAGTTGGCCTGCAAAATAGATGGTTGACCATATCCCCACAGGACCAAGGTAGCCAAAAGGACAGTGGCAATGGCCGAGGCAATAATCTTGATTTTAAACAGGGAAGTGAATGCTCCCTGGTAGCGTGTCTTCCACATGCTATAGCCGGTGAACAGCACAAAGGGCATGGAAAGCAGAACAAAGGTATAGCTGTAGAGTGCCGCTCTTCCCAAAGACGAAGAGCCAAAGAGGGAAAGCAGCAGCACAAAAAGGACCGCCATGGGTATGATCCCGTTGGGGGTGTGCACGGCAATCGGATGCAGATGATGTTTGGCGATCAGGGCCTGGATAGTGCTCTGGGGGAAGGGTGGTGTTCCAGCAGGGGCAGCGCTGACTGGCTGGCTGGCTGCAGGCTGCGCTGCTGCCCTCTCTTGCGCCGAAGATGCGGTAGCTTCAGCACCTTCCTTCACTTCCACAAACTGGCTCGCATCAGCACCGCAGAGCGGACATTCCTCGGGTGGCTCCTCGCCTTCATGGATATAGCCGCAGATGGTGCATTCCCATTTTCTCATATGGTCCCTCCAGTAGATATTGATAGGATATAAGTCCGTATAGGATTTGCTTCTGTAACGCGCTGCCAGGATACTTGGACAGGCATTGATTCGTACTCAATGTACAATGTGTACAACAGATACAAGAATACATTATTGCAAAATAATATCAACTACGAATCTGAACGAACATGCAGAAAAGCAATGAAATCAAGAGCAATTGGTTTCCATATTTTTGCAGCCCTGCCAAGAACACAATGATGGATCAGTATCTCAGCGAACCACCGCAGTACGAGTTCCGATGGAACTACGGTCATAAAAAAAAGCCCCTTCACCTCAAGGAGGAAAAGGGGCTTTGTACTACTGGGCCGGTTGTATGCCGCGGCTTTACATCATGCCGCCCATACCACCCATACCGCCCATGCCACCCGGAGGCATGCCGGCCATACCGGCACCCTTATCCTCTTCAGGAATCTCGGCAATCATGCACTCTGTCGTGAGCAGCAGACCGGACACTGAGGCAGCATTCTGCAAGGCGGAACGGGCCACCTTGGCAGGATCGATAACACCAGCCTCAATCAGATCTTCGTAGGTTTCTGTTACGGCGTTAAAACCAGTGGGTCCTTCCAAACCCTTTACATGCTCCACCACAACCGAACCCTCGCAGCCAGCATTGGCAGCGATCTGGCGGATCGGCTCTTCCAGGGCACGACGGATAATGTTCTTACCCAACTCCTGCTCGCCCTCAAGACGAAGATCTTCCAACACCTTGAGGCAACGCAGGTAGGCTACACCACCACCAGGAACCACGCCCTCCTCCACTGCAGCGCGGGTAGCGTTGAGGGCATCCTCAACCCGGGCCTTTTTCTCCTTCATCTCCACTTCAGTGGCAGCACCAACATTGATGACCGCCACGCCGCCGATGAGCTTGGCCAGCCGTTCCTGCAGCTTTTCACGATCATAATCAGAGGTGGTATCTTCAACCTGGGCACGGATCTGCTTGACCCGGGCAGACAGTTTATCCTTGTCGCCAGCACCGTCAATAATGGTGGTGTTGTCTTTGTCCACTACAATGCGCTTGGCAGTGCCAAGATCATTGACCGTGATGTTCTCCAGCTTGATCCCCAAGTCTTCGGTAATCACCTGACCACCGGTCAAGATGGCGATATCTTCCAGCATGGCCTTGCGGCGATCACCAAAGCCAGGGGCTTTGACTGCAGCAATCTGCAGGGTGCCGCGCAGCTTGTTGACAACCAGGGTGGCCAAGGCCTCGCCGTCCACATCTTCAGCAATAATCAGAAGTGGTTTCCCCATCTTGGCCACAGATTCGAGAATGGGAAGCAGATCCTTCATGCTGGAAATCTTCTTCTCATTGATGAGAATGAGCGGATTCTCCATGCTCACTTCCATACGCTCTGGATCGGTAACAAAGTAGGGAGACAGGTAGCCGCGGTCAAATTGCATACCCTCGACCACATCCAAGGAGGTCTCCATGGATTTGGCCTCTTCAACCGTGATCACCCCTTCCTTACCAACCTTGTCCATGGCCTCGGCAATGATATTGCCGATGGTTTCGTCGTTGTTGGCGGAAATGGTACCGACTTGTGCGATTTCCCTCTGTTCCTTGGTGGGGCTGGCGATCTTGCTCAACTGCGCGACCACAGCGGCCACACTGGCATCGATACCCCGCTTGATTTCCATAGGGTTGGATCCGGCAGCGACCAACTTGCTGCCTTCCCGGTAAATCGCCTGGGCCAAAACCGTGGCAGTGGTGGTGCCATCACCCGCAACATCAGAGGTCTTGGCAGCAACTTCCCGCACCATTTGTGCACCCATATTCTCGAACTTGTCCTTAAGTTCGATTTCCTTGGCCACGGTCACTCCGTCCTTGGTAATGACCGGTGCGCCAAAAGATTTTTCAATCAAAACATTACGACCCTTGGGGCCTAGGGTAACCTTTACCGCATTGGCAAGGGTATTTACCCCGGTCAGCATTTTCTCCCGGGCCTTGCCGCTATACTTCAGTTCTTTTGAAGCCATAATATATTTCTCCTTTACTCAGGTGGTCTTCTGCTCTTGTTTACGCCTGCACAACGCCCAGAATATCATCCTCGCGCATGATGAGGAAATCCTCGCCGTCCAGTTTGACATCGGTTCCGCCGTACTTGGAAAAAAGCACCCGGTCACCTACTGCAACATTCAAGGCGACCCGCTGTCCTGCCTCGTTTAACTTGCCAGGGCCAACCGCCACAACTTCTCCTTCGGCCGGTTTTTCTTTGGCAGAATCGGGGATAATAATGCCGCCCGCCGTCTTTTCCTCGCTTTCCAACCGCTTGACCAAAACGCGGTCATTCAATGGACGAATCTTCATGAATTTCTCCTTCAACATGTTTGATACAAACTCGAAAAAGTTCCTCAACAAGGCAAAAGCCTGCGCAATCCGTGGGGCGCACTACAGACTTTTACCCACTACTGTTCAGACAAGGCTAACTGTAGGCTTGCTTAGTAAAAAATCAAGGGCTGGAGCATAAAAAACATGCTCCGGACCAAGTCTGCAGCCTGGCTGGAGCATGAAAAGGCACAGAAAAATACGCTGTTTGACAGTGTTTATGCGCGGCCTATTGCCGTTTATGCGATGGGCACCCGCCAGCCAAAGGGGTCATCTTGACGACCAAACTGGATGGCCTGCAACTCGTCGTAAAGGCGCTGGGCCATCGGACCGGCTTCGCCGTGATTGATCTGCACAGTGTGGTCCTGGTAGGTTAATTCACCAATGGGTGAAATAACTGCGGCAGTGCCTGTGCCAAAGCTTTCCTGCAGGCGACCACTCTCGGCTGCAGCCATGACCTCTTCAATGCTGACGGAACGCTCGCTTACCTTGCCGCCCCAGCTTTTCGCCAATTGCAGCACTGAATCGCGGGTGATGCCGGGCAAAATGGAACCCTGCAGTGGCGGGGTAATCAGTTCGTTGTCAATGACAAAGAAAATGTTAGAGGTACCCACCTCTTCCACAAACCGGCGTTCAACTCCATCCAACCACAACACCTCGGAAAATCCCTTATCTTTGGCCTCCTTTTGCGCAAGCACACTGGCAGCATAATTGGCTGCGGTTTTCGCCTCCCCAACCCCGCCGGGCACGGCACGGACATATTTGTCCTCTACATAAATCTTGGTTGGCTTGAAGCCTTCGGGATAGTACGCGCCTACGGGGCAGGTAATAATGAAAAACAGGTAGTCCAGAGCGGCCCGCAAGCCCACATTGGGTTCCACCGCGATCATGACCGGACGAATGTAGAGAGTGGCACCTGCACTGCGGGGCACCCAGTCCCTATCAAGATAGACCAAAGATTTCAGTGCATTGACAACCGATTCCTTAGGAAAGGGTGGCATGCAGATACGCGAGGCAGAGCGATTCATGCGTTCAAAGTTATCCAGGGGTCGGTAGAGATAGATCCTGTCGTCCGCACCTCGGTAGGCCTTCATCCCTTCAAAGATAGCCTGACCATAATGAAAAACCAGGGTCGCTGGTGTGAGGGTAAACGGTCCATACGGTTCAATCCGGGCACTATGCCAACCTTTGTCCTTGTTCCAACGCATGGTGAACATATGATCGGTAAAGTACTGACCAAAACCGAGGTGCTCCTCGTCTGGCTTGGGCTTGCATTGCTCTGCCGTGCACTTGTTCACTGTGATGTCCAGCTCTTGCTTCAACATGCTGCAGTATCCTTTCCTAAATGTTAATCGACTCTTGCCACCAGCGACAAGGCAACAACTGGGGCTCGCTTCATTGTTTGTTTTTCACTGCAATTTTACCTCTGAAAAGAGGAAACTGTCCATCATTTTATCCGGAAACATCGGGAAACATACTGTTCCCTCGTACGGCCTGCGCACAAAAACAGCCGCTTATCGCAGGCATTGTCAAAAACAAAAAACCCAAAAAAATATCAGGCCAGCCAACCGGCCAGCCTGATATCGCTTGCAAAAGATAAAGGGAGCTTTTTATTGTCGGCCCCCAAAGTTTCAATTGGCAGACTTGGCTGCTGCCTCCTTATCATCTTTGGCCTGACTTTGCTTTCTTGCCTCCATTATGGGCTGATAAGGGCCGTACTGATGCTGTTCCTGTGAAAAGGAATCCGCATACGGAGGATAGGGACAATCCACTGGTTTTCTCTCCAACTTGGGATAGTCTTTTTCCAAGCCACTCATCTGCGGCCTCTCCCTGGACGAGAGGTAGCCCGCTATGTCATAGGCCTCCTCCACGCTCACCACAGGCGCGTTCCACGGCGTTCCCAAGGGCATATTGGCACGGATAAAAGGTGCACTGGTCAAAATGCGATTCATGCCTGCGCCATTATTGTAACTGTTGTTACCCCACAGGGCAGGGATGACATGATCTCCCCGGCGTCCAGCAGACACCGACTGGTATCCGTTTCCGTCAGCACCATGGCAGGAGAGACATAGCCGTTGATACAGTTGCTCCCCATGTTCCACATTGGCCCTTCGTTCCGGCGGAGTAAAAGCTGGTGTTCCCAATCCCTTGGTATCCTTGCCCATATCCTTGGACAACCAGTCCATGTAGGCAACCATGGCCTTCATTTCCTTACTGTCTTCGGCAAGCATCTTTCCATTGAGACTGCGTTCAAAACAGCCATTGATGCGCTTTTCCAGACCTTGCTCCTCGTCTTCACGACCACGGTACTGCGGGTATGCCTGGGAGACTCCCATCCAGGGCAAACCAAAACGCTTGGTTCCCTCATCCTGGTGGCAATTCGTGCAGGTAAGACCATTGCCGCTAAAGCGCATAGCCTCTTCCCTTGCCCCCGGCCCGAGTTGTGAATAGGTGCCAGTGAGCAGGGCATGACCAAAACGAATCAAATCGCCTTCCTCACCTTCTGGCACATCGGCGAGTACGGGCGGCTGCCAGGCACCCTCAACATCCCCAGGCTGAGTTGCATCCGTTGGCGTTGTCAGCTTTTCATCGGCCAGGGCATTGAGAAAGCGGAGCAGCGATTGGATCTGGGCATCACTCAGTTCGCGGTCCAATTGGAGAAAGCCCATCTGATCGATGGCATCTCCCAGGTTGGCAACCTCGCCATCATGATAATATGGCCCGGTTAAAGTGACGTTACGCAGCATGGGCACCTTGTAAACGTACTTATCCGCCTCATTCTTGGTCACTTCATAACGACCCAAATCCTTGGTGTTAGCGTACTCGTGGAAAATACCTATTTTCTGAAAAGTCATACCACCAAGGGTTGGGCCATTGTGACATTGAATACAGCCCACTTCCATGAAGGTACGCATACCATCGCGCTCCTGGGCGGAAAGTGCATCTCTTTCTCCGGCTATAAAACGATCGATACGGGCGCGAGAGATGAGAGTCCGCTCAAATGCGGCAACAGCCCGGGCAAAGTTATCAAAG
The DNA here is from genome assembly GCA_013201405.1 of Desulfobulbaceae bacterium. Classification (GTDB taxonomy): domain Bacteria; phylum Desulfobacterota; class Desulfobulbia; order Desulfobulbales; family Desulfobulbaceae; genus Desulfobulbus. The sequence continues at coordinate 6,011 of JABMJC010000076.1, forward strand.
GTAACTGCCTCCTCCGACTCGGGAAAAACCGCCTTGAACAGGGTTGGATAGTCACCGGTTTCCTTGAGCCGCTGCTCCACAGATGCTGCGTCCGGCATCCCCATTTCAATGGGGTTCAGGGGCGGCCCCTGGGCCTGTTCTTCCAAAGTGGCCGCGCGGCCATCCCAGAACTGGGCAATCTGAAAACCCGCGTTGAGGGTGGGGGGATCGTTGTGAGTGCCAAATTTACCCTCTGCACCCAGGCCGGTCTTAAGGTTGTCTGCACCGGGCCCGTTGTTGTCAATGGGATGACAGCTGTTGCAGGACTGTGTTTTATTAATGGAAATAGCCTCTTCGAAATACAGCTTCTTACCCAGTTCCACCATGGCTGGTGTATCGTTTTCAGAACCAGGCATGGTGTCAGGCAGGGTACCGATCAGGGCGCGGGCCTGCATAAGCAGCACACCATCAGGAGTACCCGGTACAGCTTGCAATATTTCCTGGGTGGGTTCTTTTGCCACCACCTCATCTTTGGCCTGGGCAAAACCACCTAGACCAGTAATGGAGCCAGCCAACATCAGAGCGCCGAGACCGGCTATCCAATACACTGCTCTTCCCTTCTTGTTACGCATTGAAGCCTCCATTCCTAAATTACAATAACAACCGTCTACTCCGGTTCATCTCGCCACCAGGCATAGGTATTTATACTCGAAGTGTAGACGGCTTGATCTACATGGCAAGAACTTTTTAGCCCTCTTCTGCGATACGTCTAAAAAAAACTATTATAACAAACTGTTAGACAAAAAACCAGGGCCTCGTTCATCTGCAGCAATGCCTTGCAAAGAACGTTAAGCTCAAAAACGAAATCTAAAAACCCGCCCAACCAAAGAACCATCATCCCAGCGTACGCTTTCTTTCTTCGCCACCACTGTTTTTGGTGGCATTCAAAGTCGACATGACCGTGGCCACCATGGCCGGAATATCGGTAAGGGTGGCCGGCACAATCAGGGTGTTGCCTTCTTTGGCCAATTTACCGAACTGTTCCACATAGTTCTTGGCCACTTCCAGATTGGCGGCATCGCGACCACCAGCTTCATTCAGAGCCTGGGCCACCCTTCTGATGCCTTCAGCCGTGGCTTCTGCCACCTTCAATATTTCCTGGGCGCGTCCTTCGGCTTCATTGATCCGGCGCATCTTCTCACCTTCAGAGAGCGCTATCGCCTCTGCCTTTTCCCCATCCGCCCGGTTAATCACGGCCTGGCGCTCGCCTTCGGAGCGCGCAATCTCCGCACGCTTTTCTCGCTCTGCCTTCATCTGTTTTTCCATGGCATCCAGCACACTGCTCGGTGGCTGAATATCCCTGATCTCGTAGCGCAGCACCTTGACACCCCAGTTCTGCGCAGCCTCGTCAAGGGCGTCCACCACCTGCATATTCAGACTTTCCCTAGCCTCAAAGGTGTTGTCCAAAGTAATTTTACCGATGGCGGAACGCAAACTGGTCTGCGCCAGCTGTACTGCGGCAAAACGATAATCAGCGATGCCATAGGCAGACAGACGGGAATTGACCACCTGCATGTACAGCACGCCATCCACCTGCAGGGTGACGTTGTCAGCAGTGATGCACGACTGCGCGGTAATATCCACCGGTTCTTCCTTCAAGTTCCGCTGGTAGGCCACCCTGTCGAAAAAAGGCAGCAGGATATGGAAGCCCGCCTCTAGAGTCGTACGGTATTTACCCAGCCGTTCAACCACATACTCACTCCGCTGGGGCACAACCACAGCGGTTTTCAAAAGGACAAATACAACAAAAATAGTAAGGACTATAATACCAACCAGCATGCTATCCATTACAGCTCTCCCTGTGTTGTCGGCTCAACCGTTATGATCAGGTTATTTTTGGCCAGTACCCGTACCTTGGTACCACGGGCAAGCGGCTGCTCGGCTACGGCATGCCAAAAGGTACCACCATATCTTATCCTGCCGCCAGCTGGCGGCACAATGTCTTCCACCACTTCCGCAATAGCACCCTGGGGAACAAAGTCATCCAACTCATCGACTTCAAACACCTTGCCCTTGAACATCTTCCGAAACGTTGAACGAAGCAACACCAGAGCGATAACGCTCACGAGCAGAAAAATCAGAATCTGTATGTTCAGGGACAATGGCAACAGTAAAACAGCCAGGGCCACACACCAGGCACCCAGGCCGAAAAAAAACAGCAAAAGCCCTGGCAACATCAACTCTAGTACAAAAAAGACAATTCCAAGCAGAAACCAGACCAGTGCTGGCGGCATTGATGGCAACATAGGTTTTCCTCCCATGCAGGTTAGCGCACCGCCTGCACCACGCTGCGGTCAACAGAAAATAAAGTTTTTAAACCAAGGGTAATTCTACGGTAAAGACCGTACCTGCGGGCTCATTATCCGTGACCCGGATAGAGCCGCCATGTTCACTAACGATGGTCTGACAGATGGCAAGGCCCAAACCTGTCCCTGATTTGCGGGTGGAATAGTAGGGCTCGAAGACGCGCAATTTTACTTCTTCTGCAATGCCCACGCCATTGTCGGCTACCTGCAGCAATACACAGGCCTTGCTTTTGCCATGCTCCAGACTGATGGTGATCTCTCCGGTATTGTCCAGGGCCGCGATAGCGTTGTCAAGCAAATTGATCAGTACCCGTTTGATCTGAACGGCATCAAAGGAAAAAACAGGCAGATCATCATCTATACGGCTGTCAAACCTGAATTGCTGATGCGCCTGCTGGTAAAGGCTCACCACCTCTTTGACCAAAGCAGCCAGGTCGCTGGGTGTTTTTTTTAACTTGGGCATGCGGGCGAATTCGGAAAATTCCTCCACCATCTTACGGATTTCATCAACCTGTTTGATGATGGTCTCGGTGCATTGGTCAAAAACATCCTGGTCACTGGCCAAAACCGGCATGCAGCGTTTCCGGAGGCGCTGCGCGGAAAGTTGGATGGGCGTCAGGGGATTTTTGATTTCATGGGCTATACGCCTGGCCACTTCCTGCCAGGCAGCCAATCGCTGCGCCTGTTCCAGATTGGTGAGGTTGTCAAAAACAATGACAAACCCCATGGGTTGTGCTTTTTCATCCGCCATACGGGCCACATTCACCTGCAGAGACAATACTTCCCCCCGACGGATGGTCATACGTAAATGACGCTCCACCACACTCTTACCGCTGTGCATCAGCTCTGTCAGGAAACTCTCCACAATGAGCGCATGGTGTCTGGGCAGGGTTTGACGAAAATTATGTCCAACAAAAAGGTTTGGATCAATGGATAAAATCTGCTCGGCAAAACGGTTTATGGTGGTGATATTTCCTTCCTCATCCAAGGCTATGACCCCAGCAGGCACATACTCCAGGATTGTTTCCAGGTAGTTGCGGCGCTGTTCCGACACCTCATTGCTGCTGGTCAGGGCGGCATGGGCCTGACCCAACTCCTGGTTGGACTTTTTGAGATCTGCAGTCATGGCATTGAACGATGCCACCAATACCCCCATCTCATCATCCACCGGGCGTTCCAGTTGAAAATCAAGATCTCCTTCTGCCACTCGTCGGGTGGCAAGGGCCAATTCGTTGATGGGTGTGGTCAAGGTTCTGGAGATGTATAACCCCAGCCAAATTGAGCCAAAGACAATGAGCATGGTCACCACGATCAACAGAATGTTCAGGCTCAACTTCATGGGCGCCTTGATGATGATCAGGTGCTGGTAATCATTTAAACCAGCCATAATCGCACGCATCTCGGTCAGGCGCGAGGAGGGAATAAGCAAAGTGGCAACCGCAAACCAGGTTTGGGATCTCATTGATTCCAAATGTACGGGCGCGATGGCCTGCACCAGTTCACCTGCCGAAGAATGCAGGGTCAGAACCTCCACTTTTTTGGCCGCAGCCGCCTGACGCAGGGCACCAGATGCGACCGGCGGCAAGATGACAGGCAACAGCCTTGGACTTCTTAAGGCAATGACCTCCTGATGCTGGGCATTAAGGATGAATATACTGTCGGGCGCGCCGGAGACGTCGCCGTCGACCAGCCTGCCAAAAACTTTCTCCAAATTGCTGGTATCTAAGGGGTCGATCAGCTTGCTTTCCAACATGAAGGCCAACTGGGCGCTAACGAATTCAGCCTGTTTGCGTGTGTCGAGAAACAGAGATTGCACCAGGTTGGATGAAGACTGCAACGACTCCTCCACCTTGGAGTTGAACCAATAATCCATAGAGGTGGAAATGGAGCCAAAGGCAAAGAGGAACAACAGGGTGGTGGGCAAAAAAGAAAGGGCCATGAAAGACACAACCAGCTTGCTGCGCAGTTTGAAACCAAAAAGCTGGTGCCGGCGCTCAAAAAAAAGCTCCGCAAGATTGCGCAGCACCAAGTACAACATGAGCAGCAGAAGCAACGCATTAAGATTGATCAGTCCAAAAATTATGGCAAGGTCAATCTTGGGCAGCAGGAGGATCTGGCCACTGAGCAGCCTGAATTGCGCATATCCCAGAACAGGAATGAGCAACAGACAAAAAAAGATAACTCTGTGGATAAGACGCCGCTTTTCTTTACGCTGCTCCGCGGTAAGCATGTGGAATGCGGTACTCAGTACCTGAATTCGATGGTGCGTCTGTCGGTCTGGATGCCGCTGATCTGCCAAAAGGGGACAAAGCGACCAAGGTTGAAGGGCAACATGCCCTGTTTCAACACAGCCCGCATATGGATGGCATAGGGAGCATCGACAGACAGGGAAGAAAGTTCCGCCACCTGGACGTGGCTAAAAGTGCTCATCCACCGCTCCGCCTCAACAAGAGAGGTAGTGCGGCGCGGGTCTTCCTCGGTTTCCGGGGTGGTAAAAAGATATTCGTCCTGTTTCTGATCGTAGCGCAGGCGGTGGACGACCGAAGTCCTGCGCAAGGAGTCCTTAAACCATCCTGTCCCCTTGCGCGCTAGCTCAACGGAAAAAACAAAGTTGAGCACTGCACCACTGCGCAACTCATTGAGCAGTTCCGTGGAAAAAGTGTTGCTTACCGAGGCAGATAGAAGCAACAGGCCATCGGCGCTGGTGACCACGATATGCTGAATTTCCGGCCCCTTGTTCCTCGCTGCCCAAGCAGGAGAACAGTACATGAAAAAAACAGCGGCGAGAGCCACCAAGTATACAGCAAAAAGATGTTGTTTCATCAGGCTGTTGCGCGTTGAAAAGAGCGGAAAAACCCCGCGGGGCCTGCACACATGAGGGCGCACCAATACGTTATGTATATACGTGATTCCTTTTCCCTTGTCCAGCAACAAGCGAAGTTATTACATCTTGTCCAAAGCGTTGCGCAACAGGTCACGAAGGGCTCGGGCGGATTTGAGTGCGCCCTCTCGCAGTTCGGTCCATGCCTCCTGATCTGGGCCAGAATGAACATTTTGAGTGTTTTTCAGCTGATTTTTTAACTCCTGCACCTGCTGCTCAAGCCTGCCTATATCCGCGGCGAACTGCGCTTCGGCTTCAGCGGCAGCCACCCGCGCCTTCATTCGTATTTCTTCCAACTGGGCCAACTTGACGGCCAATTCCAATCTGAGCTGTTCCCTGGCTCCTGTCTGTGCTTCCATTATTTCCCCCTTTCCTGGAGCTTGGCGCCCCTTACTGAATCATTGTGTTTGTCATGCACTAGATCAGTACAATAAACACCACCACATTGCTCGACAAGGGCAGGCGCTTTTGCCGCAGCACGCTGCGGTACGTGCAAGTTGTGGTGCATGCAAGTTGTTCTTGGCCATGGGTTTTTTTCATGGTATCCATATTTAATTATTATCTTGCGGTCAAAAAGGAATCCTGCTAAATAAATAAGACCTTTTTTATCTTTCACGAATAAAAATTACCAACTTTTTTCTCACATGCGACTCACACGTGCTGGAGAATACGCTGTCCGCTGCATGCTCTACCTTTGCGACAAAGGGCAAGGAAACCTAGTCAGCCGACAGGAAGTAGCCAACAATGCCAACATCCCTACCCACTTTCTTGCCAAAATTGCACAACAGCTTGCAAAGGCAGGTTTTATCGAAATACGCCAAGGTGCACGAGGTGGCTTTATCCTTTCGCAGAAGCCTGCCGACATCTCCCTACTGCAGGTGGTTGAAACCATGATTGGCGAAATTTACCTCAATGACTGCATCATCAGGCCGGACAACTGCGGCGCCCAAACCGACTGCGCCGTGCACCGGGTATGGTTGACTGCCCGTGACCAGCTCCGCGCCACCTTGGCAGCAGTGAGCCTGGAAGACTTACGACAAGACAGCATCTGCGCACCACAGCCAATACTTGCAGCGGGCCTACCGTCTGCCGCGGCTAAAGCGAACAACAGTGCCAAGCCAGACTTGCAAAAATTGTGCAGTTGTCCAGGACCTAATGGAGATTGACATGGCAGAGCTGCCTGGACGCAGGCCGGGCCTTTTTCGGCATATTGTACTTTTTTATGTAAACGGCTTCAGACAGATGACCATTGGGCGCACCCTGTGGAAAATCATCTTCATCAAACTTTTTATTATGTTTGCTATCCTGAAGGTTTTCTTCTTTCCCAATTTTTTGCATACTGAATTTAATACCGATCAAGAACGGGCTGAGCATGTGGCTGACCAACTGACCCAGCCAGCACAAGGCATGACGCACTGAACAAAGGAGAAAGAGTATGCTTGAAAACATGGACCTGACCATGGTGAACTGGGCGCGGGCACAATTTGCCCTGACCGCCATGTATCACTGGTTGTTTGTGCCACTGACCCTGGGCATCACCT
>JABMJC010000077.1 GCA_013201405.1 Desulfobulbaceae bacterium
ATAGGCCGCTAGCGCGAACTGCAACGGATGATGCAGGTGCTGTGCCGCCGCAAGAAAAACAACCCGCTGCTGGTGGGCGAGCCGGGCGTGGGCAAGACCGCTATGGCCGAAGGTTTGGCCCTGCGTATCCATCAGGACGGCCTGGCCCGGAAAACGGAGAAACCCAACCATAAAGACCTGGTGCCTGACCTGCTTTCCGGAGCGGAAATCTATATGCTCGATCTGGGCACCCTGGTGGCTGGCACCAAGTATCGCGGCGATTTTGAAAAGCGCCTTAAGGAAGTGGTGGCTGCCATCGAAGCCAAGGACAAGGCGATCCTGTTCATTGACGAGATGCATACCATCATTGGTGCCGGCGCCACCAGCGGCGGCTCCATGGACGCCTCCAACCTGCTCAAGCCAGCTCTGCAGTCGGGTACACTGCGCTGTATCGGCTCCACCACCTACGAGGAGTACAAAAACCAGATCGAAAAGGATCGGGCCTTGTCCCGTCGTTTTCAAAAAATCGACATTGAAGAGCCCTCAGTGGAAGACACCTGCGCTATCCTGCGCGGCCTGCAGCCCCGCTACGAAGAGCATCATCAAATTCGCTATGCCAAAACTGCCATCACGGCCACGGCCGAGCTTGCGCAGCGCTACATCAATGATCGCTACCTGCCGGACAAGGCCATCGATGTCATGGACGAGGTCGGTGCCTCCTTTCGCCTGGCAGGCAAAACCGGCAAGACCGTTATGGTGCGCGACATCGAACATGTGGTTGCCAGCATGGCCCGCGTGCCGGTAAGCAGCAAGTCCAGCAGCAACACCGAAGAGCTGCGCCTTTTGGAAGACAAACTGCGCGCCTTTATCTACGGTCAGGATGAAGCCATCAGTACCCTGGTGCAGGCGGTCAAGCGCGCCCGTGCCGGTCTTGGCAACCCGCAGTCACCCACTGGTTCCTTCCTCTTTGCCGGGCCCACTGGTGTGGGTAAAACCGAGGTGGCCCGTCAGCTGGCTGCAGCTCTTTCAGTGCACTTTGAGCGCTTCGATATGAGTGAATACATGGAGAAGCATGCCGTGGCCCGCCTCATTGGCGCGCCCCCGGGTTACATTGGTTTCGACCAGGGCGGCCTGCTCACCGACGCCATCCGCAAGCACCCCTACTGCGTGCTGCTTTTGGATGAAATCGAAAAAGCGCACCCGGATATTTTCTCCATCCTCCTGCAGGTGATGGATCATTCCACCTTAACCGACAACAGCGGTCGCCGCGCAGATTTTCGCAATGTCATCATCATCATGACCACCAATGCCGGCGCCCGCGAGATGAGCGAGCGCAGCATCGGTTTTATTGGCGATTCCAGCGGTAAAGAGCAGCGGGCGATCAAAGACCTGTTTTCCCCGGAATTCCGCAACCGGCTCGATGCAATCGTCAGCTTTGCTGCACTTGAGATGGAAGTGGTGGAAAAGGTGGTGGACAAGATGGTCCGCGAACTGCAAGAGCAGCTGGCCGAAAAGAAGGTGCGCATCGAGTTGAGCAAGGCAGCCCGGCGCTGGCTGGCCCAGGAAGGTTACGAACCGGCCTTTGGCGCGCGTCCCCTGCGCCGTCTCATCATGAAGGAGATTGGCGACGTGCTCAGCGAGGAAATCCTCTTTGGTACACTCAGTAAGGGTGGTCTTGTCGTGGTTGATCGCAAGAAGGATGCGATGACCTTCACGTATAAGTAACACATTCACATCCACATGCAGGCAAAGGGAGTTTCACCAAGGAACAAACGGTGAAATTCCCTTTGTCTTTTCCCCTTTGCCTGTCCTGGCATTTGCTGTCTAGCAATACTTGTTGCCTCGTGCCTCCCTGCGCGGTACCATGATGTTATTCTCAGGGCAGGGTGCAATTCCCTACCGGCGGTATGTTCCAACAGGGACAAGCCCGCGAGCGCCTGCTATTCTTAGCTGTATGCACAACTTTGGAGCAGGGTCAAGCAGATCCGGTGTGAGGCCGGAGCCGACGGTAAGAGTCCGGATGAAAGAGAATGTGGTTGCGGGTTGACCAGCTCGACGCACGTGGATGCGTCTGCAAGGATATATCCACCTCGGCCAGTGTCTGTGCCAAACTTGGTACGCTTACCTTTGCAAGCACCGACCATACCCACAACCCTGTTGTCCGGCAGAGGGCCGGATATTCTCCATCGCCCTGATTCTGGTTACTTTTTTTCAGGAGACACCATGAATCAGACTACCACCGTATCTGTATTATCCCGCTTTGGCACATCCAACCACCGGGTCGAACAGGCCCTGCAAGCCCTCCGCGAACAGCGAGGAGTGCTTCTGGTTGATGATGATGATCGCGAAAACGAGGGCGACCTCATATTTGCAGCAGAACACATCAGTGTTCCCCAAATGGCTATGCTCATCCGCGAGTGCAGCGGTATCGTCTGCCTCTGCTTAACGGATGACAGGCTCTGTCAACTCGATTTGCCGCCCATGGTGGCCAACAATACCAGCAAAAACGGCACCGCCTTTACTGCCAGTATCGAGGCAAAAAATGGCGTCAGCACCGGGGTTTCTGCCCAGGATCGAGTGACCACCATCCGGACAGCAATTGCACCCCATGCCTGCCCGGAAGATTTGGCCCGACCTGGTCATGTGTTTCCGTTACGCGCTCAACCTGGTGGCGTATTTACTCGCCGGGGCCACACCGAGGGCACGGTTGATCTCATGCTGCTTGCCGGTTTGCAGCCAGCCGGGGTTTTGTGCGAACTGACCAATGCCGATGGGAGTATGGCGCGGTTACCGCAGGTGGCAGCCTTTGCCAAACAGCATGACATGCCAGTGTGCGCCATTGAGGATATTGTCAGATATCGCCAAGCCAGGGCAGCTCAGGCATAATGCAACTGATGCCATTGTGCCGCTGGAGCAGGGCGACAAACGTGTTTGCAGCGTACTACGTTTAAGGCCGGGTGATGATAGCCATAGCATCGCCGTAGGAAAAAAAACGATAACGCAGGCGTACCGCCTCGTCATAGGCATGCAGGATGGCCTTACGCCCGGCCAGGGCTGCAACCAGAAACAAGAGCGATGATTGGGGCAGGTGGAAGTTGGTGATGAGATTATCCACCACCTGAAAACGAAAACCTGGATAGATGTACAGGCCACAGGGGCCGGAAACAGGACGTACCAGGCCAGCCTTGTCTGCTGCTCTATCTGCGGCAAACTCCAGGCTCCGGGTACTGGTGGTCCCCACTGCCCAAATGCGGCGGCCGCTCTTCTTGGCTGCATTGATGCGCGCCGCAGCCTCCGGCGGCAGGTGGACCCACTCCTGATGGATGTGATGGGCACGGATGTCATCGCTGCGCACCGGCGCAAAGGTACCATAACCCACATGCAGGGTCAGTTCGACAAGCTCCACCCCCATGGCCGCAAGCTCGTGCAAGAGCGCCGGAGTAAAGTGGAGCCCTGCGGTTGGCGCGGCCACAGAACCAGTGTGGCAAGCATAGCAGGTTTGGTAGCGCACCGCATCCTGGGCCGTATGTTCCTGGTTGCTGCGGGCAATATACGGAGGTAGGGGCATGCGACCATGACTGCGCAACACATCTTCCAAATCTTGCCCCGGTCCCAGGCGATAGTGCAGCAGCACCTGAACCTGACCCTGCTCATCAATGGTCCCCACCTGGGCGCGCAGGCCCTCGCCAAAAAGCAGCTCTGTTCCAGGCTTGGCCCGCTTCGAGCTCCTTAACAGCGCAGGTGCAAGCGCCTGCTGCCAGGTGCCCGCACCTTGCTGGTCTGCCACTTGCTGCGCAACAGGCTCTGGAAAAGCAAGCAAAAAAAGTTCCACCTTGCCGCCGCTTTGTTTATGGCCCAGCAGGCGGGCTGGGAACACCTTGGAATTATTGTACACCAGCACATCGCCAGGCCGGAATAAGCGGCGTATATCGCTGAAAAAAAAATGCTCCAAGCCTGCCTGTGCTGTAGCCAGCACCAGTAGGCGAGACGCATCGCGCTCTTGGGCAGGCTGTTGGGCAATCAGCTCTGCAGGCAAGAAGTAATCGTAGGCATCCAGCCTGTACTCATAAGACTCGGGTTGCATATATTGCTCCGGTGCCAAAACCAAAACATCTAAACCTTTTTTGAAGCTATTTTGCATAATTCCATGATCTTTTATGGAGTTAGCGTTGATCCCCCACCAGAGAGTTTGACAGTTTAAACACCGGAGTGATAAAAAACATCGCGTTACCATGCAACAGTTGCAAGGTGCTTGGTGTTGACGGTTGCCGAAGCCGACGCTTCGGGGTATTTTGCGCGCCTACGCTACAGCCTCATCCGCATAAAGGCAAGCAGTGCGCCTTGCTTCACTCCAGATATTTTTGTCTTAATGCCATTGTCATGATCCTTGTTGTTGCTGCCACTGCCTTTGAACTGAAAGCCTTTAGCAATGCAGTACAGGCTGGGCCAAGCCTGCCGCTGCAGCAGCTCGTCTGCGGCATTGGTCCAGTGGAAGCTGCACTGCAGTTGAGCGTTTTTCTGAGCCAAGCGCATCCCCTGCCCACGGCAGTGGTCAATATTGGCATTGCTGGCGCCTATCACAGGCAGGGCCAAGCAGCCGCGCTCCTTGATATCTGCCTGGCAGAGTATGAAGAACTGGGTGATTTGGGGACCTGCCAAACAAAACGTATCACTCCCCTGCAGGTACCCCAGTGCAAGATTCCAGATTCCTTTGCCCTAGACGCCTCTCTGCTTTTACGTATGCAAAGGCGGCTGGATGTTGCGGGCATTGCCCACATGAGCGGTCGCTTTATTACGGTTAGCTGTGTCAGTGGTGACAGGGCCCGGGGAGAACTGCTCCTTGACCGCTATCCGGATGCGCTCTGCGAAAACATGGAAGGTGCTGCTCTGGCACGGGTTTGTGCCCATTTTGCTCTGCCCTTTGCAGAAATGCGCTGCATTTCCAACCTGGTTGATGATCCGGCCAACCAGGACTGGCGCTTGCAGGAAGCCTGCACCCGCTGTGGCCAGATTGCCGCCCTTCTTTTCCAGGAGAACAGTAACCATGACTGAAGAGCCGCTTTTAAGTCTGGGTTTTTCGCCCTGTCCCAACGATACATATATATTCAATGCCCTGGTCAACGGTCAGGTGGCCCCGACCAGGGTCCGCTTGGCTCCGCCTCGGCTCGAAGACGTCGAAACCCTTAACGAATGGGCCTTGGCCGAAAAACTTGATATCAGCAAGGTTTCCTTCCATGCCTATGGGCTGCTGCGCCAGCACTACCAGCTGCTGCCCTCGGGCGCAGCGCTCGGCCGGGGTTGCGGGCCGCTGTTCATCACCGGCACACAGCCCAAATCCGCTGATCACACCCGCTGGCGCATCGCCATTCCAGGCCGTTACACCACTGCCGCCCTGCTCTTGCAGTTGTACCGCCCAGGTGGCATACCGGTTATCATGCGTTTTGATCGCATCATGGATGCCTTGCTTGCCGGCGAAGTGGACGCCGGGGTGATTATCCACGAAAGTCGCTTCACCTACCAAAAACTTGGTCTGCATTGTATTCAGGACTTAGGCAAGTGGTGGGAGGAGGAAACCGGTCTGCCCATTCCACTGGGTTGCATCGTTATGCGCAAAAGTCTTGGCAAAGACCTGCATCAGGATGTGGCCGCTGCCATTGCCCACAGTATCCTCTGGGCAGACGCACATCCCCAAGAGGGATTAAGCTATATCCGTCACCATGCCCAAGAAATGGAAACAGAGGTAATGCACAGCCACATCAAGCTCTATGTTAACGATTTTTCAAAAGATATTGGCACAGAAGGCAAAATGGCCATTGACGAACTCATGCGACGCGGCGAGGCAGCCGGTCTTTTTGCCGCACAGGGTACGTAATTCGACGCAAGGAAAGTGCACTACAAAGCAGTGAAATCCACAGAATCAAAAACCATCCAACCACTTTTTGCCTGTGTACTCATCGGCGGCAAAAGCAGTCGCATGGGCCGCCCCAAGCACCTGCTCAGGCAGGCGGGTTGTTTTTGGCTCGAAAGAACGGTTACCATAACCGCTGCACTGGTGGATGAGGTAGTCTTGGTTGGCGCAGGGGCCATTCCGCCATCCCTTGACCATCTCACCCGCCTGTCCGATGCAGTCGGGCCAAAGGGCCCGCTGGCCGGCATTTTGGCTGCACTGCGCTGGCGGCCGGATGCTTCCTGGTTGGTGCTGGCCTGCGATCTGCCGGCACTGCAACCCGAAGCCCTGCAATGGCTCCTGCATGAGGCTCAACAAGGTGGGCTGGCCATTCTGCCCTGCCTGGATAAGGGAGAGGGCTCACAGGGGGTGGAACCGCTTTTGGCCTTTTACAGCGGCCAGTGCCTGCCATATCTGGAAGAACTGGCTGCAAGCGGCAACTGGCGCATCAATCAGCTGCGTCATGTACAGGGGGTGCGCACACCACTGCCACCACCGGAACTCCATCTTGCCTGGCGCAACATCAACACGCCCCAGCAGCTTATGCGTTACTTGGATGAAGCAGAAGGCAAAACAGCTGCCAAGGCTGCCACAGCCCTGCACGAAGAAACCAGCTAGAGAACAATATGCATTCCGCCCACACCAATCAGGTGTCGCAAAAACAACAGGGCTCATCTGCATCCGCCTTGGCCCCCACTTTGAGTGCCGAGCTACAGCAGCAGTTCAGCTGCATGTTGAGTGACTGCCCCTATGGCCTGGAGCAGCCCGCCATGTATCATCAGGCAGCCTTCACCCGCATGAGCCACAACACCATGGGAGATTTGCTGGCCAATGGTTATCGACGCAACGGCAACTACATGTACACCATGCAGTGCCCCCACTGTGCCCTGTGCGTTTCCATTCGTCTGGATCCACACCGCTTACAGCTCAACCGAAACCAACGCCGGGTACTACAAAAAAACAAGGATATCGTGGTACAACAGGCCCCTTTGGCCATGTCGGAAAGAAGTCTGAGCCTGCTCGACAAATTTCTGCAGATCCGTTTTGGCAACGAGCGCAGCCAGGCCCAAAGCTACTACAGCCATTTTTTTATCACCACCATCAGCACCTGTTTTGAACTGCGCTACTGGGCTGGAAGCGACCTGGTGGGCATAGCCATTGTCGATGCCGCCCCGGGTTGGCTCAATGCGATCTATTTTTATTTCGACCCTGACCAGGGTTGGCGCAGCCCAGGTACCTTCAACATCCTCAATCTGGCTGCCTTCTGCCGCGAACGCAAGATACCCTGGCTGTACCTGGGTTACTGGATAGACGGTATTTCAGAAATGGACTACAAAAAGGCCTTCAGGCCCCACGAACTGCTGGTGGCTGGCCGCTGGCAGCCCGGCGTATAAAACTGTGCATGGTGGCAGCACGGTACAACCTATAGACATTAGAGAAGCCAGCAGAGAAAAAACCGGAAGAACCCCTGGGAAGGCACCAAGCAGTGTTCGTGCCAAGGGAAAAAATTACCACAGAACGATTCTTACTTTTCCTTGGTCGAGCCAGGCTGCGGGCAACGAAAGCAATCCTGATCTGTGCAGTTGTTGCTGCAGTAATAGCCAAAACCAGATTCCCAGGTAATACCACCGCGCGGACACTGCTCCACATATTCGGCATACTTGATAAAGCGCTCCAAAATAGACTTGGACACCGCATGCTCCATGCGGCAGGCCGCCTCATCCGCCTCTTCCGGCTCAACTCCCAGTACAGTAACGAGAAACTTGTTGAGTGCCTGGTGTCTGGCAACAATATCGCTAGCCAGTCGTTCTCCCTTGCGAGTCAAGGTGATGAGATCATACGGAGCGTAGTTGACCAGCCCCAGGGAAGAGAGGGTGCGCAGGGCACTGGTTACAGACGAAGCCCGCACATTGAGGGCCAGGGCGATATCCTTGGCACGGGCCGCTTGCTTTTTTTGTACTATCAGATAGATGGCTTCAAGATAGTCTTCTTGGCTGGCACTGAGTTCAGTTTGGGTCATTATTCCCCTCAGCTCATATGAAAAATAATACTATACCGGAAGGTAAAGCTACTGTCAAAACCTTGCCCAAAAGATGCTGAAAACTTGCCGCCCACTTGCCGCCCGTATGGGAGCCCCACCCTTGGTCGCAAACACGCGGGAATATACCCTGACAGAGCCCTGCCTGGCCCAAGAAATGGAAAGGGTGCAGAGAAATGCAGCAATTTCATTGAAGAATAAAGTATAATATATATCTTTGAACCTATCTTTCAGGTTGCAGCGCTTTTTATACACCATAGCCCGGTGTAAAAATTGCCTGTTCTCTGTACTTAGAACGCTTAGGTATCTTGGCGAAAAGAGCAGACACACACAAACCTGAACACAACCCCTTCGAACCTTTACATGGTAGTGAGACTGTTTTGAATCAGCATCTTCCATCCAACCCGCAATTTACCGGCAAACAGGCCCTGGTCACCGGTGCGACCCGGGGTATTGGCCGGGCCGTGACCTTGGCCCTTTTGGCTGAAGGCGCGCAGATAGTAGGCCTGTACGGCGGCAACCAGGCAGCGGCAAGTGCTCTGGCAGCCGAAGCCGACGCGCTTGGCCATGGCAGTCGCCTGCGCCTGCAGCAGCTCGATGTGAGCGACTACCAGGCAGTAAGCGCCTTCTTTGCCGCCCTTGAAACAGAGTGGGATACCTTGGACATTCTGGTGAACAGCGCGGGTATCCGCCGGGATGCACTTGTGGCCATGCTCAAGGAGGAAGACTGGCACCGGGTGCTGGATGTGAACTTGAGCGGCTGTTTCAACACCAGCAAGGCGGCCCTGCCACTTATGCTCAAACAGAAGTACGGCCGAATCATCTTCATCACCTCGCCCATGGGGCATCTTGGTTTTCCCGGCCAGGCCAATTACGCTGCCTCCAAGGCCGGCCAGATTGGTCTGATGAAATCGCTTTCCAAGGAGGTGGCCAAGCGTCGCATCACGGTCAACTGTGTTTCTCCGGGCTTCATTGACACGGATTTTCTGACCGGCCTCAGCGACGAGCAGCTCAAACACTACAAAAAGATGGTCCCTGCGGGCCGCTTTGGCACCGCCGCCGAGGTGGCGGATGCCGTGCTTTTTCTGGCCGGTGAACGCGCCGCCTATATCAATGGTGCGGTCCTGGAAATTACCGGTGGACTATGATGCTGATGGAACAGGAATTTATTGAAGAACGCATCCCCCATCGGGCCCCTTTTCTCTTGCTCGACCGGGTACGTTCCCTGGATGCACAGGGCATCAGTGCAGAAAAACAAATCCCCACAGATTGGCCTGTTTTCAAGGGACACTATCCACACTATCCCATTGTGCCGGGCGTGCTCCTCTGCGAGGCAATCTTCCAGGCCGGTGCCCTGCTCATTGCCGAACAGCTTCGCCAAGCAGGCGCTGATGCCGTGACCTCCAAGAGCACAGTCAACACAGTACCGGTGCTCACCCGCATCTATGGCGCCAAGTTCAAGCGAGAGGTGCGTCCCGGTGAGCTAATCGATATCCGGGCGGAACTGGTGGAGCGCCTGGGTCCGGCCTGGCTGCTCAAGGGCTCGGTGCGGGTACATGGTAAATTGGCGGTGCAGGTAGAATTTGCCTGTGCAGCCAAGGAGGCATGAGGATGCAACCGGTGGACTATCTTGGACTTGCAGGTAAAAAAATAGTGGTTTTTGGGCTGGCCAATAAAAAATCCGTGGCCTGTGCCATTGCCCAGGTGCTGAGCGAGGCCGGTGCAGAGCTGATTCAAGTGGTGCGCAGCGAGGCGCGGGCCGCAACCGCACGCAAACTCTTCCCGCGCAGTCGCGTCTTCTACTGCGATGTGGAGGATGAGGCCAATATCATCCAGGTGCGCGACGCCATAGCCAACGATCTGAACGGCCAGTACATCGACGGCCTGGTGCACTCCATTGCCTTTGCCAACTATGCAGACGGCATGCAGCCGTTCCATGCCACGGCCAAGGCAGATTTCCTCCAGGCCATGGATATTTCCTGTTTCTCCTTCATTGCCATTGCCAATCACTTCAAAAATTTGCTTACCAACACCGCCTCTGTGGTCACCATTTCCATCTCCACCACCCGGATGGCGGCAGAAAATTACGGCTACATGGCACCGGTCAAGGCGGCCTTGGAGTCGTCGCTGTGCTTTCTAGCCAAGAGTTTCTCCGCCTTTTCCGAAATCCGTTTCAACGCAGTCTGCCCTAGCCTGCTGAAGACCTCGGCCTCGGCCGGCATTCCCGGCTATATCGACAGCTACCTCTTTGCCGAACAGGCCACCCTGCGCAAGCGGGCGCTGACCACCATGGAGGCCGCCAACACTGCGGCCTTTCTCCTCTCGCCGCGCTCCTCAGGTATCACCGGCCAATGTTTGGTGGTTGATGCCGGCATGGGGATGAATTATTTTGATAGTACAATCGTCGCCAAGGTCAACAGCTAGCGGCACAGTTATTTTTAAGACACTCCAAGACAGCAAAGAGGATAACAATGAAACCGGCGAATTTTTTTCTCCGTTTTTGGGGCATGGTGCGGCATACTAAAAAAATCTTTTTTGCATCCACAACTCCCCGTTATGTCAAAATTATTCTGGCACTGGGCCTTGCATACTGTATTTCTCCCCTGGATTTCATCCCTGACTGGGTGCCGGTGCTGGGCCTGATGGATGATTTGGCGCTGGCGGCCCTGCTCATTGCCTGGGCAAACAGCTTTGAGCTGTCCGGCAGTGAAACACCCCCGGAAGGGCAAACCCAGGGCAAAGCCCACCACGCCTGAATGCCTCGGGATAGCAAGGATTTTCTCCAGCATGCTGTATACCAATGTTTGCCTGCACACTTTTGGGGTGGCCCTGCCGCCCCGAACGGTCAGCTCTTCTGAACTGGAAACCAAACTGCACCCACTATACGAGCGTCTGAAGCTGCCGGCTGGCCGGCTGGAGCTGATGACCGGCATTAAAACCAGGCGCTTCTGGCCCGAGGGAACCCAGCCCAGTGAGGCAGCCGCAGCCGCAGGCGCACGTGCCCTAAAGGCCTCGGGTATTGATCCGGCAGATATCGGCTGCCTGCTCTTCACTTCGGTGAGCCGCGACATGATGGAGCCGGCCACTGCCGCCTTTGTCCACCGTCGCCTGGGTCTGACTGCCTCCTGTCAGCTTTTTGATCTCTCCAATGCCTGCCTGGGCTTTCTCAACGGGATGCTTATGCTGGCCAATATGCTGGAACTTGGCCAAATCAAAGCCGGGCTCATTGTGGCTGGGGAAACCGCGGAAGATTTGCTGCGCTCTACTGTGCAGCACATGCTCAGTGAAAGCAGCCTAACCCGCAAAACTATCAAGCCGCTTTTCGCTTCACTGACCATCGGCTCGGGAGCCGTGGCCCTGGTAATGAGCGCCCGCTCGTTCAAAGACAGTGGGCACCGACTCTGCGGCGGCGCTTACCAGGCCAATAGCGACTACAACCACCTCTGCCAGGGTGGCCAGAACGCGGAACAGGGTACACTCATGTCGACCGATTCCGAGGAGCTGCTCATCCGCGGCATTGAAACCGCAGCTACCTGCTGGCAGCATTTTTCCCGGGAATTGGGCTGGCAGGCGGATTCCATCCACCGCTTTTTCTGCCATCAGGTGGGCCGCGCCCATGCGGAACGCCTTTTTAGCACCTTGGGGTTGGATCCAGCAAAAAATTTCGAGACCCTGCCCCAGTTCGGCAATGTCGGCTCGGTCTCTGCTCCCCTCACCATGGCCTTGGGAATAGAGCAGGGACAGCTGGTGCCTGGGCAGCGTGCCGCCCTCTTGGGGATTGGCTCGGGCATCAATGCGCTCATGCTGGGGATCGAGTGGTGAACATGGAAACCCCGCTTGCCGAATATCCCTTTCAGCCCCGTTTTATGGAGATTGACGGGCACCGGCTCGCTTATCTTGATGAAGGCCAGGGGCCAACATTGGTGATGCTGCATGGCAATCCCTCCTGGTCGTATCTGTACCGCAATTTGGTGCTCCGTTTGCGCGCGCGCTACCGCTGCATCGTCCCGGATCACCTGGGCTGTGGTTTTTCCGACAAGCCACAGCAGGCCAGCTACCGACTGGCCATGCATATCGACAACCTGGAGGCCCTGTTACAAGAGCTGTCCCCCGGCCGCCTTGGTCTGCTGGTGCACGACTGGGGCGGGGCCATTGGCATGGGCTGGGCCGCACGGAACGTGCAACAGGTGAGCAGCATCATTGCCTGCAATACCGCAGCCTTTCCGAGCACGCGCATGCCGCGGCGCATTGCCATGTGCCGCTGGCCGCTCTTTGGCCCCCTGGCATTGCGCGGGGCCAATGCCTTTGCCCGGGCCGCCACCTTCATGGCAGTGACCAAAAAAATGCGGCCAGAGGTGGCACGCGGTTTTCTTGCTCCCTACGATTCCTGGGCAAATCGCATTGCCCTGCTCCGTTTTG
>JABMJC010000078.1 GCA_013201405.1 Desulfobulbaceae bacterium
GGGTGGCAAAGGGATAGTAGGTGCTGTCCGCGCCGGTCATGGCGTTCAAAAAGGTGAGCAGTCCGCCCTTGTGGATCTCACCGAACACATCCCGCACCGGATATTTTTTCGAGCCCATGAGCACGGCATGTTCCAAGATGTGCGCAACACCCGTAGAGTCCACAGGGATGGTGCGAAACGAGAGGCAGAAGGTCTTGTTGACATCCTGATTTTTTATGGCCAGGGCCTGGCAACCCAGCACGCTGTGGGTAAAGAGATAAACCGTGGACTGGATTTCAGCAAGATAGCTGCGCTCATCCAAACGGAAACCACAGCAGAGCGTTCCAATGGGTAAATCGTGTATTGGCATGAAGAGAACGTACTTTCAGAAGATTTTATGGGAATCGAGCAGAATGGTCACTGGCCCGTCATTGCACAGACTCAGCTGCATCATGGCCTGAAAAACACCACTTGCCAGGGGCACGCGCCGCTGGCGGCACAGCCCTAAAAACGTTTCATACAAAGCCTTTGCCTTCTCCGACGGGGCAGCATCGTGCCAAGAGGGGCGACGGCCCTTGCGACAATCGCCCAGCAGGGTGAATTGCGACACCACCAACAGCGAGCCGCCGGTATCCAGCAGCGAACGGTTCATCAGTCCCTGTTCATCGGCAAAAATACGCAGATGGAGGATTTTTTCCACCATCCACCGGGCATCTGTCTCGCTGTCCTGTGCATGCACACCCAAAAGCACCACCAGGCCAGAGTCAATCTTTCCGGTGGAGATGGCATCCACCAGTACCTGTGCCTGGCTGACCCGCTGTATCACTGCCCGCATGGCTTTGTATCAGAACACCCAAGAACACGTTGATAAAGATGGCCTGTGCTGTGCCGGCCGCAAGCCAAGCCTTACCCCTTGCGCATAAAAGCACTGTCAAAACTTCATAGAAGTATCACATTTGCGGCTGCAGCGCACCAGAAAGGTGCTGGACAATGGCAATGCCGGCAATGGCAGCGGTCTCTGCCCGCAGGATATGAACACCAAGGGAAAAGGAATGAAAACCCTGCGCCTTGAGCCAGGCCAGCTCATCCTGGTGCAGGCCACCTTCTGGCCCTATAAGCAGGCAAATTGGGCCACTGTGTACCCGCAGGCCTTCAAGAGCAGGGGGTAGTCCAGCCCGCTGCTCGCCTTCCCAGGCCACCAGCCGCAGGCCTGCCCAGGAAAAATCCATGCTGGTGAGGGGTTGCGGTGCCTGGTGTTCGATGTGCATGGGAATGGCGCGGCGGCATTGCTTGCAGGATTCGATGACAATACGTTGCCAGCGCTCGGCCGCTGCCTGACCACCACTGCGGTTTTCACAAAATCTTGTGAGCAGCGGTACAAAGGCGTGCACCCCAAGCTCGTTAGCCTTCTGCACCACCAGATCCATCTTTTTGCCCCTGAGCAGGGCCTGGGCAAGCACCAACTGCGGGTGCCTTGGGGTTGTCTCCTGGCAACGCTCTTCCACCAGTGCACTCACGCGACCCTGCTCCACAGCCAATAGGCGTGTGCTGAACACCTGGCCGCAGCCGTCAAAAAACTCGACCTTCTCGCCTGCCTTGAGCCGCAGCACCAGGGCCATGTGGCGGGCCTGCTGACCCTCCAATTCAATCAGGTTCTGGCTATTTGTTGGCACACATGGCGCGGGCAGATAAAAACGCCGCATGAACTCCCCGATTTTGCTGCAGACCCCACCCTGCTGGCCACGGTATTTCGTATGCTGGCAAGGACAAAGCGCGGGAATATGTTGACGAAACAAAAAGAACGGTTTATACGAATCAGCTGCAATGCTGCACAAAACAGTGCACAATATACACTACACACCGTGATTGTACAGCGCTGTTATGGTATAGTGTTTGCAGCTGCTGCCGCAACCTGCCGGGTGCGGTCGTTTTCGTTGAGTTCTTTCCCGTTGTATCGGGGCGTAGCGCAGCCTGGTTAGCGCGCCTGCCTTGGGAGCAGGAGGTCGGAGGTTCGAATCCTCTCGCCCCGACCATTAAAAACTTAGTCATCCCACATGTTTTTGCTGCATCCGACGCTTTTGCAACACGCCGGTGCGCGCAACATTGTTGTACAACTTTGTTTCTTCCTGTTGGTCACAACACGGTCCACACTGTTTCTTTTGGGTGTAACCGACATAGCATACAGCCTTGAAATCCGGGTAACGGCTATTAAGTGCATGCAGGACGGCAGTTCTATATCCATGTAGCAGACACTACCCTACTTGGCAGGCAATGGGGCCGCTGTAGCGGTTACGGTTCTTGTGGTTCGGCACAAGACCACAACAGCCCAACCGCATCGAATCTGTGCGCTGCACCTGGTTGTCAAGCGCAATCAAACGCGTTGGCTATGAAGCCAGCTGCCAGGTTCAGCACTTCCCGTGTCTTTTCCCGGTGGGGTACGTGGCCACAGGCCGTAAGGATTGCCATGCGTGCCGGGCCTGAAACTCCCTCTGTGATGCGGCGAGGGAACTCGCTGGAGCCATACTCGTCTGCATCTCCGTGCATGGCCAAGACAGGACAACGTACATCGGCAAGATATAGGTCAAGCGACCAGGCAGCAAACTTCGGTGCAAGCCAGGTTTCTGTCCATGCGGCTAAAACCCAGCCTGCTTTGCTCCCATGGTACCTGGTGAGCCTTGCGAACTATTGCGGTTCGACAAAGGCTGCTTGTGCCTTCCGGATACCTGCCAGGGTACGGGGCGCGGCAAATGCCTGGACCGCTTCGGTAATGACCACCTTGCAACATCTGGGGTGCAAGGCTGCCATGGTAAGTGCCATGGCTCCACCAACAGACTCCACCAACACTGTGTCCGTAGAGCAGGCAGGCAGGTATATCCAGCGCCTGCACAAGAACAGGAAAATACAGCTCGGCTTCTTCAAGGATGAAGTTGCACGTAGGCGCAGCAGCCCTTGGAGTTGACCTGCCAAAACCAAGGCAGTCGCAGGCAACAACCATCCTGCCGGTGGCCAGGGCAAGGGCGTTCGGAAGATCCCGCCACAGGACAACAGAACCCGATGAATCATGCAACAGAAGAATTGGCTCGCGGGCATCCTGTTCCGGGTGCCACTGGCGGGCAAAAACGCTGCCACCCGGAACAGAAAGCTGTGCATCTGTAACAACAACGTCCACGGCTCCTCCGGCACCTGTTGGGTCTTGCAGTTATGCGGTGCTTTTCTCTTTTGCACAGTTCGATGACCACATGACCACATCGGAAGGGATGGATACCAGGGTAGTTCTACCACCAAAGAAAGTTGCGAAGAGAGTTGTGAAGCGGTGCAACCAGAACAGGAGTATGGCCACCATGCATCATCCGCTCTGCCTCACATAAGAAACACCTCTATCTCCCTCTTATTCATTGTCTAAAAAAAAGACCGAAGCGTTCGACCACAAATCCAAAAGCCATGATGCCAACACTGGTTCTGTTCCAGACAAGCCGAGTGCGTTCACGGCGTACAACACGCACGGATCGTGCAAGGCAGACATCCAAACCGTCCTTCAAAACCTGTTCTCAGTAAAAGCGCTGCAACAGAGGCTCTGCCTGTTGGGGCGCAAGTTCCCGCGCAGCCAGGGGCGCAGACCCAGTGATAAAACCATACTGCTCATCATAGGTCGGTTTTTCCACCTGATACAAGATACCGGTGGGAATCACCTCTCCCCATTGACGGGCAGCGGCAAAGGCAAAATCCCAGTTGCTGGTGTCGTGGTTGTCATCCAATGGTTGCACGCGTTTTTTGTACCACTGGAAGGTGTTGATTTTGTTCCACACCACGCAAGGCTGAAGGATATCCACCAAGGCATACCCCTTGAACTGCAGGGCCGCCTTCATGATGGTCACAAGCTGTTCATGGTCGCCGGAAAATCCCCGGGCCACAAAACCCGCACCTGTAACCAAAGCCATGGCCAGGGGGTGGAAGGGCATGGCCTTGACCCCGCCAGACTGGACAGAGGTTATTTGTCCCTGTGCAGTGGTGGGCGAGGCCTGTCCCTTGGTGAGGCCATACACCTGATTGTCGTGCACAAAATGGGCGATGTCGATGTTCCTGCGGATGGCGCTAATAAAATGGTTACCACCCTCGCCATAGTTGTCGCCATCACCACTTTGCGCAATGACCGTAAGCTCCGTGTTGGCCAGCTTGATGCCAATGGCCGCGGGCAGACTACGGCCGTGCAGGCCGGTGAAGGAGTTCATTTCAATGTACTGAGGCATTTTCGCTGCCTGGCCGATACCGGCAACCATCACCACCTGTTCCGGGGGAAGGCCGAGTTCATTTAAGGCCTGCTGCACTGCCCTGCGGATCATCGGGTTACCGCAACCCGGACACCAGGCAGTCTCTTCGGTCAACTGATAGACAGTCATGACAATACCTCCTTGAGCGCGGCCACAATCTCGTCGCTTTTCCATTGCCGGCCGTCGTATTTCAACAACTTTTCATCCGCCCTGATAAGCGCCTCCTGGCGCATCAAACCTTCGAACTGGCCTGTGGCGTTCTGCTCCACTACCACGAGTTTCTTTGCCTGCGCATGCAGCGCATGCAACCGCTCGGTATGAAAAGGCCAGATATCACCATACACCAGTGCCCGCACCACCAAGCCTTGGGCATTGAGTTGATCGCAGGCCTCTCGCATCGGCCCAGCCAACGATCCCCAGCACACCAGGAGCAGTTCCGGTGCATCTGCGCCAAATTCCCAGGGTGGCTGCACCTCCTGGGCCAGGCCCTGGGCCTTGCGCATGCGTTTGTCCACTTGGGTGCGGCGGTTATCGGCACTCTCGTCAATACGGCCCTTTTCATCGTGTTCATCGGAATCAACGATCACGCTGTTGCCCCTGGCACCGGGAATCAGCCTGGGGGAAACACCAGACTCTGTTACCTGGTAGCGGTAGTATGTGCCCGGCCCATAGGCCTGCGCATCGGCCAGATGACGTTCGATACTGATTTTGGAAAAGTCAAAGGGCGGCAGGGTCACCTCGGTATCTGCCAGATACTGATCGCTGAGCAGTATTACCGGAATTTGGTACTTGTCGGCAATGTTGAAGGCACGGGCAGTCTGGTAAAAGGCATCCTCGCCGTCACGCAGGGCAATGACCATTTTGGGAAATTCGCCATGGCCGGCATGCAAGACAAAACGCAGATCTCCCTGCTCGGTATAGGTTGGCAAACCCGTGGCCGGGCCAGGCCGCTGCACATTGATCACCACCACCGGCGTTTCGATGATACCGGCCAGGCTCATGGCCTCCTGCATCAGGGCAAAACCTCCGCCGGACGAACCGGTCATGGCCCGCACCCCGGCATAAGAAGCACCCAGGGCCATATTGAGCGCAGCTACTTCGTCTTCCACCTGGTCCACGACAATTTCCATCTCCTGGGAGACCGCATCCATAAAAACCAAAATGCTTGATGATGGTGTCATGGGATAACCGCAGTAGTAGCGGCAGCCAGCAGCAATGGCCCCCAGGGCAGTGGCGTTGTTCCCGTTGATGAGAATATGCTTGCGCTGTTTGCCCGGAACCACCGGCACAGAGCTTTCAGTCAGGGCCGCGCCTTTGTGCAGGGCCTGCACGTTCAGCTCAAACATGGTTTCATCAACAAAGATCTGCTGCAACATCTCCTGCGCCCTGTCGAAGTCAAGGCCGAAAACCTTGAGAATATAGCCCAAGCCCACCGAGTTAAAAACACGGACATTGCCCAACTCTTCGGCAATAGCCCTCAGGGGCAGACGGGTAAGACGATCGAGTGCAGGCACCTCTTCATCAGCCAAGGCAAGGCCGTTTTCCTGCAGACGATCGATATGCTGCAGCAGCACTTCGTGGTTCAGGGCGTAGATGCAGTCGAGCCTGCTGGTGGCGCTGTGGATGAGGTGATCGGCAAAACGTATTTGGAAAAAATTTTGCCCACCGCGCACGCGGGAAAGATAATCAGAAGTGGTATACACATAAAAACCACTGCGTTGCAGTATCTTACTCAGAATATGGCTCAGGGTATCCAGGCCCTGTCCGGCTGCGCCGCCAATAAAAATACTGTAATCCATATAGTATCCTTGCTCACAGTTTGAGTCTGTATGTTCGTGGCCAGCCCAGGGCTGCCCAAAAAAGCTGCTGCGCAGAGAATGCTTCAAGCTGCTTCATGTTTTTTCAGCATAAAGTAAAGCACCGGCACTGCCATGCGGCTCACCAGCAACGAGGCAATTTCACCAAACATAAGCGAAATGGCCAGGCCCTGAAAGATGGGATCCGCCAAAATAACCGCCGCCCCCACCACCAGGGCCAGGGCTGTCAGCAGCATGGGGCGAAAACGTACCGCACCGGCCTCCACCACAGCCTCGGCCAAGGGCAGGCCATGGCTGAGCCGTAGTTCGATGAAATCCACCAAAATAATGGAGTTGCGCACTACAATACCCGCACCTGCCATGAAACCAATCATGGAGGTGGCAGTGAAAAATGCTCCCATGGCCCAGTGGGCAGGCAGAATACCTATTAGGGAAAAGGGTATGGCCGCCATCACCACCAGTGGTGTGAGATAGCTGTTGAACCAGCCCACCATCAGCCCATAAATCAGCACCATAACCACGCAAAAGGCAAGCCCTAAATCGCGGAAGACCTCCAGGGTAATATGCCACTCTCCATCCCACTTGACTGCGGGTTCGCTGTCCAAAAAAGGCTGATTGAGATTGTACACCTGCACCGGCCCTGGCTGGCCACCATAATTTGCGGCATCGAGCTTGGCCAACTCCTTGTTCATGTGCAAGATGGGGTACACCGGGCTTTCTGCAGCCCCGGCCACATCGGCGGTCACGTAGAGCACAGGTTTTAGATTTTTACGGTAAATGGGCTGCTCCACCGGTCTCTGCTCCACCCGCACCAGTTCGCGCACCGGCACCAGGGAGTGCGGATCGTTACCAGAGCGCATCTCCAGGTTGAGCAGGCTGCTGACACTCCCCCGCTCCGCTCTGGGCAGCTTAAGTAACAGGGGAATTTCTTCCTTGTCGCGGGGCTGGTGAAAAAGATCGATGGTCTGCCCGGAAAGCGCCATGGACAGCACCTGGCCGACATCCTCCTCGGAAATACCGTGCAGGGCTGCCTTTTCCCTGTCGACCAGCACTACCTCCTTCATCCGTTCCTGTTCGCGATACCAGTCGATATCCACCACTCCCTCTGTTGCCGCGAAGATGGTTTTCACCTCCTTGGCCAGGGCCAGACGACTGGCGGCATCCGGGCCATAGACCTCGGCCACCAGGGTTTGCAGCACCGGCGGCCCAGGCGGCACCTCGGCCACAGCCACCGCAGCCCCGTACTTTTCGGCAATATGCGCCATGGCTGGCCGCACCCGCGTGGCAATATCGTGGCTCTGCGCCTTGCGCTCACCCTTGGGAAGCAGGTTTACCTGGATATCGGCCATGTGCTCTTCCGAGCGCAGAAAATAATGGCGAACCAGGCCGTTGAAGTTGTGGGGCGAGGCTGTGCCCACGTAAATCTGATAGTTGATCACCTCGGGTTCCTGGCGCAGCACCTCGGCCATCTCCATGGCTGCGCGCGCAGTGTGCTCCAGGGGTGAACTTTCGGGCATGTTGAGAATAATTTGAAATTCCGACTTGTTGTCAAAGGGCAGCATTTTCACCTGGACCAGGCCAAACAGGAGCATGGCCGCAGAACCCGCAAGCAGCAGGGTTATGACAGCGAAAAAAATCAGTCGCCAGGCTGCATGCGCCAGCAGTGGATCCATGATGCGATGGTAAAAACGAGTGAAAATATCGTCCGGTGCCATGTCTGGCGACTGGACCGCTCCACCACTAGCCTGCGCAGGCCTGGTTTTTTTCAGAAAATGCACCGCTGCCCAGGGAATGATAGTGAAGGCGATAATTAAGGAAAAAACCATGGCCGCCGAGGAACCAACGGGAATGGGCCGCATGTACGGGCCCATGAGCCCGCCGACAAAGGCCATGGGCAAAATGGCGGCAATGACTGCCCAGGTGGCCAAGATGGTAGGATTACCCACCTCCACCGTAGCCTCCACCGCGAGTTTTTTCAGGGGTTTGTGCTCATTGCCGGGCAAATGCCGGTGCCGAACGATATTTTCCACCACTACAATGGCATCATCCACCAGGATACCGATGGAAAAAATCAGCGCAAACAGGGTGATGCGGTTAAGGGTGTAGCCATAGAGGTAAAAGACCAGAAGGGTAAGCGACAGGGTGGTGGGGATAGCCAAAAAGACGATAAATGCCTCTCGTCGGCCCAGAAAAAAGAGGATGAGCAGGGCCACGCCAAAAACCGCAGCAGCCATGTGCACAAGCAGCTCATTGGATTTTTCCGCCGCAGTATTGCCATAGTCGCGCGTGACACTCACCTCAACCTCGGGCGGGATGAGCACGCCGTGCAAGGCCTCCACCTTGGCCTGTACGGCTGCCACCACATCCACGGCATTGGCTCCGGGTCGTTTGGCCACCGACAGGGTCACTGCAGCCTCTGGCGCGCCTGCATCCGCACCACTTGCGCCAAAAAGCACATAGTTGGAGGGCTCCTCAGGGCCATCGACAATGTGCGCCACTTCGCGCAGATATATTGGTTTTCCTTCGTGCACGCCCACAACCAGCTCGCCCGCCTCGGCAGCTGTTGCAAAGAAAGCGCCGGTTTGCAGCAGAATGGTCTGGTTGCCCGAGCGCACCAGGCCACTGGTATCCTGTTTGTTGGCCGCACGAATACGCGCGGCCAGCTCAGCCGCACTCAAATTCCGTGCCGCCAGGGCAGTGGGATCGAACTCCACCCGCAACTCGCGCCTGGCACCGCCAATCAACCTGGTTTCCGCCACTTCAAATATGCTCTTGATGGCATCATCCACCTGGGCGGCAAGCCGGCGCAGCATGAAATGGTCGTACTGCTTGGAATGAAAGGTCAGGGCCAGAATCGGCACATCATCGATGCTGTGCGGCTTGATCAATGGCCGGGAAACTCCGGGCGGGATGCGATCAAAGTTGGTTTGCAGCTTCTGGTTGAGGTTGACAATGGCGGTTTCCTGCTCCACCCCCACATAGAAGCGAGCAATGAGCATGCACAGTCCAGGTGTGGAAGTGGAGTAGATATATTCCACATCCGGCAGTTCGTAGAGCAGTTTCTCCATGGGAATGGCCACCCGGTTGGCGATTTCCTCCGGGCTTGCACCCGGCATGGAGACAAAAACGTCGATCATCGGTACCTTGATCTGCGGCTCTTCCTCCCTGGGCAGCAGCACCAGGGCCAACGCTCCCAACAGGAGCGATCCCACCAGACCAAGCAGGGCCAGCTTGGAAGTGGCAAAGGATGAGGCCAGCCAACCGGCCATGCCGGGACGCCGCGGAGTTTTTTCCTTCATGGCTGCACCTGTACCGGGCGATCATGGGCAAGCTGGCCAGCAACCCCGAGGATCACCTGTTCCCCTGCACTGAGCCCGGAGTTGATCTCGATCTCTTCGCCCATGCGGGCTCCGGTGCGCACCAGGCGCAAACGGGCCCGGTTGTCTTCCAACACAAAAACGCGCTCCATCTGGCCCCAGGAACTGACTGCAGCGGCAGGTACAAGCATGATCTGACGACTGGCACCACCCGGCAACAAAACCTGCACATACTGACCGCTACGCAGGTTTGAGGACATTTCGGGTCCATTGGCCAGGGCCAAAATAATGGTGGCACTGCGCACCGCCGGATTGGCCGCAGGCGATATTTCCTGTAACTGCGCCTGCATCTGCTCGCCTGTAGCAGGAAACAGCACGGTCAGCAGATCATCCTGTGGTAAAATCGCAACCACTTCCTCTGGTGCCTGGGCCCGCACCTGCAGGGCACTGGCACTTTCCAATTCTAAAAGAGGCATGCCCGGTGCCGCCAAATCACCACTGTTCACCATCTTCCTGCTGACAAGTCCGGCATAGGGCGCTGTGATCCGCGTATAAGCCAGCATGGCCTCGGCCTCCCGCAGGGCGGCAGCGGCAATGCGTTCGCTATCGCGCAGGTTGCGCACAGACTCGGCAGTGGCTGCCTGCTGGGCCAGCAGTCTGTTTTCCCGCGCCAGGTTGCGGCGCACCTGCTCCAGCTGTGCCCGCGCCTGGGCTGCCCGTGCGTTCAACTCATCTGCCTGCAACTGCACCAGCAGCTCCCCTTGTTCTACCCGGCCCCCCAACTTGACCGGCACTGCTGTAATGGTCGCATTGATGCGGGCGGCAATGGTGCTGCGCTCCACCGCTTCAACCGTGCCAGGCACGCGTACAGTGGCAGCGCTCTCGACAGTGCGCACCGGTATTACGCGCACAGACAAGGGGGGAGCAGCAGGTTTCGCTTCCTGAGCCTGGGCACTTGGAAAAGGGCCACCGAGCAACACGGCACAACAAATACCCAGTACAGTCATGCCCTGGCATATCCGGGAAAGAAATGAAAACATGGAAATCCTCCTGGCGTTATTTGTCGTCAAACTGGGGCAAGCCGTAACTGCGCTTCAGTTGCGCCACGGCAATCAGGCGGGCATGCCTGGCCAGGGCAAAACCGGTCTCTGCTTCGGCAAGGCGTTTTTCCGCATCAATGAGCTCAGCACTGGTGCACAATCCCTCCTGAAAACGCAGGCGCGTTAAGCGAGTGCTTTCCTGGGCGCTGTGCAAGCGCCGCTCGTTAACCACCAGCTTCTCACTCTCCTGTTCCAGACCAAGGCGAGCCTGTTCTGCTTCCATGGCCAGGGCAAGTTCGAGTTTGCGCTGCTGCGCGACCAGTTCCGCAAGACGCGCCTCTTCACGGGTAATGGCCGCCCGAGTACTTTGGCCGTCGAACAGGGTCTGGTTCAAGCGCAGGCCTGCACTCCAGGAATCGCCGGAGCCTTCATCCATGGTGGTACCCTGCTCCACCTGGTAAGAACCAAAAAGTTCGACACTGGGATAGCGATCCGCCCGCGCCTGTTTGAGCACCTCCTTCTGGCTGGCCACCAGCAACTGCATGGCTATCAGCTCTGGGCGCTGCACAGGTGCAACATTCCCGGGCACCTCCTGTTCCTCCTGGCCATCAGCTGCCCATGATGGGGCTGCCAACTGCACGTCCTCTGCTCCTGGTTGTTCACCCAAGAGCAGGGCCAGACCTCGTCTGGCCAAACGTTCGCTGTGCCTGGCCTGCAAAAGCGCCTCTTCAGCGCTGGCCTGTTCCACCTCCAGGGCAAGCACCTCCTCCTTGAGCATGGTTCCCTCCCCGTAGCGTGCCTGCGCTGTACGCAGGGCTGCCTGCAGGGAGGCTAGCGCTGCGCTGCGGGCAGCCATATTGGCCTCGGCTTGCACAATGGTGTGATAGGCGCGGATCACCTCAAAACCCAACTGCTCCGTAGTTGCCCTGGCCTGCTGCGCCGTAGCCTCGCTCTGTTTCTCTGCGGCACACCGGACAGCACTATCCCGTCCTCCATTATAGAGCTGGTAGCGCAGCATGATCTGGGCAAACAGGGAATCTGTGGTGCCGGGCTTATTGAAGTCAATGGCATCGGAAAACTGTCCCTGATTCAAAATATTGCCAAAGGACAGCATGGGATTGTCGGTACGGGTATAGCCGCCACTTGCAGACAGCTGCGGATACAGGGAGGCCCTGGCCTGGTCAAGGGTGGCCTGGGCTTGGCGGATACGCTCCCTGGCTGCTTCGGCATCGGGATTGTGCGCCAGGGCATGCTGAACCGCCTGACGCAGGGTCCAGACCGTTCGGGAGCTTATCTGCGGAGAGTTTTCCGAGCATGGAACAGGATGCGCCCAGAACAAAGTAATGAGCGCACACACCATAACAAGAAGGGATCTGACCATACTCTGCCTCCGCGTCTCTCCGTTTTCCTGGTACAGACCGGACAAACAGCGCTGCCTTGCAGCCCTGATCTTTCTATACCCCAGGTGTCCGACCTGTACTAGTCAATCTGTATTTTTTGCACAAAGTACAAAACCAAAAACACACGATTTGCCAAACATCTTGCTGGCAGGCGGCCAAAAGTGCCACAAACCCTGAGCATACCGCAGGATTGTATTTTGTTGCACCAAATTGAAGCCACCAGCTGGTCATGATACACTAGGATGAAGAACATGACATCAAGCATGGATGGCATGGGCAGGGTAACAACAGACCGCAAGACAGCAGCCCTTATACAGCGACCAGCGACAAGCCACAATTTTTGGGAGGAAAACGTGAACCAGGCGCTCGTACTGGTGCATGGCATATTCGATACCGGCACCATTTTCAACAAGATGGCACATTTTTTCAAAAAACGTGGTCTGCACTCCCTAGCCCCCAGCCTGCACCCCAGTTCAGGTGCCGAGGGCCTGGAGGTATTGGCACGGCAGCTGCAGCAGT
>JABMJC010000079.1 GCA_013201405.1 Desulfobulbaceae bacterium
CAGAGTCAACAAAACCAGGAAATTGTTCATGCAAAAACCTAACCGGACAATGCTGACTTTTTTCAATGTTCAAAGTTAGTGCAACGTATACACGAAACGATATCTACAATATCCTCGACATCCCTAAAGCCCAGCGCGGAGGCAATTGGTTGACTGGCTATCACCGCCATGGTGACGATTATTATATTTTTTGCAATATAGGGGGGCCAGGGCGTACTGGTTACGACCACGGCAATCGCTGGGAAGGAGAAAAGCTTATTTGGCACGGGAAGAGTCGATCTCACTTTAGACAAGAGACGATCAAAAATCTTGCTTCAGGGGATTTCCGGGTCTTCGTTTTTTATCGGTGTGAGGATCGATCGCCATTCACCTTTGCCGGTCTCGCATATCCGATCCCTTATCGTGAAATTGAGCGTCCTGCACGAATTGATTGGGCATTCGGTTCTGATGGACTCCAAGATACACCAATTTTTACAGATGAATACGTTTCCGGCAGCAAGTTCACTGAGGGTCAAAGGACACAGGTACTAGTAAACCGAT
The DNA here is from genome assembly GCA_013201405.1 of Desulfobulbaceae bacterium. Classification (GTDB taxonomy): domain Bacteria; phylum Desulfobacterota; class Desulfobulbia; order Desulfobulbales; family Desulfobulbaceae; genus Desulfobulbus. Next base: position 541 of record JABMJC010000079.1, read on the forward strand.
ACGAACGTGATCGCAATGCGAGGGATGAATGTATTCGGCATCACGGATCAACCTGTTGTGTTTGTGGGTTTGATTTTGGGAAAAAGTACGGAGAACTTGGGATAGGGTTTATCCACGTTCATCACGTCGTGCCATTGAGCGAGATCGGCAAAGATTACATAGTCAACCCTGTTTATGACCTTGTACCAATCTGCCCAAACTGCCACGCAATGGTTCATCGCCAAAATCCTCCTCTATCGATTGATGAACTTAAAAAACTCACTTGATCGGGTAGAGTAGCAAAAGGCTTGCCCGCTTAATCCATCCGCGCCACCAACACGATTCTTCTGGCTAGGATTTGGCTACAAAGGGAATACACTCGCTTAACGAAATGTCCTTCAACAACAGGCAGGCTCAGTGGGTGGCAAGCGTTTTGATAGACGGGGCCGGTGAAAAAGGCTGAGTTTTATTGAGAACCACTTTTCTTTTTTAAATAGAACTGGGTGTTGCAAAAAAACACCTCAGTCCATACCACAATAAAGTGTGGCTTTTTTACAACACCCCAATTGAGAAACACCATCAAGCCCAAAATCCAGCGCCAGCCATTCAACATATTAATATTATTAAATAAAACAAATAAAACCTACTGTTTTGTAACCGTAAAACAATTTGGCCTGCTTTTTGCATAACACTTAGGTAAATACACCAAGTGGCTATTCCACACGCTCCTTTATGCCAAAGCATTTATATATGGAAACTGAATTGGAACGACATCAATATACAGTCCGGCGACCAGCGCATTGCAACGGTACAGGGCTGCACTCCGGTAAAAAAGTACGCCTCTCCATCCATCCCGCGCCAGCAAACAGCGGTATTTTTTTTGTTCGTACGGATCTTCCCCGCCAACCGATCATTCCCGCCCGCTTTGACCTCGTAGGCGACACCACCTTGGCCACAACGTTGGAAGATGGCCACAACCGCATCTCCACGGTGGAGCACCTCATGGCTGCCCTGAGAAGCCTGGGCATTGATAATGCGCGGATTACCGTGGACAGCCATGAAGTTCCCATCATGGATGGCAGTGCTTGGCCTTTTGTGGAGGCCTTGCGTAAGGTAGGAAGAAGCCGCCAGCAGGCCCTGCGAAAATATTTACGCATTACCAAACCGGTTGGGTACAGTGCAGACGGCAAAAGCATGCGTGCAGAGCCGGGCAATACTTTTCAGATCAGTTGCAGCATTCAATTTGATGCCGCCCTCATTCAAAAGCAGCAGTTTTCCAGCACCATCACCCGCGGGAGCTTTATCAAAGACATTGCCAGGGCACGCACATTTGGCTATGTGGAACAGGTTGAAGAACTGTGGAAAAATGGGCTTGCGCTTGGCGGTTCGCTTGACAACGTGGTGGCCATCCACTGGAATCGGCGTTCCATTTTAAACGAAGGCGGCCTGCGTTATCAGGATGAGTTTATCCGCCACAAGACGCTTGACATTATTGGAGATGCCGCCCTGGCTGGCGCACCTATATTGGGTCACATCATTGCCGACCGTTCGGGTCACAGCCTGCATCGGGACTTTTTGCAAACCTTGTTCGCTCAGCCCGATTGCTGGGAATACGTCACCTTTAGCGGTAAAAACCACTAAAGGAAAGACGCCTGCCAGCAGAGGCGAAGACAGACCTCAACTCATCACCACATCTTGTAAAAAGGGGAGAACTGTCAGTTCTCCCCTTTTTTTGCTACTTCCAAAGAATATCTTCTTGGCCAAGCACGTTATTTAGATACCGGGCAGCGACAAAAAGATAATCTGACAAGCGGTTTAAATACACCTGTATAGTCGCAAGTTGTGGGTCATCCTGAGTTTCTTCCATATCAATGAGCAACGTTACCTTGCGTTCGCAACGACGACAAACAGTGCGACTTACATGCGCCCAGGCAGCAACCGCTTTCCCTCCAGGTAATATAAACGCCTTAAGCGGTGGCAACACTTCGGAAAGCGCATCAATGCGCTGTTCTAAATCTTTGGCAATATTAGTGGGCAGTGGCGTGAGATGGCCAATGGCCGGAGAATCCGGAGTGGTTGCCAGCCAGGCTCCAGCAATAAAAAGATTGCGCTGCATGGCCTCAAAATCCTGGTCAACCTGAATCTCCCCTTGCGGTAGCAGGGCGCGGATAACTCCTAACAGGGAATTGAGTTCATCCATATCGCCATAGGCATCAATGCGCACATGGTGTTTGGCTACGCGCTCTCCCGAAAACAGACTGGTTTTTCCCTTATCGCCACCCCCGGTATACACCTTCATACTCTCTCCTTGCGTGTTAGTAATTTTTTCTCTTTCTTTTCAGGTTGCCTATCCCTTGCAGACACATGCTCCAGGTATCCAGCCAATCCATGTCAGCCTGAGAAAGGCACCCCTCCCCTTTACCGGAAAAAAATGATCTCCACAAGTTCTGGAACAACTGTCAACCACACCGTACACTCACCCTCTGCCAAAGGTTTTCTCATTGTTTTTAGCCTCTTTTTTTTGAGTTCTGCCACGATTCCTGTGAAGCCATTCTCATTTTAATGTTGACAAAAACTGCCCCGTCAAATAGGTACAAGGGTGTATGACATGGCCCAAGATCCTATTCTTGAGGCTGCCGTCCCTGTATGCATGGCACCGTTGCCTAAAACTAAAACGCATATATTTAACCGTACTGACTGTACTGACCTGCTTGAGTCAGCAACCAGGAGTGAGGAACAAGTACAAAGCAGCAGACAGTTCAAATGAACAGTCACAACATCATGGTCGTCTCTTGGCGGCAGCGAACCTTCTGGCATGCCTTGAGCCGGGATGTTGAGTGGCAGCATCACAGTGTTTCTAGATTAAAACACCTTCTGCGTTGATTTATGACAACAACTAACAGACAACAAAGGAGCAAGGCTCCAGTGTAAAACGATAAAAAAAAGACCGTTTGGTAGCGGATCACCGTTACTGTCGGTCTTTTTTTTTATGGTGGGGGAAAACCGGTGCCCTGACGAGTGCCGGGCAATCAACAACGCTTGACAAACACAGAGAGGTAGCACATTGAAAAATTCAGCAAAAATGTTCTGGACAGGTTTGTCACCCGATGAGGCAAGAGAGGCGCTGGTTAATAAAGACAAATCCATGCGTGACAAACGCATGACACTAAAAGAGGCTGTTTCCCAATTCATCAAGGATGGGGACAATGTAGGAATCGGTGGTTTTGTCAACGTACGCCAACCTATTGCCACGGCCCATGAGATGATCCGACAGGGGTTCAAAGACCTCACCCTTTCCTTTCAGTCTGCAGGTATGGGGCCGGAAATTCTTGGCGCTGCGATGATAGCCCGGCCCGACCACTGCTCCATCAAACGAATTGAACTCGCTTACTGGGCGCATGAAGCATTTGGCCTTTCTCCAACCTGGCGCTACCTGGCTGAGCGCAGTATGGTGGAAATTGAGGACTGGAGCAACTACAACATCTCCGCCCGTTTCAAGGCTGGCGCCATGGGATTGCCGTTCATCCCTTCGCGCGGTCCATTAGGAGGCGACATCAAGGATTCTAACCGGACAAAAATCATGGATTGTCCGTTCACAGGTCGTCCCATTGCCCTGCTCCCGGCGAGCAATCCAAATGTTGCCCTGATCCACGTACAGGCTGCGGACATGTATGGTAACTGTATTATTCGCGGTAGCGACGCAACCTGTAGTGAAATCGCCATGGCTTCGGCACGCACCATTGTTACGTGCGAACAACTGGTTTCGCATGAATTAATTACCAGTGCTCCCAAAGACGTAGGCATTCCTTTCCCAGCGGTTGATGCAGTGGTTGAAGTTCCGTATGGCGCGTTCCCTGGTGCATGCCGTCGGCATTACTACTTCAGCGGTGATGAGATCCGCAACTTCCTTGGTCTGATCGCTCCTATAAGCAAGGGTGGTTCGCCAGATGCCCTGAAAGCCTGGTTTGATGAATATGTCTTTGGTGTGGCAAGCTTTGAGGAATACCTTGCCAAACTACCGTTCAAGCGGATTATGGATGCACGGGCAGAAGAAGCGTGTGCCATTGAAAGACTGGCTTAATGTATTGGGCGACAACTGCTTATCTCGTGAAATTCTGACAAGGAGTCATCATGACAGCATCAACTGATTACACCGCCCAGGAAATAATCGTTGTGGCGGGTTCCAAGGTATTAGAGGATAATAAGATTGTTTTTGTCGGTACAGGCCTACCCATGGTTGCCTCACTGTTGGCTATCCGAACCCATGCTCCAGGACTTATCCCGGTTTTTGAGGCAGGCGCAGTCGGCCCTCCCCTCAAGTGCGGCTTGCCCCTTTCCGTGGGCGATTCCAAAACCTTTACCGGCGCCTCCTATCTTCAAGGTCTCAATGCCGCCTTTGAGCTTACCCAGCGCGGTTTTGCCGATTACGGTTTTATTGGCGGTGCAGAGGTAGACATGTATGGCAACCTCAACTCCACTATGATTGGCGACTTCCCGGATGGCTATCAAAATCCGAAAGTACGTTTACCTGGTAGCGGTGGTGCCGCTGATATGGCTGCCTCCTGCGAACGCACTATCCTCATAGTGCCGCATGACAAGAAAAAATTCAGCGAAAAACTGACCTATGTCACCAGCCCGGGCCACCTTGATGGCAGCCCGAACGCGCGCTTTAACGCTGGTATGCAAGGCAAGGGTCCGTATCGGGTCATCACCACAAAAGGTGTGTTCGACTTTGAGGAACAGTCCAAACGCATGCGCATTATCCACACCTTCCCTGGCGAAACCGTGGACAGCATCAAGGCAGCCACTGGTTTTGAATTGCTGGTAGCGCCAGATGTAAGTGAGTTTGCGCCTCCAACCGTAGAAGAAATTCGTCTGATCCGCGAAGAAATTGATCCGACCGGAGCCTTTGTCAAGCGTGCCTAAACCCTTCAGCAACAGGCGCAGTCCGCAAGGGATGGACTGCGCCTGTTTTTTCGGGTCCTGTTTGAAAGGCAACGCAGGTAATGCATCCAAACAAAAAACACGGTACACTACTTAGAGATCAATTGATCCAGACGCATTATCTACGCTTCATTCATCATGAACGAGTACAAAAAACATAACAAAAGGAGATGCGACAATGAAAATCCTTCAGATTGACCATCTTGGTATTGCAGTCAACACTTTGGAAGAAGGAAAGAAATTCTGGGGTGATGTATTAGGTCTCAAGCTGGAAGGTACTGAAACAGTCGAAGAGCAAAAGGTTACCACCGCATTCTTCCCTGTGGGCGAAAGTGAAGTGGAACTGCTCGTTTCCACTCAGCCCGATGGCCCCATCGCCAAGTTCATCGAAAGAAATGGCGGCAGGGGCGGCTTTCAGCATGTGGCCTTCCGCGTAGAAAACATTGAAGAGGCCTTGGCTGAACTAAAAGCAAAAGGCGTGCAACTGATCGACGAGACCCCACGTTTGGGCGCGGCAGGGTGCAAGATCGCCTTTCTGCATCCCAAAGCGACCGGTGGTGTGCTGGTAGAAATCAGCGAACGCCCATAAATTTACTTTCAAACAGCACCCCCTGGCTGCGGCAACAGTCGGAGGGGTGCTCAAGCTTAAGAGCTGCGGTGCATGACCACAATGGAGGAATACTTCTTTCATAAAGGTAATGTGCTGTCCTGCTTTTTATTCTGGGGATATCCCCTCAACACAAGGAGCACACGACATGGCAAGTAATTATGACAAGTGGGTTGAAATCGCCACCAAACAGATGAAGGGGAAGTCTCCTGATACTCTGAACTGGCGCTCTCCTGAAGGAATCACCGTCAAACCGCTGTATACCAGCGATGATCTGCAAGGGCTGAACTTCATCGACAAGCAGCCCGGTATGGCACCATATACCCGTGGCCCCATGGCCACCATGTATGCTGGCCGCCCTTGGACCATTCGTCAGTATGCCGGTTTCTCCACCGCCAAGGCCTCCAACGAATTCTATCGTAAAAACCTTGCCGCCGGCCAGAAAGGTCTATCTGTTGCCTTTAGTCTGTCCACCCACCGTGGTTATGACTCCGACAATCCCCGCGTTGCCGGTGATATCGGCAAGGCAGGCGTGGCCATCGATTCCATCGAAGATATGAAGATCCTCTTTGATGGCATTCCTCTGGACCAGATGTCTGTTTCCATGACCATGAACGGTGCGGTTATTCCGATCTTGGCCATGTGGATCGCCACTGCCGAGGAGCAGGGTGTCAAGCAGGAACAGCTCAACGGCACCATCCAGAACGACATCTTAAAAGAGTACCTTACCCGTAATACCTATATCTATCCGCCGGAGCCATCCATGCGTATCGTGTCTGATATCATGGCCTACTGCTCCAAGAATATGCCCCGGTACAACACTATCAGCATCAGCGGTTACCACATCATGGAAGCCGGCGCTGATTCCGTGCTGCAGTGTGCCTTTACCCTGGCCGACGGCGTTGAGTACGTACGCACCGCGCTCAAGGCAGGCATGGATGTAGACACCTTTGCTCCGCGTCTGTCCTTCTTCTTTGGCGTGGGCATGAACTTCTTCATGGAAATCGCCATGCTGCGCGCTGCCCGCACCCTGTGGTACGAGCTGATGCAGCAGTTCAACCCCAAGAACCCTAGATCCTCCATGCTGCGTACCCATGTACAGACCTCTGGCTGGAGCTTGACCGAACAGGATCCGTACAACAACATCATCCGTACCACCATCGAAGCGATGGCTGCGGTACTTGGCGGCACCCAGTCTTTGCATACGAACTCTTTTGACGAAGCAGTGTGTCTGCCCACCGAATTTTCGGCCCGCATCGCCCGTAACACCCAGATCATTATCCAGGAAGAGTCCCAGGTCTGCAAAGTTGCCGACCCGTTGGGCGGTTCCTACTACATCGAGCGCCTCACCAACGACATCGTCGAAGGCGCCCGCAAGATCATCAACGAGGTTGAAGAACTCGGCGGCATGGCCAAGGCTATCGCTTCCGGTATGCCGAAGATGCGCATTGAGGAGTCTGCGGCCCGCCGTCAGGCCCGTATCGACCAAGGCAAGGACGTTATCGTGGGTGTGAACAAATATCGCCTGAAAGACGAAAAACTTGATTTCGAAATCCTTGAGGTACCCGACTCGGTTCGTCTGGAGCAGATTGAGCGTATCAACCAAACCAAGAAAAACCGTGACAGCGCACGTTGCCAGGCTGCCCTTGAGGCAATCACCAAGGCAGCTGCTGGCGATGGCAACCTGCTTGAGGTCGCTATTGAAGCCGCCAAGGCACGGGCCACCGTGGGAGAAATTTCCGACGCCATGGAAAAAGTATTTGGCCGTTATACTGCTACCACTCAATGCGTTTCCGGCGCATACTCTTCCGAGTACAGCGAAGTCAACGATGAAAGCGCCCAAGTTATTGAAGCACTGCGCAAGCGCACCAATGACTTTGCCGAAAAGCATGGTCGTCGTCCGCGTATCCTCGTCACCAAGATGGGCCAGGACGGCCACGACCGCGGTATCAAGGTTGTTGCCTCCTCCTATGCAGACCTCGGCTTTGACGTGGATATCAGCCCGATGTTCCAGACTCCTGAGGAAGCCGCCAAGATGGCCATCGAAAATGATGTGCATGTGGTGGGAGCCTCCAGTCTTGCAGCAGGTCACAAGACCTTGGTGCCCGAGCTGATTGAAGAACTGAAGAAGCAGGGTGCCAGTGAAATCCTTGTCGTAGCCGGTGGTGTTATCCCGCCGAACGACTATGACTTCCTCTACAACGCCGGTTGCAAGGGCATTTACGGCCCAGGCACCCCGATCACCCAGTCAGCAGCCAACGTGCTTGACCTGATCGAAGGTAAGTGAAATAATCCTTAGCCTTACTTGGCAAAAACGCAAACGGACGGACCCAAAAAATCCGTCCGTTTGCATCTGAATATTCTAACGCTCCAAGAGGGTGGATATGCAGCGAGATCCCGCGTATTACATTCAAGGCGTTCTGGACAACAACCGTTTACAACTTGCCAGAACGATCACACTGGTGGAAAGCACGCTTGTCACCCATCAGGAGATTGCACGAGATGTTATCAACGAACTGTTGCCACATACTGGCAAGGCGGTTCGCCTTGGCATCACCGGTGTGCCGGGAGCTGGCAAAAGCACCTTCATTGAGAGTTTTGGCAGCATGCTTGCCAACAAGGGACATAGAGTGGCGGTTTTGGCCATTGATCCCAGCAGTACCCGCAGCGGCGGTTCCATTCTTGGCGACAAAACCCGTATGGAACAACTGGCTATCAATCCCAATGCCTTTATTCGCCCCTCCCCTTCCGGCGGCAGTTTGGGCGGTGTTGCCCGTAAAACCCGCGAGTCCATGCTGGTCTGCGAGGCAGCTGGCTTTGATGTGATTATTGTGGAAACTGTTGGCGTAGGCCAATCGGAAACCACGGTTGCCTCTATGGTGGATTTTTTTCTGGTACTACAAATTTCCGGTGCCGGCGATGAGTTGCAGGGCATTAAGAAAGGAGTGCTCGAGGTGGCCGATGCCATAGTGGTCAACAAGGCTGATGGCGATAACATCAACCGGGCCAAGCTGGCCAAGAAACAGTATGAAACCGCTCTGCACTTGGTCAAGCCCACCTCACCCAACTGGATGCCCCCAGTCATGACCTGTAGTGCTGTTGAAAAAACCGGCCTTGAAGAAGTTTGGGAAACCATCATCAACCACAAAAAAATCATGACCAATACCGGTGAATTGCAGCAGAAACGCCGTGAACAGGCCATGAGTTGGATGTGGTTTCTGGTGAACGAGGGGCTGGAAGTCTGGTTTTACCAGCACCCAGAAGTCAAAAGCCGGTTGCCGCAATTGCAAAAACGAGTGGAAGATGGCAGCATTGCCCCCACCAGGGCGGCAGATGAGCTGGTCTCCATTTTGGGAAAGGACCTACTGTTCTAGAAAAAAGGTACCTCTGCAAACAACAAACCAAACAACAAACAACAGGCCGAGCAGGATTTTTCGGCTAACAGTAAAGCCGCTGGACACCTTACTCCAGCGGCTTTTTTCTTTGGCATTATACCGTAATGCGGCATTCCCTTAGCCTATCTTTTTCTTTTTGCCCACAGTTGCTATATAGATAGTAAATTCTTCCTCTCCATCAACTCCCACAAGTGCATCGCCTTTCTCCTCATCGTACCCCGCAATCGCGCAGACTCCCATGCCCATGGCCTCGGCCGCAAGATAAAGATTTTGTCCTACATGCCCGGCATCTAGGGCAATCACCTTGTGCGCTGCCAGGTCATAGCGCCACTCCATGCGGGCAGGCACGGTTGTCCAAAAAAAACTGACAGCAGCCCTGGCCACGCAACCCTGGCGCAGACAGGCCTCGCTCGCCTTCAACGCCACATCCGAGCTGGTTTTAATCTGGACCAGTTCATGCCCAAAGGGAAGATACCGATATATTCCTGCTGGCAATCCTGCCACCCGGCTGAGCGCCAGATAGGTTTCAAAGGAATGTCTGGCTCCGGCCGATGGTACTGTGCGCAGGGCTGTTGTCGGCCCGGCCACACGGCGCACACCTTGCACCGCCCACAACAGGCCAGACAGCTCTTCGAGGCTGAGTGGTGCATCACTGTAACTCCGCACACTTTCCCGCAGGGCAATGGCGGTGGCCACCGGCATGACCGCCAGACGGGTCAGAGCTGCCTGGCCATCGGGTAGGCTGATACGGTAAAGGGAAGGTGCGCAGTCCTGCTGCATTGGAGGCGCAGGCCGGTGTTGGGCCTGGCCGGTCTGGGAGAAATCGACCTGTTGGCGAATAGTATCTTTCAAAAGAAATCTGTTGTCTGCAAATCGCTTTGCATCCATGTAAACACCTCCTTGCCGATGGCGCCGCTGGCATGTATAAGCATCAACCGAAGAGTGAGCTGCGCCACCATAGAAGTCTGAAAGCGGTCTTTTTATGGTTGGTGAAAGGGTATATTTTTGCCACTTGGCCTGCGAGCACCTGCAGTTACTGCAACTGAAAAATTACACTGCAGCAAAAGATAATTTTTATGATTACTCGCCCCGTAGAAACTGTTCAGCCATATCCACATCCTGTTTAGAGCCGATAATCAGGGGCACTCGCTGGTGCAGATCCCGTGGCTCGATATCGAGGATGCGGCGGCCGTCATCGGTGATGGCCCGCCCGCCCGCCTGCTCCACCACCATGGCCAGCGGCGCAGCTTCGTACAGTAGACGCAGCTTGCCTTCGGCCTTGCCGCTTTTTTTATCGCGGGGATAGAGAAAAATGCCGCCTTTGACCAGGTTGCGGTGAAAATCCGACACCAGGGAGCCAATATAACGAGCGCTGTAGGGCTTGCGACCTTTGTCTTCAGTTTTCAGGTGATTGATAAAATCCCGGATACCGTCAAACCAGTGCGGACTATAGGCCTCGTTGACACTGTAGTACAGCGAGGCTTCGGGAATACGCATATTGGGATGTGACAGAAAGAACTCTCCCACACTGGGATCAAGGGTAAAGCCATGCACGCCAGAGCCGGTGGTATAGACCATCATCGTCGAAGAACCATAGATGATGTAACCTGCGGCCACCTGCTTGCTGCCCGGTTGCAACAGGTCAGTCACCACGCCCTGCCCATTTGCGCTGGTTCGACGGTGGATGGAAAAAATCGTACCCACACTGACATTAACATCAATGTTAGTGGAGCCATCCAGGGGATCAAAGGCAATGGTATAGTTACCCTCGTAACCGGGCAGGGCCGGGATAGGATCCTCCTCCTCTTCCGAGGCCATCACGCAGATATGCCCGCACTGCTCCATACGACGCTTGATGGTCTGGTTGGCAAAGACATCCAACTTCTGTACACTCTCTCCCTGGATATTGGTGCGCCCGGACTGGCCTAAAATATCGGCCAGACCAGCCATGTTCACCTCGGCACTGATGATCTTGCCTGCCACCACCAGGTCAGAAAGCAAACCAGTGAGTGCCCCGGTGGCTTCGGGATGCAGCAGCTGGTCATCCATAATCTGGCGGCTGATGGTAATACCTTTGCGTTTTACTAGTGCCATGATACCCTCCTTTTCCTCCTGGCGAGGATTGAGCCTCTGCAAGCCCGAGGCGCGGCCCAAAGTTTTTTGTTCATCTGTCAAGGTAAACGCCCGTTTCCCAGACGTGTGCTTTTCGCTGTTCAGCTATGGTTCAACTTTTCCCAGTTGGCCAGTGCCCGCAACAGGGTACGCACCCCTGTTCCTGAGGCACCCTTGGGCACGTAGGATTTTTCTGTAAAATTCCATGCAGTACCCGCAATATCCACATGCGCCCATGGGGTCGTGCCAACAAACTCCTGCAAATAGCAGGCAGCGGTAATCGTCCCCCCACTGCGATCTCCGGCATTTTTAATATCCGCCACCGTGGAGTCGAGCTGTTTACGATACTCTGGCCCCAGCGGCAGACGCCAGAGCGGCTCGCCGCTTTCCTGACCTGCCTTGAGCAGGCGCTCGCTAAGCTGTTCATCATTGGCAAGCAGGCAGCTGTAATGATGTCCCAGCCCCACCACGGCCGCCCCGGTCAGGGTGGCGATGTCGATCACCGCATCCGGCGAATACGTTGCAATGCCATAGGCAATGGCATCGGCCAAAATAAGGCGACCCTCTGCATCGGTATTGACTACCTCGGCATGCAGACCACCATAATGCCGTACCACATCACCTGGTTTTATGGCTGCCGAGCCCGCAAGATTTTCTGTGGCCGGTACCATGCCCACCACGTTCACTCCGGG
>JABMJC010000184.1 GCA_013201405.1 Desulfobulbaceae bacterium
TCCAAACGACGGCCCAGGATGATCTTCGCTATCCTCAGACCTTTTTTATCGTCTCCTTCCAGGGCTGATTCGGAGAGATAGGCTCCCTGTGTTTCAAATACCGGGGTACCATCCACTGGAGAAAGACCCAGGGGATCCTGGGCACGAATGGCTGCCAAATCTTCTCCAGTGACTGAATCGGCAAATAGGAATTCAACCTTGCCCTCATGTAGACGCAGGGAGGCGGTGAAAGGCTTACCCTTTTTGGAACGGAAATCGTCAAAGGGGCCCAGGGTTTCCCCCTGGATCAGAGCAACAATTTCCTCCTCCCGCATGACCCGGCCGCCCAGCACCTTGCGGATAAAAAACGATTTATCCTCAGCCTCATAGGCATTGGCGCGCTCAAAAAAACGCAGGCCGCGCACCGGGGAAAAAGACGCCTCAGGCACTTCCGTCCTGGGTCCGGCCTTGACCTTGCCAACAATGGTGCTGGTCATTTGCCGGATTTCCTTCATGAACTGCGGCCTGGTCATCGTACCCTTGAGGATCTGGTTGAGCTTGTACTCCCATTCACCGGTCAGCTCAGGGGAGGCCAGCACGTCAATGTCCCGCGCCTCCAACAAGCTCAACAACTCAAAAGCTTTGCCTGTGGGCACCAGATCCCGCTGTTCCCGCACCACATACTTTTCGTTGAGCAACTTTTCAATAATGGCCGCCCTGGTGGCAGGCGTGCCCAAACCGCGCTCCTTCATGGCCTCGGCCAGTTCCTCATCGTCGATCAGCTTGCCGGAGTGCTCCATGGCCGAAAGTAGGGTGGCCTCGGTAAAGCGGGGGGATGCCTTAGTTTGCTGCTCTTCGCTGTCAATGCTGGTGCACTGCACGGCTTTACCCTGGGGCAGGGCCTGCAGATCCTTGCCCGCACCCTCTTCGTCTGCAGCAGCGGCAGTGCCATACACGGCTCGCCAGCCTGCCTCCACCAAAATCTTGCCCTCGGTGAGGAAGGTTTCCTCCTCCACCAGGGAAAAACGGGTGGTGTTGAGGTAGACCGCAGGCGGATAGAACACCGCCAGAAAACGCTGCACAATCATCTGGTAGATTTTCTGCTCCGCCTCATTCAAGCTGGCTGGCAGACCACTGGTGGGGATAATGGCAAAGTGGTCGCTCACCTTCTTGTCGTTGAAGAGCCGCTTGTCTTTTTTGATGTATTTTTTATCCAGCGCCTCACGGGCAAAGGTGCCAAAACGCCAGCCACACTGACTCTGCACCACCTGCTTGACTGTACCGAGATAGTCTTCTGGCAAAAAGCGGCTATCCGTACGCGGATAGGTGATGAGCTTGTGCTGCTCATACAGGGCCTGGGCCAATGCCAGGGTGTTCTTGGCTGAAAAACCAAAACGGCTGTTGGCCTCGCGCTGCAACAGGGTGAGATCATAGAGCGATGGTGCGCCCTGGGTGCTTTTCTTGCTACTCTCCTCCACCTGAGCCGGTTTGTCGGAGCATTTGGCAATAATGGCCTCGGCCTGCTCCTGGTGCCAAATACGGCTGCGACGGGCATGCGGGTTTGTTTCATCCTTGCTGAAGGCTGGGTCGATCCACAGCCCCTCGTAGAGAACATTGTCGCAATTGAAATGGCCACGCAGTTCCCAGAAGGTGGTGGGCACAAA
>JABMJC010000080.1 GCA_013201405.1 Desulfobulbaceae bacterium
CCGTGACCAGTTCCTGGCTGACGATTTCCCATGGTTCCTGCAGCCCGAGCCCTAAGGTGATGATATCCCGACTGTTCATGAAGCCTCCCGTCATTTGGTGTGGATTTGATCCCTGTATACATCAAATCCACACCAAATGACGAGGAGCCCTAAAAACCAAAGCCTTCCACCTGCTGGTGCAATTCCTGTCCTTTGGGCAGGATGCGGGCCTTTTGGTGCACCAGCAACCCCTGCACATAGATGGCCTTATCCGGCACCACCGGGCAGGCATGCTCACAGGCCCCGCAGCCCACGCACAAGTCTGGTGTGATTACAGGAATAGTGAGGCCAGGCACTTTGTCATACGACACCATCTTCACCGCCAGGGAGGGGCAGTGCTCGGCGCAGGCGCCGCAACTTTGTTTTTTACTTTCCACCACACACAGGTGCTGCACAAACTGAACTGTGCCCGCCTGGGTTTCGTGCTTTTCCTGGATGGTGAGCGGCAAAATGGCCCCGCTGGGACAGACCTGGGTGCAGACCACGCAGTCATAGTTGCAGTAGCCATGGCGAAAATCCATGCGTGGTTGCAGCACGTGTAAAAAACCATATTCACCGGTGGCAGGCCGGAGTACCCGGGTGGGACAACTGGCCACACAGAGTTGGCAGGCGGTACAGCGACGCGAGAAATGGGCGCGGGAACGGGAGCCCGGCGGAGTAATGGCTCTCTGTCCAGTCTCTTGTTCTCCTGTTACGACAGTACTGCCTGCGGTACCTGCCTTGGCCTGCGCCAGCACGAGCCCCCCCATACCCGCCACAGCCGCAAGGTGCAGGCCAACAAACTGACGCCGCTTAGTATCTAAAAACGGTGGACTAGAAGGCTTCTTCTTCACCTGCCCTTTGGGAACAGGAATCAGGGTACTGTTCCCCACCTTTCCGGTCAAACGGGGCAGGCGATATGCAAGCGCCTGATGCTCGCAGACCGGCAGACAGTTGAAACAGGTAACACAGCGGCTGTAATCGATCAGCTGTCGGCCACTGTCCACACAGGAAGTCTTGCAGACCTGTTCACAGCGACGGCAATGGACACAGCGCACGGCATCAAAACGTATGCGCAGTAAGGCAAAACGTCCCAGCCAGCCCAGCACCGTGCCCACCGGACAGATGCGGCTACAGTAATCGCGGCCACGCAGCCAAACAAATACAGCAAAAAATACGGCCAGAAACGTGGCAATCAGCAGAGATGCCAACGCCAGATTGGGATAGGGCAAGGGATAGAGGCCGAAAAAGGAGGCCAACGGCGCATATTGACTCAGCCCATTGTTGAGGAAAATCCAGCCCTGTTTGCAGCAGTGCACCGCCATTATTCCGTACAGGCTGTAGGGCTCCAGCAGAGTCACCAGCACGCTATTGCCGAAAAGCAACGCACCAAGAAAAAAAACGGCCACCCCCAGACGTATGGCCCTGGAGGGCGGTCGATAGCAAAATTGTCTCTTTTTGCGCCAGGAATACAGACGCGCCAGCAGATCCTGCAGGATACCCAGCGGGCAGATGAACGAGCAGTAGACCCTGCCAAAGAGCACCGTAGCCAGCAGCAGAAGCGCCAAGGTCAGCCAGAAACCTGCCAGCAGGGCTGGCACCAGTTGCAGGCGGGCCATAAAATGCGCCCCTGCCGGTAAAAAATCGCCTGTGCCAACAAAAAGCAGGGTCAGCAGGATAAAAACAGCGGCGCCACACAGGCGGCGACCGAGACGCAGCAGACGCCACAACCGCAGCAGCTTTCCCAAAGCCACCGCTCAAACCTTGAGCCGTTTAATCTTCAGGCTATCCAGATCCGTGGTGCCAACCGGGAGTTCTTCACCCTTGCGTAAATAACCGATGTTTTCCAGGGGCATGTTGCGAAACTGGCCAAAAAACCGGGCTGCCGCAGTATCCACTGCCACGATGTCAGTGGAGGCGAACAGACCCTTGGCAACCACTACGTCCTTGCCCCGACCGCCACGCGGACCACCATGGACCAGAACACGGTAGGCATCGACAATGTTCAGCGCTGGTGCTTTGGGCAGGGTGCAGATATCCGCGATGCACTGGTGCAGATCATGCCAGTGAAAATACCCCCGATCCCAAACAATGCCCATCAGGTTTTTCATCGACACGGTTATGCCTGCTCCGCCATGTGATTTGAGCACCGGCACATTGAACCAGGCATCACTTTCCAGAATGGCCCGATGGACTTTCGCCTTTTTCAACACCTTGCCCCGGGGCAGTGCTACCTCCTGATAGGCGCGCTGGTCGTGGGCCGGCAACATTTCCCCCCCGGCCTCCTTAACCGCCGCTTCGATCCCGCTGTTCTTATAGCAGGCGCTCCACTGATCACAGGTGTGATCCAAGACACTCACCCTGGCGGCGCCAGCATCAAGGCAGAGGCGCACCAGGGAGCCAACCAGTTCCGGGTTGGAATTGCCGGCCTCTTCGGGGGTATTGTCCCAGCCGATATTGGGCTTGATCACCACCTGGTTGCCGCCCTTGACAAAACGTTCAATGCCACCCAATTCGATGAGGGCCTGGTGCAGCATCTCGGCAGGTTCACCGCCCAGGGCGGCCACCAGATCGGCATTGCCGTTGGCAGCGGTGCTGCCTGTCTGCGCCAGTACATCAAAGGTATCAAAAGGGCGAATGACAGCAGCTGCACCGCCCAAAGCTATGGCCTTTAAGATATCTCTTCGTCGCATGGTTTGAATTCTCCCTGTGTGTACATCCTTTGCCCGAGTGCCTGGCAACCGGAATGGACAGCCTTGTGGTACGGATGGAGATGGTAGGAGTGGAAACAGCTCAATGATAGGGATACAGTCATGGATGATCCATTGACACCTGTCGACTTTTCAACTATATCAACGATTTTCGATATTGACAAACTATTGGTGAATAGTACGCATTCCTACTACGTGTCAGTGTCAGTCTGCTCCTGTCGGACTGATACCAGCATCAAGGCAAACTTGAGGACTATCAATTATGCGAAAACTTTTTGTGTTCACCCTCTGCACCCTGTTTCTTCTGACTGGCCAGGCTCTGGCAGCCGGTAAAATTGTCAACGGTATTGACGCTAATTTTCCACCCTTTGCCTTCATTGACAAAACCGGCAAACCCAGCGGCTTTGACGTGGACGCCATGGACTGGATTGCCAAAGATCTGGGCCTGGCAATCACCCATGTGCCCGTTGAATGGGATGGCATCGTCACCAGCCTGGTTACCAAGAAAATTGATATCATCGCCTCTGGCATGAGCATCAGCCCAGAGCGCGCTGAACGGGTCAATTTCACGATTCCTTACTGGATCATCAAAAAGGTCTTTGTGGTAAAAAACGATTCTCCACTGACCGCTGAGGAGATCTACACCCAGAAAAAGACTTTGGGCGTGCAGCAGGGCACCACCGAGGCCAAGTGGTTGCGGGAACACATTGCCAGCCAGGGCTACAACGTGACCCTTAAGTACTACAGTTCAGCACCCTTGGCTGTGGAAGATCTGCTCAACGGCCGTATTGATGCCGCAGCCATGGATAGCGCCCCTGCCCATGACGCCGAGGCGAAAAAAGAGGTGAAAATCTTGGGCACCTTTGGCATGCCGGAAGAGGATTTTGGCTATGCAGTGCGTAAGGATGATGCCGAATTACTGGACAAGGTGAATACCAGCCTGAAGAAACTGATGGCCTCCCCCTACTGGGATGAGCTGATCGAAAAATACGAGCTGAACCAATAACCTGCACGCCGTGTACTGTGCCGGTGTCCAACTGGATCTACCCGCACGGTACACGCGCCCCATGGCTGCGGCTGCTATAAACACCCTCTGCACTGCAGCCTCGTATCCACCACAACCTTCCGTAGCGCATTCCATGCCGCACGGCTGAATGAAATTTGTCAGTCTCAGCCTGAATTAATCCTATGCATGCTCAACTCAACGCCGTTGTCGACGCCTTTCCCTACTTGCTTTTTGGGGCGGTCAATACGGCGCTTATCGTTTTGGCGGCCATGGGCATTGGCTTGGTCATCGGGGTTGTGGTTGCGATTGGCCTGGTGTACGGACCAGGCTGGCTTAAGCTGCTCCTTTCCGCCTACCTGTGGTTCTTCAGGGGTGTTCCCATTCTGGCACTGCTTTTTCTTTTTTATTTTGGCCTCTTTTCCTATCTGAACATCCAAATCAATGCCCTGGCCGCCGTTGCACTGGTGTTGGGCTGCACAACTGGTGCGTACCAGGCCAACATCTTCCGCGGGGCCATCATGTCTCTGCCCCGGGGGCAATTTCGGGCAGCCAGTGCCCTGGGCATGAGTGATGTCGCAGCCATCCGCTCCATCATCCTGCCACAGGCCCTGCGCATCTCCATTCCTGCCTGGTCAAACGAGTATTCCATTATCTTAAAAGATTCGGCCCTGGCCTTTGTCATTGGCGCACCAGAGATTATGGCCCGGGCCCAGTTTGTGGCCTCCCGTACCTACCAGCATCTGCCACTGTATCTGGCCGCCGGCCTGCTCTACTTCCTCTTGACCTGGGCAGGAATCAGCGCCTTGCGCAAGCTGGAGCACAAAGTGCGTATTCCTGGCTACTCTGGAGAGGAACAAACATGAACAGCAGCGAAATTCCGGTACTGCAGGCGGATAAGGTCAGCAAATCCTTCTCTGGCCAGCGCATCCTCAACGGGGTAAGTGTGGGTTTGAAGCGGGGCGAGATCAAGGTATTGATCGGCCCCTCGGGAGGTGGGAAGAGCACACTTTTGCAGTGTATCAACTGCCTGGTGCTACCGGATGAGGGCAGCATCAGCCTGGCCGGGGTGGAGGTTGATCTCCACAACAAAAAAAGTCTGTACCAACTGCGGCAGCAGGTGGGCATGATCTTTCAAGATTTCAACCTCTTTGATCACCTCAACGCACTGGACAACATCACCATCGCCCTGCGCAAGGTGAAAAAAATCAGTCGCACCGCAGCCGAAAAGCGCGCCCGACTGGAATTGGAACAGGTTGGCCTGGGCGACAAGACAGATTTGTACCCGGCACAACTCTCCGGTGGGCAAAAACAACGAGTGGCCATTGCCCGCGCCCTGGCCATGGATCCGCAGGTCCTGCTTTTGGATGAACCCACCAGCGCACTGGATCCCGAGCTGATTGGCGAGGTGATCGCGGTTATCCGCAACCTGGCCGGCAAAGGCATGACCATGCTCATGGCCACCCATCAGATCAGCCTAATCTCCACCCTGGCCGACGAAATTCTTTTCATGGAGGCTGGGGTCATTGTGGAACGGGGCGCTCCTTCCCTGCTGCTTGTTCCAGGTTGCGGCAGCAAGAGTGCAGGGTTCTGCGACCGTTTGAGCGAGCTTGCCGATGGGGAATGCAAGTGCTGACCCTTTCGCCTTTTTATCACGATTTACTCGACGCCCTCAACCGGGGCCTGCTCATGAGCGTGGCCCTGATTGTGCCCTCTGCCTGCGGCGGGGTGCTCATCGGTATTCTGGCTGGTACGGTACGCGCCTTTGGCCGACCCTGGATGCGCAGCATAGTTGCTGCCTATGCCGCACTCTTCCGCGGCACTCCCCTGGTGGTGCAGCTCTTTGTCCTTTATTACGGCCTGCCTAATCTGGGTCTTTATCTGAGCCCCTACAGTGCAGCAGTCATCGGTTTTATGTTGTGCAGCGGCGCCTACCAGAGCGAATACGTGCGCGGCGCCCTGCTCTCCATCAAAAAGGGACAGTATCTGGGGGCCCAGGCGCTTGGCTTCAGTGCCTGGCAGACCCTGCAGTCCATTATCGTGCCCCAGGCCATCCGGCGGGCCATCCACGGCTGCGGCAATGAAATCATCTACCTGATCAAGTACTCTTCCCTGGCCTATATTGTCACCTGCATGGAACTCACCGGCGAAGGTAAAACCATTGCCACCGAATACTTCCGCTTTACCGAGGTCTTTGCAGTGATTGCCCTGTACTATCTAACCCTGGTCAGCCTGGCCATGCTGGCATTGAAAAAAATTGAAAAAATCCTTTTCATCCCCGGATTTGGTCGTAACTGAATACCGGCACTCTCTGCACCCGCCATGTCTGCCCGCACCTTGGCAACACCATCAAAAACACCCTCATTGAAGAGCTGAGCCCGGGGCCGTGCTCGTGGATGCCAAGGCCAGCACAGCCTACCAAAGTGATGCTTCGGGGCTGATTTTTGTGCCCACGTTGATAATACGGGCAAAAAATACTCAATATATTCAAACCCTGCTCAAGCTCGCCAATATCCACGGTTTTCCGGTGATCCCCGCGGCGGCGGTCCTGGACCTGGTGCTGGCATTGGAATCAACCACCGATGCGGGACATACGCCCATGGCAATCGCCACCGGCATCACGCAGACGTTCTTCCAATTGATGTCCCTTGGGTTTGTTCAAAATGGCCTGGCGGATAGCGTTGCTAATGGCGGCATCATCCTGCCCGGAGCGCAGAATGGCACGCAGATCGATTTCTTCATCGTGCAGCAGGCAGGAGCGCAAACTGCCGGCCGAGGTCAGACGCAGGCGATTGCAATTGTCGCAAAAATGGTGGCTGATCGGACTGATAAAACCAAGGCTGCCCACCGCATCCTGTCCCAGTCGAAAAACCTGAGCCGGGCCGTCGAGGCAGTTGCGCCCCAGGGGAAGCAGTTCGCCCAAGGGGCTGATGGCCGCCTTGATGGCATCGGTACTCAAATACATCTCCTGTCGCCAACGGCTGGAGTTGCCCATGGGCATGAACTCGATAAAACGCACCTGCAGGGGCAGACGCTGGGATAAGCGGGCAAAATCCGCCAACTCATCGTCGTTGATGCCACGCATGACCACCACATTGAGTTTGACAGGAGAAAAGCCCACGGCCAGGGCTGTTTCCACTCCGCGCCACACCTGGGCAAAACAGTCCACTCCGGCAATGCGGGCCACACGTTCTGGTTTGAGTGAATCCAGGCTGATGTTGACCTTGCCCACCCCTGCGGCAAAGAGTTGCCTGGCCATTTGTGCAAAAAATACACCGTTGGTGGTCAGACGAATATCACTCAAACCCGGAATTGCCCCCAAGGCCTTGATAAAATGTAACACATTGCGCCGCGCCAGCGGCTCTCCGCCAGTAAGACGCAGCTTGGTGATGCCCATGCCCACGGCCACCCGCACCACCCGCAACATCTCCTCGTAACTGAGCAAATCTGCATGGCGCAGCTTACGCAGCAGGCCATTGGCCTCTTCCTCGGTCACACAGTACAGGCAGCGCAGGTTACAACGGTCGGTGAGACTGAGCCGCAGATAGGAAATAGTACGGGCAAAGGAGTCGCACAGGGAGTTGTCTCCCCCGGCTGCACCGGGGGCGGTGCTGGTAATTTGTTCGTGCATGGAGTATATTGTTTGTTCGCTCATATACATATTCAACGGGCTGTTGCTGGGTTGGTACTGGTCTGCACCACCACCTGCAATGCTGTCATCCTGCGCCTGGCGGCAGCCTATGCAAGGAAGTCAAGGAAGGCCTATGCTCACCCTGGCCATTGAAACATCGTGTGACGATACGGCAGCTGCTGTGGTGCATGCAGAGCAGCGCCGCGTACTTTCCAGTATTATAAGCAGCCAACACGAAGTGCACACCCCCTTTGGTGGCATCGTGCCGGAATTGGCCTCCCGCAGGCACATCGAGATGATTCAGCCTGTGGTGGCAGAGGCGCTTGCCCGGGCAGGAGTGACACTGGACCACATTAAACTCATTGCCGCCACCCAGGGGCCGGGGCTGGTGGGCTCGCTCTTGGTGGGCTTCACCTTTGCCAAGGCCCTGGCCCTGACCCGGAATTTGCCCTGCGTGGGAGTGGATCATCTGGCCGGACATTTGCTCTCCTGCCTGCTGGAGCAAGACACGCCCAGCTTCCCCTATACAGCGCTCATTGTTTCCGGCGGCAACACCGCTCTGTTTCGTGTGGATTCTCCCACCTCCTACATCCGCCTTGGTCGTACCCGCGACGATGCTGCTGGCGAAGCCTTTGACAAGGTGGCCAAAATGCTGCATCTCGGCTATCCCGGTGGACCCATCATTGCCCGGCTTGCCGAACAGGGCAATGCGCAGGCCTACGCCTTTCCCCGCGCCTGGTTAGCCAAGGACAGCCTTGACTTCAGCTTCAGCGGCCTGAAGACTGCAGTGCACAACACGGTGATGGCCAGTGATCAGAGCGACGAAACAGTCGTATGCGACATTTGTGCCTCCTTTGAAGAGGCGGTGGTGGAAGTCTTAACCCACAAAACCATCATGGCGACCCACAGCAATCAGCACAACCAGGTGGTTCTTGGCGGTGGGGTGGCGGCCAACAAACGCCTGCGCCAGCGTATACAAACACTTTGCCAGCAAGAAGGACTCAAACTCTTTCTGCCTTCACCAGTCTTCTGTACCGACAATGCCGCCATGATTGCCCTGGCAGGCTACCACGCTTATCAAAATGGCCAAGAAGCCGAACCAGATGCCGACGCCTATTCCCGCTCACCGCTTCACTAAAACCCACCCAGCTCGACCAAGCTACAACCACTGCAACCAGGCTCTAACATCATGAACCTGCGTCAGACCAAGCAGCTCTTGCAATCCCGTCGCCTGGCTCCCCACAAATACCTGGGGCAGAACTTTCTGGTGCATGAGCACACGGCCCAGCGCATCGTTGCCTTGGCAGGGCTCAACCCTGACGATACGGTACTGGAGGTGGGTGTGGGCCTGGGAGCACTCACCCGGCCCCTGGCAGCGGCTGCAGCCGAGGTGATCGGTATCGAGGCAGACAGTGGTCTCATTCGCCTGCACGAAGAACTTGGCGATCTGCCGGAAAACGTGCGCCTGGTGCATGCCGATATTCTCAAGGTCAATTTGGCAGAACTCTGCGAGAACGAAAAACGGCTCAAGATTGTAGCCAACCTGCCCTACTCCATCTCCACTCCCTTTCTCTTCCGGCTGATGGATGAGCGGCGCCACCTGCACTCGGCAGTGGTCATGCTGCAAAAAGAACTGGCGCTCCGCCTGGGCGCACAGCCTGGAAGCAAGGCATACGGTGCCCCCACTGTACTTCTCGCCGCCTGTGCCAATGTGGAGTATCTGATGGAAGTTGGCCCAGCAGAATTTTATCCGCGTCCCAAAGTGGATTCCATGGTACTGCGCCTGAACTTTTATCCAGAACCAGCCCGACTGGAGTCCATGGGCGCATTTGATCATTCCCTGTTTAGCCGCATTGTCCGCACCGCCTTTGCCCAACGCCGCAAGACCTTGCTCAATGCCCTGCGGCCGCTCGAAGCCGATAAAGAACGCCTGGCCGCCCAGCTGATTCAGGCAGGTATTGCGCCAACAGCCCGCGCCGAAACGCTTACCCTGGCAGACTTTGTTCGCCTCAGCCAAACAAGGGGCACCGAACACAGCGCCTCTCCATGAAGCTATTACGACCGTTACGCCTGTATTACAGGCGGGCACAAAGAATGCGCGGCCCGGTGGATTCGCTGGCCCTGGGCGCGGCCATTGCCTGCACCCCCACTATGCCGCTGCACACCTTCATTACGCTTGCTGCGGCCTTTCTGTTTCGGGTCAACGCCGTTACAGCCGTACTGACAGGCACCCTGGTGAGTAACCCCCTGACCATTGTGCCACACTATTATCTCGTTTGGCGGATAGGAAATTTTTTCTTCCCAGGGCAGCTTTCCTGGGGACGTATTCAGGAAATATTGCATCAAATCAAGGTACAGGGCTTTCTTTCCAGCCTGGGACTGCTCCGCAGTGTCGGGGCAGACACCATTAAAATCATGCTCTGCGGCGGCATAGCCCTGGCCATTCCCATTGGTCTTGGCACCTATTTTCTCGCTCGCTGGTTTTTTCTGAGTATTCGTAAAAAACGCCGGGAAAAGCATCTGCTCAACGCAAGGAAAAAATGAAACACCCAGCCTCGACTGGAACAAAACTCAAACCCGACCAGTTCACAGGTCGTAGTCCTGCACCTGACAAAACACCAAAAAACGCCTTTACCTCTGCTACCATACAGTGCGGAGCAGAAGCAAAAGCGTTTCTTGTAGCCAGCGACAAACTTAGTCCAATAGTTCCGGCGGAATATTACCGCCGTTTTCCGCCAACTTCTGTAAAACAGTTTTATGGAGCCACATATTCATCTGGGCGGAGTCAGCCATTTTCTCGGACGGGCAACCCAACTCCACCGCCAACTCCTTGCGTGCATCCAGGCTACTGTCCAAACCCAGCAGTTTGAGCAAATCCACAATGGATACCTTCCAGTTGAGCTTTTGCGGGTTGGCAGCGGCCATGGCCTCCAGCTGTGCAACCACATCCACCTGGGATATGGCCTGGCTGGGGGCAGCAGGTGCAGCCGGGCCACTTTGGCTGCTGGTTGTTGTATCCGCAGACACCTCTGCCGCCTGAGCACCCTTATTGAAGCCGAGTTTTTCTAAAATCTTGCCAAACAGTCCCATAATGTTCTCCCTTTTGTGTGAACGAAACTGACCAAGGCATACTGCCACTGGTCAATGAAAAAAACTTCTGTACCATACAGTTGTGTTAAAAGAGTATCTTGACAAGATACATTTAACCACGACTGTAAAAAACAGCATCCGCTTTCTTTTCCGCGCAAGTCCTACAGTTTTTCTTGCCTTTACTCCTGCGAATATGATAAATAAAAATTTATTAACTATTGATTTCAATATTTTTATGATAAATACGTATTTAAGCTATATTTATATAGCTACACAACCATAAGGCTGACCATATGAGACCTTCTCTGGGACACCTGTGCTGTACTGCAATATGCTGCTCTGTTTTTCTCTTATCTTCCTGCTCCAGCCACCAAAAAACAAGTAAACATCCACCGGTCGCACAACCTCAAGACAGTATGGTTGCTGGCACTGCGCCCTGTGTTTTACCCTCTGGGGACGTGGCAGACCTCGAAGAATCGACCCTTGCTGAACCAGAGCAAAGCGCCAAAGAGGAACTTGCCGCACTCAACCAGCCCGGGGTCTGGGAAACAGGTGCAGCACCGGCACCTGGCACAGTGGCCAGGGCCACAGGGTATGAGCTGTCTGGATACGACTTTCCGGTTGTCATCAACAAACAGGTCAACTATTACCTCGAGCTCTTTCAAGGCAAGCAGCGTAAAGACTTTGCCCGTTGGCTGGCCAGATCCGGCAGATACGTACCTGCCATAGAAAAAGAGCTGATGGAGGCAGGTTTGCCACGGGACCTGGCCTTTCTGGCCATGATTGAATCCGGCTACAATCCGTCTGCTGTCTCCTGCGCCGGCGCCGGTGGGTTGTGGCAATTCATGCCCGCAACTGGCCGCCAGTACAATCTGGCCATCAATTCCTGGGTGGATGAACGGCGGCAACCCGAGAAAGCAACCAAGGCTGCTATCCAGTATTTGTCTCGGCTGTACCGGCAATTCAACGACTGGCACCTGGCAGTGGCAGCCTACAATGCCGGTGAAGGCATGATAGAAAGGTCCATTAAAAAACACAATGCCAAGGATTTCTGGGAATTGGCTGCCTCTGAGGGCATGTACATGGAGACAAAACGCTATGTACCCAAACTCATCGCCGCCATTATCATAGCCCGCAATCCCGAGGCCTATGGTTTTGACAATATCGACTACCATTCTGCCCACCGCTATGAGATGGTGCAGGTTCCCGCAGGTGTCGACCTTGCCGCTGTGGCCAGCACAGCAAACACCTCGGTCAAACATTTACGCACCCTCAACAACGAGTTACTCAAAAACCAAACGCCTCCGACTGGCAAACACTACGCACTGCGTGTTCCTTTGGGATGCAAGGAGATGGTGGCTGCCAATATCGACCAGCTTCGTCGTCGTCCGGCACGGGCCAGCAACATTGCCTATGCAACCCATGTAGTCAAAAAAGGGGACACCTTAACTGCCATCAGCAAACGCTATCAGGTGAGCATGACCGACTTGCTCAAATCCAACAACCTGCGAGTTGCCCAGTTAAAAACCGGGCAACGCCTGCAAATACCTATGGCGGCGAGCAGTACGCTCATCGCCGGGACCGCTAAACAAACGGGGAAGCAGGTGGCGCGCAGCACCAGTCAAGGCAGCAGGCAGACCTATCGCGTTCAAAAGGGCGATACCCTGGATAGAA
>JABMJC010000081.1 GCA_013201405.1 Desulfobulbaceae bacterium
CGGGCTTCGATCGCCCTGGGCAAGGCCCGCGGGTCATGCAAACCAGGCTTGACGGTTTCATAGGCCAGCCAGGCAAGCACAGCCAGGGCAATGAAGATGTAGAGCCCCTTCCCTTCCGGCTGCAAAAAACGACGCATCATTGGGATACCTCCGGGATGCAGCACCTGGCCGTCATTTGTGTCATTCTGCTTGGTGCAGTTTTATAGCCATTTTTTCCTTCTAAAAAAGAGGAGTGTTGCGGCAGAAGAGCAAGCCATCAGTAAAAGGGCAAAGGGATAGCCCCAGATGATCTCCAACTCGGGCATGTAGTGGAAGTTCATGCCATAGGCGCTGGCAATCAGGGTGGGCGGCATAAAGATGACCGTTACCACGGTAAAAATCTTGATCACTCGGCTCTGTTCGATGTTCACCAGGCCGAGAAAGCTGTTCTGTAAAAACTCCAGCCGCTCGAAATTGAAGGCAGTATGATCCAGCAGGGAGCCCACGTCCTTGATCATGATGCGCATCTTGTCATAATCCTCGTTGGGAAACATCTTGCTCTTCAAAAGAGAGGAAAGAATGCGCTGCTTTTCCACAATATTTTCGCGGATGGCAATGGTGGTTTCCTGCAGCGTGGTGATCTCCAAAAGGATTTGCTTGTCTGGATCCTTGTCGTGCACCATGGTGCGGGTGATATACGAAATCTGGTCGGTGATGCTCTCGATGAGATCGGCATCATAATCGATGCGGGTCTCCAGGATGGTCAGAAAAATATCGTCGCCATCCACAGGTTGGAAGGTGCGGAGTTTACGGTAGGCTTCTCCAAAGGCACGAAATTCCTGGTTACGCTGGGTAAAAAGAATTCTGTCCTTGATGATGAAGGAAACCGGTTCGTTGGCAAAGGTACCGTCTTGTGGCACAAGAAAATTCAGATTGATACCGATTTCATCCACGGTTTCAACATATCTCGAACTGCTCTCGATCTCCTCGCTTTCTTGCTTGGTAAACAGTTCCACATTGAAGTCGTGTTCAACCTGGCGTTTCTCCTCGGTGGTGGCACTGATAAGATCCACCCAGAAAACGTCCTTGACTTCAGGGTTCTCTCCGCTTTCCATTTTCACAATGGTGCGGTCAAGATAAAAGTAGTTGACCATGACGTGGCTCCTGCACAGTAAATCAGCGGCCCCAGCCGATGGTATCCCAACAGGCTGTAGCGTGCGTGCACCATCCTGAGCACAGTCCTACTGGCCGGGGAAACCTCAAAAAAAGAGTAACCTTACCGATATTATGCAGGAAAAGTCAATCCTGTTCTCCCAGAGAAAATTATCCTGGCCAAATTTTCCATGTATACAACACATATTGGCCTGCAGGATTCTTATTCACAATAGGGAGGCAAGCGACCCAGGAAGCACTGGCTGCAGGATCGTATGATTATACTCTATGGGTGATACCATTAACTGGTCTGTATCAGCCTGTTTCTAATCAGAGCTATTTTGAAAAATTCTTGTTCAGGAGCAATTCGGCTCCTTGATGCCACTGCGAGTAAGAAGGTCTTGCAGTTTCCACGGAAAGTTTGTGCACAGGCACCCGACCTGGTTCCGCACTGCCCCTTCACAGAAGGACAGAAATTCCGACATCAAACGGGTCACTATTTTATCCTTATGCTGAATGATCCACAGCTGACGGCAGGTGTCAATTCCTTCTATATCAAGCAGCTTGAGCCAGCCAGCTTCTGCCTCGCGCGTCACAGCCAGTTTAGACAGGCAAGCAGCGCCGGTACCAGCCTCCACTGCCTTCTTGATGGCCTCGGTATGTCCAGTTTTGCTGATCACCTTCAAGGTTGAGGCATGCCGGCCCAATCGTTTGGTAAAAATTTCCGCAGTACCCGATCCTTCTTCCCGCAAGACCCAGTTGGTCTTCTTCAAATCTTCCGGAATACGAAACGATTTTTGTCCAGCCAGCTTATGCTGCGGGTTGACAATAATACCTAATTCATCATTGAACCAGGAGGTGGGTATCAAAGAATCCACATTGATATCACCCTCAACAAAACCAAGATCCGCTTGGCCGTTGGCTACCAGGTTTTCCGCCTGCATAGTGTTGACCACCAGCATATTGATATGGGCTTCCGGGTAGTTTCGCATAAAGGCCCCGATAAGATAGGGCATCACATAATTGCCCACAGTGGTACTGGCAACAACATGCAAGAGTCCTGCAACCACATCCTGTTGACCGGTGAGCACGGTTTCGACCGCAGCCACCTGGTGTAGCATTTCCTTGGCGTGGGGCAGCAGGTATCGTCCACGGTCGTTGAGCAAAAGGCTACGACCGTGGCGGTCAAACAGTGATCCACCCAGCTGATTTTCCAGTTCCGCCAGGGCCATGCTCACCGCCGATTGTGTCAACTGTAGATTTTTGCTGGCCCGGGTAACCTGGTTGGTTTCTGCCACGGCTTTGAAGATTTCCAGCTGCCTGAATGTGATGGACATGGTGTTCTCAAAGTAAAATTTGACTCGAGCATGAATAAAATTGAATAACAATACAAATCTAGCATGCCGTCATTATTCGTCAATATTTTTTATATGAAGGATCCTTATTGTTTAAAGTCCTGCACAAAATACTCTCAGCATTAGTCCTTACCTACAGATACGAATCCAGCAACCTGCAACTCTTTTGCATCTACGCCTCTATAACAAGCTTTTACTTGACAGCTTCATCATGGCTACGGTACATTTTCATAAGTTTTTCTTTAAATTAAAATCAAATTATCTGATTTTTTCCTTTTCTTCCCACAATTCAACGGGAATGAAAACATGGACGCTGCCACACACACCACTATCCTCTATATCGCCCTGTTCATGCTCGGGGCACTGGGTTTTGGCCTTGGCCCTATTCTTATCGTCAAACTGCTCAGCCCCAGTTCCCACACACGCCAAAGTGCAGGCAAGAGCAGCCAGCTGATCGAATGTGGCATGGTGCCCATTGGCAAGGCGTGGATTCGCTTTGGTATAGTCTACTATCTCTATGCGCTTATCTTTCTTGCCTTTGATGTAGATGTTCTCTTTCTTTTTCCCGTGGCATTGGCCTACAATGATCCCAGCTTTGCTTACGAAGATTTTATAGAAATCCTCCTCTTTGTCGCTATTCTAGCCCTGGCGGTGGTGTATGCCTGGTGCAAAGGAGTCTTCACATGGACAGGGAAGCCATCCCGTCACCCCTAGTGCAATTTGCCAAACTCGACACCCTGATCGATCTGGCGCGAGCCAACTCGCTTTGGCCCATGACTTTTGGCCTGGCTTGTTGCGCCATTGAGATGATGTGCACTGGCGGTTCCCGCTATGATATTTCCCGTTTCGGCGCCGAGGTTTTTCGACCATCTCCCCGGCAGAGTGATGTGATGATCGTGGCCGGCACCGTCAACAAAAAACTGGAACTGGCAGTAAAAACCCTCTACGATCAGATGCCGGAACCCAAATGGGTCATCGCCATGGGCAACTGTGCCATTTCAGGCGGGCCTTTCAAACTGCCCTGCAACTACAATGTGGTGGAAGGGACAGATCTGCTTTTCCCGGTGGATGTATACATTCCTGGATGTCCACCCAGGCCCGAAGCCCTGCTTGAGGGCATCATGACCCTGGAAGAAAAAATTACCGGCACACGCCGTTGGCCCCGGGTTGAAGCGGCCTGAGCATGAACATGGAAGCAACAAACGAACTGCACACAACCCTCCTCACCCTCTTTGGCAAGCTCAATGGGGGTGCTGAGGATGCAACGGAACCAAACGACAACGACGCAACAGAGGCACGTACTGCAACCATACCGCTTGACTACAGCCGTAGCGGCGCCAACCTGGAGCAGCACTGCCGACCTGAGCAATTGCGCACCGCAGCCGAACTGCTTGATAACCAGCACTTTCTACTGGAATCGATCACCGGGGTAGACTGGCCGGAAAAAAATCAATTCGAAGTATTGTACGATTTCATCCACTATGCAGCACCTCAATATCGGGTACTGCTCCGCTGCACGGTTTCCAGGGACGAGGCAATAGTCCCCAGTTTATGCAGCATTTTTTCTGCAGCTGACTGGCACGAACGAGAGGTTTACGACTTGTTTGGTATCCTTTTTGACGGCCATCCCAATCTGATTCGCATCCTGTTGCCCGAAGACGCAGACTTTTATCCGTTGCGCAAGGATTACATGCCATGAACCTGCCCAGACAGCGCTACGAAGAAACCTTTGTGCTTAACTTGGGGCCGCAACATCCGGCCACCCACGGGGTTCTGCGCATCAAGGTGACCATGGACGGCGAGTATGTTGTCAAGGCCGAACCAGTGCTGGGCTATATCCACCGAATGCATGAAAAAATAGCGGAACAGGGCAATTTCGCCCAATTCATGCCCTACACTGCCCGCATGGATTACCTGCACGCCCTCGCATTGAACCATGGCTACTGCCTAGTGGGGGACCGAGACGCAGGCATTCAGGTAACGGAGCGCGCAGAGTATATCCGGGTGATCACGGTGGAGCTCAACCGCATCGCCAGTCATCTCCTGTGGTGGGCCGCTTTTTTGCTGGATTTGGGCGGCTTTACCCCGCTACTCTACGCCTTTGACGACCGGGAACAGATCCTGGATCTGCTGGAGCGTACTACCGGCTCTCGCCTCACCTACTGCTACTTCCGTTTCGGTGGTGTGTACAACGATATCGACGACGAGTTCATCAGTGATACACGCACATTTATCGATCGTTTGCGCAAACGCCTGCCCGTCATGTATCACAGCCTGGTGACCGGCAATATCATCCTGATCAAGCGCATCAAAGGTATTGGCATCATCAGCGCAGAACAGTGCCGTCGCTACGGAGCAAGCGGCCCGGTGGCGCGTGGTTCAGGCATTGATTTTGATGTGCGCAAACATGAACCATATTCGATCTATCCTGAGCTGGACTTTGATATACCGGTGTACGACGAGGGTGACTCCATGGCCCGCTACATGGTCCGCATGGATGAAATCGAACAGTCACTGCGCATTATCGAGCAAGCTTTGGACAAACTGCCCGATGGCCCGATTATGGCCAAAGTTCCCAAAAATCTGCGACCAGAGGCAGGCACCTGCTATGCTGCGGTGGAAACTGCGCGGGGCTCCCTGGGGCACCGTTTACTGTGCAATGGTGACAGAAACCCCTACCGGCTGAAGCTGCGCTCCCCCACCTTCAGCAATCTGAGTCTGTTTGCCGAGGTGGCGGAAGGCATGATGATTGCCGATGTCCTGGCTTTTTTGGGCAGCCTGGACCTGGTTATTCCCGAGATAGACCGCTAGAGGGAAGTGATGATGGCCAACCCTATTGTACATGCACTTGTTTATCTCATCGGCCTGATGACTTTTGCCGGTCTCAATGCCGCCTACCTGGTGTGGTGCGAGCGCAAGGGCGCTGCCCGCATCCAGAGGCGTACCGGTCCCTGCGAGGTTGGCTGGGCCGGCCTGCTCCAGCCACTGGCCGATGGGCTCAAGCTGATGACCAAGCAGTTGTTGGTACCAGATGGCGTGGATGCGGCCCTTTTCCGCTTGGCACCGGTGCTGGCCATGCTGCCGGGCATGGTTGCCCTGGCAGTCATCCCCTTTGGTGCGCATCTGCAGGCGCTGGACATGGAACTCTCGGCCCTGTTCATCTTCGCCTTTGCCTCCCTGGCCATGTTGTGCGTACTTTTGGGTGGCTGGGCCTCGGGCAACAAATTCGCCATCATCTCATCAGCCAGGGCGGTTTCTCAAAACCTGGCCTATGAGATCCCCATGCTGCTCACCCTGATCACCATTGCCCTGATCAGCGGCTCCCTCAACCTGCGCGAGATTGCCCTGGATCAGCAGGGTGGCCTCTTCCAGTGGAATCTGTTTCGACTGGAAGGCTGGCATATTCTTACCATGTGGATTGCCTTTATCATCTTTTTCATCTGTTCCATCGCCGAGACAAACCGGGCGCCCTTTGATCTGGCCGAGGCGGAAAGCGAACTGGTGGCCGGTTACATGACCGAATACAGTTCCATGGGGTATGGCCTGTTCATGATGGCTGAGTATATCAACATCGTGGTGGGGGCCTGTCTCACCACCATCCTCTTTTTGGGTGGCTGGGGCTGTCCCTTTGATGTGGCTCCCGGCTGGTGGTGGTTTGGTCTGAAAATGTATGCCCTGATCTTCACCATTATCTGGGTTCGCTGGACCTATCCCCGCACCCAGATCTACCGGCTGCTCAACCTGAGCTGGAAGGTGATGATCCCCTTTTCCCTGATCAACCTGCTCATTACCGCAGGCTTGGTCAAGTTTCTGTAACTTCCTGTCATAGAGCGATGAGCGGATACTGGCGAGACATATTTGTTGGCGCAAAAAGCCTGGTCGTTGGCCTGAGCATTACTGGGCGGGAATTTTTCCGGCCAGTGGTCACCGAACACTACCCATACGAGACGCCCACCCTGCCGGCCCGCTTCCGAGGCCATATTGAACTCATTGCCAACGAGGAAAGCGGTGAACCCAACTGCGTGGTCTGCGGCCTGTGTCAGCGGGCCTGCCCCTCTGGGTGCATTGCCCTCAGCGGTGAAAAGGCGCCCAGCGGCAAGGGCAGGGTCCTCACCTCCTATATGCTTGATTTCACCACCTGCAGCCTGTGCGGCTCCTGCGTGGAAAGTTGTAAGTTCAATGCCCTGCGTTTTTCCAGGGAATACAACCGGGTGGCCTTTGACAAGAGTGCCTTTCAGCTCGATCTCATTGCCCGGCTCAAGGAGCAGAATCAATGCAAGCCCTGACCTGCAACGTAGCCACTCCAACACTGTTCAGTGCCGAAGGCCTGGTGGGGCTGATCTTTCTTCTAACTATCCTGATGGTGGTTGGCGGTGCGCTGATCGCGGTGCTGTCCAAATGGCTGGTGCGCTCGGTAGCTGGCCTTGCCCTCTGCTTTACCGGCGTGGCTGGCCTGTACTATTTTCTCTTGAGCCCTTTCCTCGCCATGATGCAGATGCTCATATACGTGGGCGCGGTTTCCATTCTCATTGCCTTTGCCATTATGATGGTTACCCAGGCGGGCAGTGACACCCGACATCAACGCAAGGTCAGCGCCCTGGCCGGTCCCATCGGCATCAGCGTGGCCATGCTGTTCTTCGCTGGTTTTACCATATTGGCACTGGCCACCCCCTGGCAGCAATTTCCCCAAGAACAGGAAGGGTCCACCAGAGATCTGGGCATAGCACTACTTGGCCCCCATGTCCTGATATTTGAACTGATTTCCATCGTGCTGCTCATGGCCATCATCGGTGCCTTGGTGCATGCGCAACGGGGCAGGAATCGGGGAACAGGAGCGTAAGCTATGCAACTGCTTGGCATCTACAACTGTCTCTCAAGCTATTTGGTGGTGGCGGCCTTTCTTTTTGCCTGTGGCGTCTACGGACTGATGTCCAGGCGCACGGTCATCGGTATGCTCATCTCCGCCGAATTGATTCTTGCCGCTGCCTCCTTGAACTTTATGGCCTTCAGCCGTTTTCTCGTCCCTGATCCCACGCTCGGAAGGCTGTTCACCCTCTTTATCATGGCCATAGCCGCAGCCGAGGCAGCCATTGCTGTGAGTATTTTGATTGCGGTGTACCGGAACTACAAAAGCATCGAAAGCGATGATCTCACCGATTTACAGGGCTAAGGGCAGACCATGAATCAGTTGCAAGTGGCCACAACCATCACCGAAAATGCCTTCCTCCTCATAGCGGTACTGATCCCGCTGGCAGGCAGCCTGGTGGTGATGACCTTAAAAAACAATCCCAATCTGCGGGAATTCACCTCCTTTGCCGCCTCTGTGCTGCTTTTTTCGGTGGTGTGCTCCTTTATTCCCGCACTTAAACAGGGCCACACCCTGGTGTATCCTGTTTTTCAACTGTTGCCTGGGCTCTCCATCACCCTGCGGGCAGACGGCTTTTCCATGATCTTTGCGCTGGTTGCCTCATCGCTATGGATGATTGCGGTTTTCTATTCCCTGGGCTATATGCGCGCCCATAACGAACCCAAACAAACCCGCTTCAACGCCTGTTTTGCCTTGGCTATTTTCGGTGCCATTGGGGTGGCCTTTTCCGACAACCTGCTCACCCTGTACCTGTTTTACGAGATTGTCTCCATCTGCACCTACCCGCTGGTGGCCCACCACCAGGATGAAAAATCCTACGAAGGCGCACGCAAATACATCATCTATCTCCCTGCCACGGCCAAATTTCTTTTGCTGCCGGCGCTGGCACTCACTTACGTGCTCACCGGCAGTCTGGATTTTCCCCACAATATCAGCCAGGGAGTTTTCAGCACAGATGCCCCAAGCTGGATGGTGGTTATGCTCTATATCTTCTGTCTCTTGGGCTTTGCCAAAAACGGTGTCATGCCACTGCACCACTGGCTGCCCGGAGCCATGGTCGCACCCACACCGGTATCAGCCCTCTTGCATGCGGTGGCCGTTGTCAAGGTTGGTGTGTTTTCCACCACCCGAGTCATGCTCTACATCTTTGGCGTAGACACCATGCAGCGGCTGTACCTGGGCATTCCCACCGCCTACTTTGTCGGCTGCACCATTATTCTCGCCTCGGTGATTGCGCTCTCCAAGGATAATCTCAAGGCCCGGCTCGCCTATTCCACGGTGAGCCAGCTCTCCTACATCATTATGGGCGTGGCCCTGCTCACACCACATGCCATCGAAGGTGGGCTCATTCATATTGTCAATCACGCCTTTGCCAAAATCACCCTGTTCTTCTGCGCCGGTGCCATCTACATCGCAGCGCATAAACAAGACATCTCCGAGATGGGTGGACTGGGCCGCATCATGCCCTTTACCTTTGGCGCCTTTGCCGTGGCCTCGCTCTCCATGATTGGCGCACCACCGGTGGCGGGATTTGTCAGCAAATGGTACTTACTGGTCGGCTCCATGGAGGCACACCAAATCGGTATTTTACTTATTCTCATCGCCTCCACCGTGCTCAATGCCGGCTACTTTGCCCCGGTTGTTTACAAGGGCTTTTTCGGCACAGCCCCGGCCGATGCAGGGAATAGCGGCATCAAAGAGGCCCCGCTCACCATGTTGGTGCCGCTGCTGATTGCGGTAACGGTTTCGGTGCTCATTGGCATCTATCCAAACTTCATGATGCAGTTTGTCAAAATGGTGACAGGATGAAGCAAACAGGCCAAAACATTTTACAACGTGGGGTCTTCCTCGCGCTCTTTTATGCTACGCTGGCTGGTATCGCCATCTTGAGCCTTGTAGTGGAAAATCACCATCCCCACAGCTGGCTGGAGGCGCATCTTCCTTTTTTCTGGTCATTTTTTGCATTTTTCGCCGCAATTATCATCATCTGCCTAAGTAAATGGCTGGCCAAAGCTGGCCTAGAGGCCAAACCCGGCTGCTATGATCTGCCACTTGGGCCTGCGGAGGAAAAAAAGCCATGAATACCTTCATCCATCCTTCCCTTCTGCTTCTGGGTGGGGCCCTGCTTTTACCTTTGGTGCGTGGCCCCTTGCGCAAGTTCTATCTGCTGCTGATCCCCCTCTTGGCCTTTGCCGCTGTGCTGGGCAACAGCCTGCTCAGCGGCCATTTCGCCATCCTCCCCTTCATGGAATGGCAGCTTGTTTTTGGCCGGGTGGACAAACTGGCCACGGCCTTTGCACTGATCATGGCCCTGGTAACGGTGCTGGCCACGCTCTACGGACTGCACGTGGAAAAAACTGTCGAGCACATGGCTGCCTGGTGCTATGCTGCCGGGTCCTTGGGTGTCATCTACTGCGGCGACTACCTCAGCCTCTTTCTCTTTTGGGAAATGATGGCCTTTTCCTCGGTTTTTCTGGTTTGGTTCAGGCGAGGACCACAGTCCCTGCAAACCGGCTATCGCTATCTGCTCATCCACACCCTGGGCGGGGTTATCCTTTTGGCCGGCATTCTGCTGCGCTACCAGAGCGTGGGGGATATCAATTTCGCTCTCATGGACATCAGCCAGCCGCAGCTCTACACTTGGCTGATTATGCTGGGTTTTGGCCTCAATGCAGCAGTGGTACCGCTGCATTCCTGGCTGCCGGACGCCTATGGCGAGGCCTCCTTCAACGGCGCGGTGTTTCTCTGTGCCATTACCACCAAAACCGCCGTTTATGCCCTGGCTCGGGCCTGTGCCGGCTTTGAAGTACTGATCGTGCTGGGAGTGATCATGGCCCTCTATGGCCTCTTCTACGCACTGTTAGAAAACGATATCCGCCGCTTGCTCGCCTGGTCCATTGTCTCCCAGGTAGGCTATATGGTGGCTGGCATTGGCATCGGCACAGAGTTGGCCATAAACGGCGCGGTTGCCCATGCCGTGGTACATATCCTCTACAAAAGCCTGCTTTTTATGGGAACAGGCGCTGTGCTCTATACAACCGGGCAAACGAAATTTACCGAACTGGGTGGTCTTTGGCGTAAAATGCCGGCCACCTGTGGGCTGACCCTGGTTGGTTGCCTCTCCATTGCCGCAGCACCCTGCTTTGCCGCCTATGTGAGTAAATCCATGATCATCAATGCAGGTTTTGCGGCACAACAGAACTGGGCAGCCTGGCTGCTCATGTTTGCAGCCATTGGTACCATTCTTTACAATGGTCTGAAATTACCCTACTTCCTCTTTTTTGGTGAAAACCGCTGCAGCAGCACCACCTGGGAAAAAGCAGGCGAACCGCCCCTCAACATGCTTATTGCCATGACCATTGGCGCTACCCTCTGTTTTTTGATAGGCGTGGCCCCGGGATATCTCTACAGCGCCCTGCCCTTTGCCACCGCATACACCCCTTATACGGCTTTTCATCTGGTGGAAACCCTGCAGCTGCTGGGCTTTTCTGCCTTGGCCTTTTTCTTGCTCAAGGGATTGCTTGCCCCAAAAGATGTCGTGTATGTGGATATCGACTGGTTCTACCGCCAGGGCGGGCGTGCCTTTATGTGGCTAGTGCGCAATCCCCTGCAGTGGTTTGACTGGGCCTGGGGTGAACTGTACCGCAGCTTTGCCCTGCCGCTGCTCATGCTTATGGCCCGTTTCTCCGGGTGGTTTGACTGGCACATCATAGATGGCATCGTGGATGGGTTGGCCCGCACAGTGCGAGGGCTGGGCGGACAGTTACGTCTTCTGCAAAGTGGCCAGATGCAGTACATATTTTTTCAGGTCTTTGCCCTGGCCGCGCTTGCGCTCATCACCCTGACCCTCTTCCTGCTGTTTTAGATGGATAGCATGATGAACCAGTTACTGATCAACAACGGCATTCCCTGGCTCAACGTATTGGTGGGTTTACCCTTGGCCGGGGCACTAGTATTACTTGTCTTTTTTGGCAAGGCTACCTTTGCCCGTTGGTTGACGCTTGTCGTTACCCTGGCAAACGCTCTATGCACCCTACCCTTGCTCAGCGGCTTTGACGGCAAGACCACCACGTTCCAGTTCGCCCATCTCTATACCTGGATTCCCCAGTTGCATATCAACTACGTGGTTGGAGTGGATGGCATCTCTATCCTTTTGGTGGCACTGACCACCTTGATCATGCCGCTTTGCGTGCTCGCCTCCTGGACATACATCCAACAGCGGGTAACCGCCTTCATGGTGTGCCTGCTGGTCATGGAAAGTGCCATGATCGGGGTCTTTATTGCCCTGGATTTTGTGCTGTTCTATATTTTTTGGGAATTTATGCTCATTCCCATGTATCTGTTGATTGCCATTTGGGGTGGTCCACGCAAAAGCTACGCCTCCATTAAGTTTTTCATCTACACCCTGGCAGGTTCGGTCTTGTTGCTGGTGGCAATCATCGCGCTCTACCTGGAAAATGGAACCTTCTTCATTCCAGCCATGATGTGGCACGAGTATGGGCAGGGCTTTCAGCTGCTCGTTTTTCTTGCTTTTTTCCTGGCCTTTGCCATCAAGGTGCCCATGTTCCCCTTCCACACCTGGCTGCCAGCCGCCCATGTGGAGGCACCTACTGCCGGCTCAGTGCTCCTGGCTTCCATTTTACTAAAAATGGGCACCTAC
>JABMJC010000082.1 GCA_013201405.1 Desulfobulbaceae bacterium
GTGGATATCTTTAGTAAAGGCGGGGGTGAACGCACTGCCCAGGAATTTGATCTACCCTTTCTTGGCAGTATTCCCATGGATCCCCAGGTGGTGAGTGGTGGAGACACAGGCAGCCCCTATCTCTCCTCGGACACGGATAGTCCGGCTGTCAAGGCCTTTGAGGCGGTGGTCAGTGCCGTGGAGCAGCGTTTGCCTCCGGGCCCGGTGTTGGTCGACCCCTTTGCCAGCGGCTGTGGGTGCAATCCGGGCGCCTGTGGCCTGGGTTGATGAGAGGCTGTCATTATTGGACTTGGCCTACCGCGAGATCATCACCACAATCATCACCCAGTGGTCAGTCGGTAGGAGAGGAGGGAGAGCGTATGCGTGTGGAACAACTCGTGGTTGGGATGATGGGCGTTTGTTGCTACATTGTATTTTGTGACAAGACCAAGGAAGCTGCGGTCATCGATCCGGGCGGCGATGAAGAACGTATCTTGAAATATCTGCGGGATCAGAGCCTGAGCACCAAGTATATTATCAATACCCATGGGCATCTGGATCATGTCTGCGGCAACGCAGCAGTGCAGCAGGGTACTGGTGCGCAGATAATCATGCACGAGGCGGATGTGGCTTATTTCAGTGATCCGGCCATTCGGCGTTATTTTTCCGGCCTGGGTTTGACCGAGTCACCGCCAGTGGATGTGGCGGTGCGCGATGGTGAGATGATCGCCATTGGTCAGGAACAGTTGCAGGTGCTGCATACCCCAGGACATACCCCGGGTGGGCTGTGCCTGTACAACGCGCCGCACTGTTTTACCGGAGACACGCTCTTTGTGGGTGCAGTGGGACGTACGGATTTTCCCAAGGGTTCCATGCAACAGCTGATCGACAGCATCCGCAGCAAACTTCTGGTCCTGCCGGCCGATACCCTGGTCTGGCCCGGCCACGGTTACGGTGGTTTACAATCCACCATTGGTCAGGAAGCACGAAGCAATCCCTACCTGTAGTTTTTTTGGGCAGTAGCTTGGCTAGAAAACCGGAACCGGAAATGTTTTCCCTTCCGGTTTTCTTTTTTGTGGCGTTGTAGCCGTTGTTTTTCAGGATTATGCACAAGGGGAGAAGCTGCCATGCGCGCAATACTTCTTGGTACGGCCGGGCATGTGGATCATGGGAAGACCAGTTTCATTCGCGCGTTGACCGGTATGGATTGCGACCGTCTCAAGGAGGAAAAGGAGCGTGGCATTACCATTGAGCTTGGTTTTGCCTATCTCGATCTGCCGGACGGCCAGCGGTTGGGTATTGTCGATGTGCCTGGCCATGAAAAATTTGTGCGCAACATGGTGGCTGGAACTGCGGGCATGGATCTGGTGGCTTTTATTGTGGCTGCGGATGAAGGCATCATGCCCCAGACCGTGGAGCATTTCGATATTTGCCGGCTCTTGGGGGTGCGCGACGGTATCATCGTGCTCACCAAAAAGGATTTGGTGGAGCCCGAATGGTTGGAGATGGTGGAAGAGGAACTGCACGAGTTTTTTGCAGACAGCTTTCTTGCAGATGCACCGATACTGGCGGTGGACTCAATCACTGGCCAAGGAGTGGAGGCGGTGCGGGAGGCCCTTGCCGCCAAGGTGATGGCTTTGCCGCGTTCCGATGAATTCGGTCCCTTCCGCATCCCGGTGGATC
Source organism: Desulfobulbaceae bacterium (assembly GCA_013201405.1). Taxonomy (GTDB): domain Bacteria; phylum Desulfobacterota; class Desulfobulbia; order Desulfobulbales; family Desulfobulbaceae; genus Desulfobulbus. The sequence goes on from JABMJC010000082.1 coordinate 1,663, forward strand.
GGGTCTTTTCCATGAAGGGGTTTGGCACGGTTATCACCGGTACCTCCCTGAACGGCCGCATCGAAACTGGGGCAGATCTCACCTTGTATCCCGGCGGACTGAACGCAAAGATCAGGGGCATACAGGTGCATGGGCAGGAAGAAAAAGTGGTCGAGGCCGGGCACCGCACCGCCATCAACCTACAGGGGGTGGAGAAGGAACAGATCAACCGGGGCGATATGGCAGCTAGCCCGGGTTCGATGGTGGCTGCAAGTATCTTTGACGTTGAGGTGCAGGTGTTGCCTGCTGCAGCCAAGCCCCTGAAGCACCGCAGCCAGGTGCGGGTGCATATGGGCACCCGCGAGATTACCGGCCGGGTGTCTCTCTTGCAGGCCGATGCACTTGCCCCGGGCGAGCAGGGTTATGCCCAGCTTATTCTCCAGCACAGGGCAGTGGCCTGGCCAGATGACCGCTTTGTACTGCGCAGCTATTCACCGGCCGCAACCATTGCCGGCGGTCGCATTCTCAGTGTAGGACCAAGAAAGCGCCGGCGTCTGCAGGAGGCAGATCGCGCCCAGGCAGCACAGGCCCTTGCTGTCTATGCCAGTGGAGAGCAGGAAGATATCCTCCTTGAGCTTGTGGAGGAAAGTGGCCTGCAGGGCCTCACCATGAATCAGCTTGCGGCCCGTAGCGGTATCTTTGGTAAGCGTTTGCAGAAAATACTGCAACATCCGGTTTCAACCGGTGCCCTGGTCATTGTGGAAAGCGATACCCAGCGCATGCTGGCGGCACCGGTGGCCCAGCTGTTGCAGGAGCGTATTGTCGGTATCTTGGCGGAATTCCATCGCGACAACCCGCTGAAGCAGGGCATGGGCCGGGAAGAGTTGCGCAGCCAGATACGTCCTGCGGTGGATGCCCGTCTGCTCATGCAGCAGCTCGCCGTGCTGGCCAAAAAAGGAGATGTGGTGCAGGAGGAAAGTGTCTTGCGCCTGAGCGGGCATGCGGTGCGCCTGCAGGTGGATGAGCAGGCCATGGAGGAGCGGCTTGTGGCACTCTACCGCGAGGCAGGCCTCACTCCGCCCAACCTGAAGGACGTCCTGGCGCTTTTTCCGGATGTCCCGGAAAAACAGAGCCTACAGATGATCGAACTGCTCAGCTCGCGGGGAATGTTGGTGCGGGTCAGCGATGCATTGCTCTTTCATGCAAGCGCGTTGACAGCCCTGGAGGAGCGGCTTGTGGCCGCACTGAGAGAACAGGGGGAGATCGATGCCCCACGGTTCAAGGATCTGACTGGTCTAACCCGCAAGTTTTCCATCCCTTTGCTGGAATACTTTGACCGGATCAAGCTCACTCTGCGTGTTGGTGATAAACGGATTCTGCGCAAGGGATAATAAGAAAGGGTAAGGACGAAGATCAAGCTGTAAACCGCATCAGGGTGCGGCGGTGCAGATGGCTGCATCCCGGGCAGGACTCAGCGCAATTGTTCCACCTTGAAATGCGGAGGATGCTCCAAAAAGAAGGTGGCAACCGGCAGAGGATCAAAGGAAAGAAGTCCCTGGCGTTCCAAGAGCAGCTTCCCTTTGACAATGCTGCCACTTACCTCGGTGGTTTTCGGCCAAAAATATCCTGTTTCTTCGTCCAGGTCGTAGTTGAGGTAGCTGACATCCAGGAGGATAGCATCTTTTTTGTCCACCAGCAGGTGTCTGGCCACCAGGTTACGTTCCTTGTCCAAGAGCAGATGATGGCTGAGTTTTCGGCTATCTTGCCAGACAAACCAGTACCCGGTTTGCTCTAGGTTCTGCGCTGCTTTGATCTGGCCACTTAAAACTGATGACGTCAGGCCATGCACCCGGCCGCCCAACAGTGGCACAATATCTGCCAGGATCAGTGGGTCTGGTACCACTGATCGCCAGGAAGCCCCGTCAACCCAGCCCCGGCGTACCGTTGCCGCCCGATTATCCACCATGGTAAAGTTAGTGCCATCGGATACGGCCAAATACAGGGTGCGACCCAGAGGATCATGGGCACTGAAGCGCAGTTGATCGGGTTCATCCATCAGCAAGACAGCATCCACCCGGCCGCTGTTCCCCAGAATGCTCCAGGAAATGAGATAGTCTGTCTCCACGGATGGTGGGAGCGGCTCCTGGGCCAGGGTCGTGAGGCGCTCGATGGCCTCCCGCTGCTCCAGGGGGGGGAGGGCGCTGGTCTTGGGCAGGCTGATTCCACCACAGGCGCTCAGCAGAACAAGGATCAGGGCGCAGAGCCCACTGTGGATAAGTACTCGGGCAAGAGGGCGGTTCATGGACTTGGCTGATGTTCGATGGAGTAGATTTGTTCCAGGGTTTTGTGGCGTGCGGTCTCGTTTTGACTGTCGATGTAGTGTTTGAGGAGCTGTTTATAGAGGGTGAGCGCGGCCTCGCGTTTGCCAGCGGCCAGGTAGGCTTCGGCCAGGTGCTCAAGGATGGCCGGGTCGTCCTGGGCCAGGCGGCTCGCTTCTTCCAGTTCGCGTATAGCCTCTTCCACCCTGCCCAGTTTGTACAATACCCAGCCAAGGCTGTCGCGAATATAGCCATTGTCTGGCTTGAGTGCGACTGCCAGGAGCAGGTAGTCCAGGGCCTTGTCCAAGTTTATACTTTTTTCGGCCCAGCTGTAGCCGACAAAATTCAGGGCTGCAGCATTCTTCGGGTTGATGGCCACAATGTTTTCCATAACCTCCAGAGCAGCGGTATGTTCGCCCTGATCCTCCAGCAGAAGACCATAGCTGTAAAGCAGGTCTTCATCTTCTGGGAAATGTGCGATTCCCTGCTCCAGTACCTTGCGGCCCATGGTGCTGCGGCCCTGGCTGTCGTGCAGGGAGGCCAAAAGCCGGTACATGACAGGATGCCTGGTAATGGGATTGGCAATGTTGCGCTCCAAAAGCAGCACCGCATCATCTGCCCGGTTCAGTTCCTTGTACAGGTTCACCATGAGCCCGAGGGCATCGAGAAACTCCGGTGCTTTGTGGTCTATCAGCCGTACCTGCCGCAGGGCTGCCTCGTATTTTTTTTCCTGCAGCAAGAGGATGGCGAGCAGATACCGGGCCTCAGTGATGTTCTCCCGGTTAAGCATCTGCTCCAGTACAGATCTGGCTGCCTTGTATTTTTCCTGCTTGATGTAGAGTCTGGCGATGGATAAATCCACCCACAGCGGCTTGTCTGCCACTTGCCGCAGATTCTGCAGTTCCTGCAGAGCTAGATCATCCCTGCCCTGCAGGAGGAAAAGCCGTATCAGGCCAAGGTAGGCGTTTTCATTTTGCTCCTCCCGGTCAATGATATCCCGGTACATGGCCTCTGCCTGTACATAGTCCTTCTGTTGCACCAGCAGTTCCGCCTCTTCGCTCTGTACTTCGGCAGACCAGTTAAGGCCCAACGCCTGGCTGTAGTGGGCCTTGGCCTCCTCGGGCTTGTCTTCGCCGCGCAGGAGCCGGGCCATGAGGATATGGGCCTGATAGGATTGGGGATCGAGTTGCAGGATCTTGCTCAGTATAGTGCGAGCATTGTCTGTATGGCCGCTGACGAGATACACTTCTGCCAATGGCAGCATGACCGTAGGGTCATTGGGATGGTTTTCAACAATGCGCTGGTACTGCTCCATGGCAGCGGTCGTGTTGTTTTCGCCCAGCAGGACACGGGCATAGAGCATACGCATGGTTGCATTGCCCGGATTTTTCTGTAGATACCGTTCAAGCCAGCTGGCCGCCTCGCTACTGCGCTCAAGCCGGAGCAGGAGTATGGGGATCTTGTCCTGGGCATAGCTTGCCTCAGGATCACAGATAACCGCCTTTTCATAGGCCTCCAGCGCCTCGGCAAACTGCAGGCGCAGTTCGGCATTGCGTCCCCACAAAAAATAGAAGTAGGCACAGGCAAAATCCGTATCCGGGGGAGGAACCTTGACTGTTGCTGCGTGTGGTGATTGCGTGGCTTTTTCTGGCAGGGCCGAAGCCCTGTCTGCCGCAGGCTGGCAGGCATTTAGGGCAAGACAAAAAAGCGCAGCGAGAAGCAGAGAGCATAGATGATGAAAGATCGTTACTGGCATGCAAATCCCCTGGCGCAACACAGTTCCCGCACCAGCTGCCGAATATAAGCCTGAACCTTGTCGCGATTGGCGCTGTTGTCAATGCGTTTGATATAGCTCTGGGGAAAGGAGGCAAAGAGCCTGTCCACCTTGATCAACTGCTCTTCCTGCTCAAAATCGTTGGGATGTTCACAGCGCTGCTCGCGAATACGACGCAGCCCTTCCTGTGGCGATACCCTGAGCAGCAGAACCATATCCGGCTCCGGGGCAAAGGCATTTTTGGCGAAAATGGCGACCGGGTTCATGCCTGCTGCCCCCTGATAGGCAACGGAGGAAAAATAGTAGCGGTCAGTGAGGACGATTTGCCCGGCGGCCAAGGCCGGGTTGATACACTGGGCTACATGTTCCTTGCGGTCCAGTAGGAAGAGCTCCAATTCTTCCTCTGGACTCAGTTTTTTTCTGTTGGTAAAGAGGTTGCGGATACACTGACCATAGGCGCCATCCGTGGGTTCCCTGGTTTCCACCACGCTGAGTCCCTGCCCGCGCAGGTAGGCGGCAAGCCACCGTAAATGACTTGACTTGCCAGAGCCATCAATGCCTTCAAAGGCGATTAAAAGACCGCGTTGTACTGTGTCAGCATTCATGACGCGTCCGGTTTGCAGCCATATTCTGGGCCAACACGAGGGCAGCGGCCAGACTGTCTGCCTTGGCCAGTCCCTTGCCGGCAATGTCGTAGGCTGTGCCATGATCCACCGAGGTGCGGATAATCGGCAAGCCCAGGGTGACGTTGACGCCATCTGTAAAGTGGAGCAGTTTAAAGGGGATGAGCCCCTGATCGTGGTACATGGCAATCACCGCGTCAAATTTGCCTTGGGCAGCCTGGTAAAAAACTGTGTCCGGTGGCCAGGGACCGCTCAATTCGGCCTGCGGCAGGGCACGTCTGGCTGCCTCCATGGCCGGCTGGATAATGCGCGTCTCTTCGTCGCCAAAAAGGCCCTGTTCGCCGCCATGCGGGTTGAGCCCGGCCACTGCAATACGCGGGGTAGCGCAGCCAAAATCCCGTTGGAGGGTGGTGTGTGTTTGGCCTATGCAGGCGTTGATTTTTTCGGCGCAAAGTAAGGTGGGCACCCGCTGCAGGGCCTCGTGGATGGTGACCAGCACCACCTTGAGGCGCGGACCAGCCATCATCATATGCACTTCGCGCGTGTCGGTGAGGGCCGCCAGCATCTCTGTATGGCCAGGATAGGGGTAGCCGGCTGCCTGCAGGCTGTATTTGCTGATCGGGCAGGTGATGAGTGCACTTCCCTGGCCGCTGGACAGCAGGGCTACAACCTGTTCAATGTAGCGGGCCATGGCTCGACCACTGGCCGCTGTGGGTTGACCCCATTTGAGATCATGCAGATCGGGACTGTCCACCTGCAGCACCGGTATCTCCCCTGCGGTAATGTTGCGTCCCGGCTGCCAGGGTGTGGGTCGTACCTGTGTCTTGGTCACTTGGGCGGCCTGCTGCAGGATACCCAGATCTCCCACCACCACTGTCGGCCAGGTTGGATCGGGACACCATTGGGTTTCTCCAGCAAAGAGACGCACAATGATCTCCGGCCCGATACCAGCAGGGCAACCCATGGTGATGTACAGTGTTTGTGCGCTGTTTGCGGTGGTGGGCATACTTACGTCAAACAGTCAAAGGCATTTTCAAAAAGTTCAATACGCTCAACAACACCGTTGTGGTCAAGCAGGACACTAACCACATCAAAGCGGGCGGAACAGTTGTCCAGACCCTCTTGCATCATATAGTTCAACGCAATTTTTGACAAGCGGCGCTGCTTCTCTGCATGCACAGCCTCGGCAGGAGTTCCGAATCGCAGGGAGGTACGGGCTTTCACCTCAATGAACACCAAAATCTCACCCTGGCGGGCAATGATGTCTACTTCGGCAAAGGCCTTGCGGAAATTGCGCACTAGGATCTGGTACCCTCGTTTTTGCAGGTAGCGTACCGCTGCCTCTTCTCCAGCGCGGCCTGCTGTACGAGATGGACGACGCGGCTTGGTTTTCCTTATCCCAAGGGCAACTCCTGTATGACCATGGTTTTGTCCACATATTCCCGCACACCTCTGAAGCTCATCCGATGTTGGGGACAAGGGCCATGGAGGGCAATGGCCTGTTGATGCGCTCGGGTCGGATAACCCTTGTTCTTTTGCCAGTTATAGCAGGGATATTGCTCGTGCAGGCTGAGCATCAGGTGGTCTCTGTGGACCTTGGCTAGGATAGAGGCAGCGGCAATGGAGGCACTTTGCCCCTCGCCACGGACCAAGGTGTGCTGGCGGATGGGGAGTGGCACGCTAAAGGTGCCGTCCACCAGCAAACATGCGGGCATGGGGTTGTCCTTTTCTGCGCAGGCCACCACCGCCCGCTTCATGGCAAGCAGTGTAGCCTGCAGGATATTGAGCGCATCAATTTCCTTGACCTCGGCCAAACCCAGGCCAATGCAGGCACCATTTTCATGGAGCAGGTTAAAGAGAGATTCCCGCGTTTTTGCACTGAGCGTCTTAGAATCTCGGAATATGGAGTATTCGCACGGTTCAGGCAAAACAACACAGGCAGCCACCACTGGTCCGGCCAGCGGGCCCCGGCCCGCTTCATCCACCCCGGCAACAGGAGTCACCCCCTGGGCGTGCAGGCTACGTTCAATGGCAAAGGTGTCGGGATAGTCTGCCTGACTTGCGCCTGTGCCGGACAAGGACAAAGCCATGTTCTGGCTGCGCCCCCGCTTCATGATCCCCTCATATGGTGTGATGGCGGCCCTGTGGCGTGTTGCCGTTGTTTACGCGCACTGCTGCTGTAGAACAAAACGCACAATACACATCTCCGGAGATGTGTATTGTGCGAGCTGAAACCGTGTGGCCGCCGAACAGACTTGCGTCTTATTTGTTGAGGCCGCGTTCGCGAATACGGGCTGCCTTACCACGAAGATTGCGCAGGTAGTACAGACGGGAACGGCGTACCCGACCGTGGGTAACAATTTCCACCTTTTCGATTCTGGGGGAATGAAGGGCAAAGGTTTTTTCCACTCCAACACCGTGGGAGATCTTGCGCACGGTAAAGCTGGCATCCATGTTGCCGCGCTTGCGGCGGATTACCACGCCCTGGTACACTTGCACACGTTCCTTGTTGCCTTCAACGATGCGGATGTGCACCTTGACCGTATCGCCGGGGCGAAAGTCGGGCATGTCAAAACGCATCTGTTCCAGATCAATTTGTTCAAGTACATTCATGATGCTACCCCTTCAGAGGTCTGTGGCGTGAATACGCCGCTTGTTATATACAAATACAAATATCCAACTGAGTTACTGTTTTGTTCCGGCATAACCGTTGTCAGAACACCCGGCTGCGCTTCCCATGAGGCGATCCAGCAGAATGGCTGTGGCCGAACGCACCGAAAGATGGTTGTAGCTGCCAACTCCCACAATGGGTGGCAGTACCGCATCTGCCCCGTCCAAAATTTCCGGGGCAAGGCCCCAGCCTGTACCCAAAAGGAGGAGAAAGGGTTCTCCCTGCCACAAACGCGAGCGCATATCGCGATAGGGTAATGTTTCCCGCCTGCAACGCGCGCAGGTGGCGACCACTGTCGCTTTTCCTCCGTTCAGGGAGGCATTCATACCTGCTATTGCCTCGGCCAGGCTGCTGCAAATTCGCACCAGCGACAGGGCTTCGCCCCGATCGGGATTGGCCTGTGCGCCATAGCCCTCTTGCCAGTGACCAATAATTTCCTCGACCATGTGCTGCTGTTCGGCAAAGGGTGTAACCACCCAGTAGCTGCACACTCCGAATGTACGGGCCGCCCGGGCAATGTCGTGCAGGTCCAGATTGGTGAGGGCAGAACCAATGGCCTCACCCCGTCGATTGAGAACGGGATAATGTACCAGGGCCAGATCAAGGCGCGGACGGATCATGCGCTGATTTCCAGGGCTTGTTTTTGCTCTTGCCGCGCCTGCTCAACTTGGGCCAAAAGCCCTTCCTGGGCAAGGAGCGCGCGTTCTGCCTTGCTCAATTCCAACCCGCTGAGCAGGTCCGGTCGTCTGGCCAAGGTCAGGCGTACGGATTCCAAAAAACGGTGGCGGGCAATGGCCAAATGATCGCCAGATAGCAAAACTGCTGGTACTTCTAAGCCTTCGAATACCGGCGGCCTGGTATACTGACCGTGTTTGAGCAGACTGCGGCTGAAGCTATCGCGTTCTGCCGAATCAGCGCAACCAAGCGCACCTGGCAAAAGGCGACAAACAGCATCGATCACCACCAAAGCTGCAAGTTCTCCACCGCTGAGCACATAGTCGCCAATCGAGCATTCTTCGTCCACATGGTGGCTGCTGAAACGCTCATCCACCCCTTCGTAACGGCCACAGACAAGAATGAGCTGATCGTAATCTGCATACAAGCGCGCCTGTTGCTGTGAAAACGGTACACCCCGCGGGCTCAGCAAGATCACCCGGCTGCGACCCCGGCGTGGTACGGCCTTGAGGCAGGCTGCCAGCGGCTCCGGCTTCATGACCATCCCTTCACCACCGCCGTAGGGTCGATCATCGGTCATCTGGTGGCGGTCGCCTGCGTGGTCGCGAATGTTGTGAATGGCTATGTCAATGATCTGCGCCTGCCGCGCCCGCCGGATGATCCCTTCACCCAGGGGTGAGGTAAAAAAATCCGGAAAAATGCTGAGGAGATCAACACGCATCATGTTTTTTCATTTGCGTTTATCTCCAGCAGTCCCTGGGGCAGGGTGAACACAACCGATTCGGCATCCACGGCCGTGATGAATGCGCTCACCGCAGGGATCAAGTATTCGTTGCCACCACCGCGCACCACCAAGAGCGCGTGCGCATCCGTATCCAGCAGTTCCACTATCCGGCCAAGAACGACACCATCATGCGTGTGCGCCTTCTTGCCCATGAGGGTGTGCAGATAAAATTCTCCCACCGGCAGGGAGGGCAAGTCCCGACTGTCCAGCCAAATTTTTTGCCCCTGCAGCGACTCTGCCTCATTCCTGCTGTCGCAGCCGTCCAGCTTGAGCACCAGTGCGGTCCCACTCAACTTGGCCCGGCTTACCCTGTATTCGCGTTTTGTATCGTCCTGGGCTGCCAGAAAAATTTTTGTATAGACAAAAAAGTTTTCTTTCTTGGCAGTGAAGGGTTCAACCTTGATTTCGCCCCGCAGCCCATGCGGTCGCCGTACCCGACCGATACGCACATACACCTGCTCGGCAAGTGGACGATGCCCTACACCTTTTGGCATGACCCAGATTCATCCCCGTTCGGGCCCCTGTTCTTCCACGATTTCCAACCGTGCACGCCGATCGTCGCCTTGGGAGGCAGCCATTACAGCTCGGATAGCCTTGGCAGTACGACCCTGTTTGCCGATAACCTTGCCAAGATCTTCCTGGGCTACACGGAGTTCATAGGTGAGGGCGTCGTCCTCCTGTCGGATATCCACCCGCACCTGATCCGGGTAATCCACCAGATTCTGCGCGATATAACGGACCAATTCGCTCATCTTGTTTGGATTTACACCGCTGGAGGCGTGCTGTCCGTGTGCTTTTTGATGAGGCTGCGTACGGTGACCGAGGGAATAGCTCCCTTACTAACCCAGTGTGCAAGTTTTTCGCTGTCGATCTTGATCGCAGCCGGGTCACACATGGGATCATAGGTGCCGACTATATCGAGAAATTTGCCGTCGCGCGGGGCCTGGCTGTCGGCCACGACAATCCGGTAAAAGGGTTGTTTTTTCCGTCCTCTGCGGGTCAAACGGATATGTACTGCCATGCTGTTGCTCCTTGTTGTGACGGGCCAGGGGCCCAGGTAGAAAGTATATGTTCCGTGATCAATATGTGGTGGTCTTAGCGGCGCAGCCCCTTGGGAAGCTTCCGTTTTCTTGTTCCGGACAGAATGCCCTTGCCCTTCATCTGCTTCATCATTTTCAGCATCATGCCGTAGCTTTTTAGCACCCGATTGACTTCAGTGACCGAGGTGCCGGCTCCTTTGGCAATACGAACCCTGCGACTGGCGTCAATAATGCGATGGTTGCGCCGTTCCTTCAGGGTCATCGAGCGGATGATCGCTTCGGTGCGGGCCAGTTCCTTTTCATTGGGTTTGGGGGCATCCTGGGCCTGTTTGAGCTTGTTGATCCCTGGAATCATATCCATGATCTGTTCCAGGCTGCCCATTTTCTTGATCTGCTGGATCTGGTCAAGAAAATCTTCCAGGGTGAAG
>JABMJC010000083.1 GCA_013201405.1 Desulfobulbaceae bacterium
CAAGACTTAACAATCAAGGGACAGTAATGTTCTATTGACACTGTCAGCCATATCAACACTCTGTCTAAAATCCAGGGACCACTTCTCTACTACGATGCCGACAACGACAAGGAAAAAATCGGCCAATATTCCAGCCAGAGCCAGGAAACCGTCTCGCAAACCACCTCCAGTACCAGGGCCTCCAGCAGCACCACCGCTAAGGTACGGCCCGGCACAGGTGGTTACAGCGATCCCTATGCCGAGGGCCACGGCATCTATTACGACCAGTACGGCGGTACCATTACCGATTACACCACCAAAACAAATTACACCACCACCTACCGCACCACCACCACGACCACTACTACCAGCAAATGGTTTGAGCAGTACGAGGCGGGCATGGACGGCTGGGATATGGAACTCGGTTTCAAACTGCCCCTGCCCATTGGTCCAGAGGTTCGTCTCTTTGGCGGTTATTATTCGTATGACAACCCCTTTGGTGACGATGTGGATGGCCTGAAGGCCCGGCTGGAAATTAAGACCGGTCCGTATCTCGCGCTGGATGCAGAGATATTTGAAGATGAAACCTTAAATGGCAGCGATTTCTTTGTGGGTGCGCGCCTGCAAATCCCCCTTTCCCGCGACCTGAGCTGGAACAAGTTTGTGGATGGCCTGGTCTCCATGGAGCACCGCAGCCTGGATGAACGCATGCGCAGCGAGATGGTGCAGCGGGATGTGCGGATACAGAGCAGCGAGTCTGACTGGCAGGAGAACCTGGCCAAACGCGCAGTGGATGTACAGAGCACGGTAAGCACGCGTACCAGCAAACACAGCAAAACCACAGTGAAAAGTGTGCAGGACGGCACACCTGGAGAAAAGACCAAGATCACCCTGGCCGATAAGATTACCTTTGTAGACAAAGACAATGCTGCCGACACCAGCCAGGATGGCACCAATGAACATCCCTACGGTGATGACAAGGGCGGCATCCAGAAGGCAGTGGACAATGCCGGTGAAAATACCACCATCTTTGTCTACGAGGCAGGCGGTCAGGTCAACGGCATCAGCCAAGATAGCAGTGATATGGGCGGGGTGTATGACGAGCAGGTGACCATGAGGCCGGGCCAGATTATTACCAGTGAAATCATTTTCAGCGGCCACCCGACGCAAACCAGTTATGCCACGGTCAACCGGCCGTTGATCAAACCCAGTACTGTAACCTATGATAAAAAATACGACACTGGTTGGGAGATATTTGAATATGCCGCAGCGGTCACCATGCCGGAGAACTCTGCCCTGCAGCGCATGGCAGTGGAAACCAGCCAAGACAAGACTTCAGCAGTGTGGGTACAGCCGCAACTGGGCAGCGGCAGTGTGCGCATTGACCGCAGCGTACTGCGCACCAGCGGCCCAGATGCTGACGGCCTGACTGCCGAGCTCGACAACGCAAGCCTGGAGAACCTCACTGTAAGCGGCAGCACCATCAGTACGACCGGTGAATATGCCCATGGTATTGGGCTTTGGAAAGAGAACAATGCCAGCCTGAACAGCTTGAACGTGAGCGGCAGCACCATCAGTACGGCCGGTTACTATGCCCACGGAATAAGCACGGATATTAGTTCTTCGAGCTTGGGCAGTCTCAATGTGAGCGAAACCTTTATCAGCACAACGGGTGATTATGCGCATGGCATGAGTGCGTATATTTACTCTTCGATCCTGGACAGCTTGAACGTGAATGATACCAGCATCAGCACTGCCGGTGAAGGAGGATATGGTATTAGTACGGCGCTGTCGCAGGCAAACCTGGGCAGCCTGAATGTGAACGTGGTCAATATCAGTACTAGTGGTGAATTTGCTCGAGGTCTGCATACAAATATTTGGGAATCAAATCTTGACAGTTTAAGCATAACGGATAGTACCATCAGCACGGCCAATGATTGGGCAACAGCACTTGATATAAGTGCCTACAGCTCGAGCGGCAGCTCAATCCTGGATAATCTGAGCATAAGCAATAACAGTATTGTTACAACCGGCCAAGGAGCATCCGGCTTGCACATGGATCTTACCAGCTATGGCGGCAGTGTATATTGGGGCAACCTGAATGTGGCAGGAAACAGTATCAGTACTGCTAGCGACTATGCATCCGCGTTATGGATGACTTCTTGGGCTTCGGCTTCAGAAGGTGGGAGTTTGATTGTAGGCAGTTTGACCATCGCAGAGAACACCCTGAACGCTGTTGGCGACCTAGCTGGCGGCGTGGACTTATTTTTTGGCAAATCCACTAATCCCATGAACCCGAATCCCATTGATTCCATCTTTCGTCTTGACAGCCAAGCGATTCAGGATAACGCCATTACCGCCCAGGGAACTTTTGCATATGGCATAAGAATAAACGGAAGCTCTATCGTTTTGCCCAGCCCAGCCTTTAATGCTGCTGCTCTTGAGGCAGGCAACACCATTGAGGTAAGTGGTCCAGGTGCAGAGAAGGTTACGATCAACCCATGAAACAGTGTTGGGCTTCCTCTTCGGTAAAGCCCAACACATGTTAAGCTTGGCGTTATTATTGCCGGGCTGCGCCTGCATGCAAAGCAGGCCTGCAAAATCAAGCTGATACAACACAATAAAACGGGGAGTGAAGTCAAACAATCTTCACTCCCCGCATGCATTCATGGTGTTTGTCTGGTCGCAAGCTGCAAAAGGATACGACCCTGCCTTGCCAGTATCGCGGCAAGGGCCCATTGTAGCATAGAGCTTGCCGACCTGGATCGTGGACCATGCCGAGTGCCCCTGTACTGCTGTGCCGGTCGCACCCTTTGCAGGCAGGCGCTGTATACCTGTGATCCGTATCTTGCCCCAGATTGCCACTCCACACACCATGCGTTTGCCTCCTTTGCCCCAGCACACACCGACCCAGAATCTGGGCCAGCCGCACCCTGCAGGCACCCTGGTCAAGATTGCTTCGGGCAGCAACGAGGAGTTGGAGAATCTTTCCCTGCTGCTGGCCGCCATGTCCATCAGCCATGCCATGGAGTACTCCACCAGTTCCCTGTTGGTGGCAGCAGAGAATGTGGAAGAGGCCCTCTATCAGTGGCAACTCTATGCCGAGGAAAACAGCAATTGGCCCCTGCAGGCCCCTGAGCCTGTGCCTGGATACAGCACTACCCCACCAACCGTGTTGCTCATGGTGCTGCTGGCCCTTTTCTACGCGCACACCGGCCCCTGGCAAGAGGCAAACCCATGGTTCAGCCAGGGTGCAGTGGATAGCCGTGCTATTCTAGAAAACAGGCAATGGTGGCGTTTGGTCACTGCCCTCACCCTGCACACCGATTCCAGTCATCTTGTTGGCAATATCCTGGCAGGCGGGGTTGTCTTTCACCTGCTCTGCCGGCTCACCGGCCATGGGGCTGGCTGGCTGCTAATCCTCTTTTCAGCCAGCCTGGCCAACTGGCTCAACATCATCCTGCGCAATACACCGCATCTCTCTGTAGGACTTTCCACCGCTGTTTTTGCTGCCATTGGTCTCTTGAGCGGCCTGCAGCACCACCACAGTCGCAGAGCACTCTTTAAGCTGCTGGTTCCCGTGGGCGCAGGCATCGGCCTGCTTGCCATGCTTGGTTTGGGTGGTGAGCGCACCGATTTGGGAGCCCACCTCTTTGGCTTTGCCTGCGGCCTGCTTTGCGGCCTGTTCTACCGCTACTGGCAGGTAGACCGGCTGATGCGCAGTACCTTCAGGCAGCACCTGGCCTTTACCATTGCCGCACTCATTATCCTGCTCTCCTGGCATTTGGCAAAGGGGTGAGATGGGCCGCCAGTCCGGTGCGAAGACCACGGCAAGGGCCACATCTGCGGTCGATTATCGTTGACGCCGTCTATCTTGGTGCATAGAGTACATATTTTACAAACAAAAATTAGTAAAGTATCCTGCTGCAGCCGGATTAAGCGTCCCCTGCAATGCAGGTTGTTTTTCCATAATCTGATTCTGTCTGACGCCTACGGAGACCTCTATGCCCATGAACGAACAGCCTCCTTGGGGCAAAAAAAAGCGGCCCAGTCCCTCGGAGGATTTTCTCGCCCAACTTATCCAGAAAATTCGGGATTTCTTTGAACAGCAACGGGAATCTGCACCTGGTGGAGATGGCCCAGAGCAGCCAGGAGCAAAAAAACAGTCACCCTTTAAGGGTGGTGGCATGTTTTTTGGTCTTATCGCTGTAGCCCTGGCGATCCAAGTAGTTTTTGCCTCCTTTTTTACCATCGCACCGGGTGAGGTGGGGGTGATTCTGCGTTTTGGCCAGTATAATCGAACAACCAACCCAGGCCTGCATTTCAAGGTGCCGTATATCGAACAGTTGACCAAGGTCAATGTCGAGGCTGTGCGCAAGGAAGAATTCGGTTTTCGTTCGCGTGGCCCAGGGGCAGCCAGTATTTTTGATCGCAAGGGGTATGATATGGAGTCGCTGATGCTCACCGGCGACAAAAATGTGATCGAAATGGCCTGGATCGTGCAATACAAGGTCAACGATCCGGTCAAGTTTCTGTTCAAGGTGCGTGATGTACCGCAGGCCGTACGCGATCTCTCGGAAATGGTTGTCCGCCGACTGGTGGGTAATATGGATTTCGACTACGTGCTCGGCAACCGCGACAGCTTAGCTGCCGATGCCCGCAAGCAACTGCAGAGAGAACTGGACAGGCTGGAGGCGGGCCTCAATGTGTTCACTATCCAACTCCAGGACATCAACCCACCAGAACCGGTCAGGCCAGCCTTTAACGAAGTCAACGAAGCAGATCAGGATATGAAACGCCTGGTCAATGAGGCTGAAAAAATCTACAACGAAATTATTCCCAAGGCGCGTGGTAGTGCCAAGCAGATTGTAGAAGAAGCCCACGGCTATGCGGTGGAACGGGTGAACAGGGCCGAGGGTGAAGTGGCCCGCTTCAAGGCCATACTTGAGGAATACCGCGGTTCAGAACAGGTTACCCGGCAACGCATGTTTCTGGAGACCATGGAGGATATTCTGCCCAAAGTGGAGCGCCTCTATATTATGGAGGGTTCGCAACACTCTGCCCTGCCCCTGATCAATCTGTCCCAACGCAGCGGTGAAGGCCAAAGACCTGTTTCTGCTCCACAGGCACCGGCATCCACTTCACAGATGGAACAAAAAGAGCAACAGTAAAACGCTAGAATCACCCATGGTTACCCTTTGTAACCAGCAGCAAACTTCAGCCGAGAAGAGCAATCATGGTTAAAAATATACAGTTCTTTCTTCTTGCCGTACTTGGTGCAGGCATTTTTGTCCTGTGGAACACCTTTTTCATCATTGCTGAAGGACAACAGGCGGTGATCACCCAGTTTGGCGCACCAGTAGGTAAGCCCATCACCACGGCCGGGCTCAAATTCAAGATCCCGTTTATCCAGCAGGTGCATCTTTTCGAGAAAAAAATCCTTATCTGGAACGGAGATTCCAACCAGATTCCCACCAACGACAAAACCTATATCTTTATGGAAAACACTGCCCGCTGGCGCATCAGCGATGCCCTGCGCTTCATGCAGGCAGTGGGAACCGAGGCCCGGGCCCGTACCTTGCTTGATGATATTCTCGACGGCAGTGTACGCGATCTGGTCAACAAAAATGACCTGATCGAAATTATTCGCAGCTCTGACTGGTCTCCAGACCACATGGAATCCATCTTCCTGCAGTCCCAGGAAGAATTGGAAAAGCCCAAATACGGTCGCGACAGAATCAGCAAGATGGTGCTGGAGAATGCAGCCAAGATCACTCCCCAATATGGCATTGAGCTGATCGACGTGATGTTCAAGCGGGTGAACTACATAGAAACGGTACGACTCAGGGTGTATGACCGGATGATTTCGGAGCGCAAACGCATTGCCGCTGAAAAACGTGCCACTGGTGAGGGGCAGAAGGCAGAAATTCTTGGTCGGGTGGATCGTGAATTCCAGGAAATTACTTCATCTGCCAAAAGACAATCCATGGAGATCCGTGGTACAGCCGATGCCGAGGCCACTCGCATCTACGCGGCAGCCTACAACGCAGACCCTGAATTTTATGCCTTCCACAAAAGTTTGGAAAGCTACCGCAGTATTCTGGGCACAAACAGCACCCTGATGCTCGACCCCGAGTCTGCACTGCTGCGCTACCTGCAAACACCGGGTACAGGACAGTAGGGCGACAACAAGCTGAGCCAACAGCTCATTCGCCATAGAATGGCTACTCCAACTCCCAATCTTCCTGCAAAAATGAGGGCCGTTGCTCCGGCGCATAGGGTATACGGCCCCTCTCTTCCAAAAGCACCTCAAATTTAACGAGTTGCGCTTCGCTGTCGATACTGTCTACGCCCAGTTGGTCGTGGCGGCAGCTGCAGTGCACCAGTTGTCCGCCGCACCAGGGACAGAGTTCCACCACGCAACCCAAGGCGTGGTATTCGCCCGTGGCTGCACGGCAGACCGGACAGATATTCACATTGAGTCGCAAGGGCTCGTAGTTTGTCACCTCATCTCCACGGGAACGCTCGATAAAATCCTGTACATTCTCGTAGGCAAAAAAATCGAGCAACTCGGTGGCAATATAGCCATCGCCCAGTTCGCCATGGAATTCGACCCCTTCATCTGAGGCCAGATAGACATACCGGTGCTGTGCAGTGACCAGGGCAAGAAGAAAAATCCCCTGCCTGCAGTTGAGCTGCTGGATGTCCCGCACCCAGTCTTCCCCGGCATTGGGAAGAAAGTGGTAAAATTCATGCAGCAGAACCAGGGCCAGTCGGTCGTCCTGGTATATATACAGCAGGTCTTCCGCCTCGGCGCGTTTCTCTTCGGGCACGGCATAGTCCATGGCCGCGCGTATACCTGCAATCAGTTCATCCAAATCAACTTGCATAACAATAACTCCAGAGAGAAAAACAACAAGTAAAGCCCAGCCTGTTTCCCTGCACACACTACTCTACAGGCGGTGCCAGGATATGTACAATATGGCTAAATGGACAAAAATCTTCCATCCACAACAAGAAAACTATTATAATGGATGGCTCAATGACATAATCAGGACGCGGGCAAACAGCACGTTTGCTGCTTTGCCCGGTTGGATAATTCGAGTCGCAAGGCCAGACACCTAAGGTGTCTGGCCTCAAAAACTTCGCGAAAGCGAAAATAAGGAGCGCCCAGATGCCTACTCCCCCTTCCACTGCAAGCGCCCAGCTCATCCTGGATGGTACCAGCTACGAGCTGCCGATCATCGTTGGTTCGGAAGGCGAACGCAGCATTGATATCCGCAACCTGTTCAACACCACCGGCTACACTGTTCTGGACAATGGTTTTAAAAATTCCGCAGCCTGTACCAGTACTATCACCTACGTGGATGGTGAGCGAGGTGTTTTGCGCTACTGTGGTTATGCCATCGAAGATCTAGCAGAGCACTGCAGCTTTGTCGAGGTGGCCTATCTGCTCCTCCATAACAAACTGCCCAATCAGCAGGAACTGGACGATTTCTATTCCCTGCTTGGAGAGTTTGCCCTGTTGCACGAAGACATGATCCACTTCTTCGATCACTTCCCGGCAGCGGCAGCGCCCATGTCCATCCTCTCGGTCATGGTCAACTCGCTGGTCAATTTTTATCCGGAGATGAGCGACAATCCCCGCGAAAACCTCGATACCACGGCCTGCCGCCTCATTTCCAAAATCCGCACCATTGCCGCCTTCTCCTACAAAATGTCGATTGGCGAGCCACTTGTCTACCCTCGCCACGATCTCAGCTACTGCGGCAACTTCCTCAACATGATGTTTGACCGGCCGGTACGGCCCTATACTGTGCAGCCGGAAATGGAACGGGCGCTCAACAAACTGCTCATCCTCCATGCCGATCATGAGCAGAACTGCTCCACCTCAGCGGTACGGTTGGTGGGCAGTTCCGGCGGCGATCTCTACTCCTCCATCTCAGCTGGCATCAATGCCCTGGCCGGCCCCCTGCACGGTGGGGCCAACGAAGCGGTCATCCGCATGCTGGAAGCCATCCATGCCGACAACAACGATTACATGAAGTATGTCAACAAGGCTAAAGACAAGAACGATCCCTTCCGGCTGTCCGGTTTTGGTCATCGAATCTACCGCACCTACGACCCGCGCGGCACCATTATCCGGGAAACCTGCGATGAAATTTTAAGGATACTGGACGTGCAGGACCCTCTCCTGGAAATCGCCAAAGATTTGGAAGAAATCGTCCTGAACGACGAGCACTTTGCCCGCCGCAACCTGTACCCCAATGTCGATTTCTACTCTGGTATCATCTACCGGGCACTCGGCATTCCCACCACTATGTTCACCGTCATGTTTGCCTTGGGTCGCCTGCCCGGCTGGATAGCCCAGTGGAAGGAAATGCATGGGGATAAGGAAATCAAAATCTATCGGCCACGACAGCTGTACACCGGGTCTCCGGCCAGAGCCTTTGTGCCCATGGAGGAGCGCACCTAGCAAGATGTCTTGGCTAGTCTTGCCCAGGCATTGCTGTTCCTGAAAATATCTCGGCAAAGCAATCCGTACCGACCAAGAGGGTGTTGCGAACCCTCCACTGTACAGCATACTAAGGGGGATTAAGAGGGATTACGCATCGTGTTGCCCCTGTTATCCATCCCTCTGTAGCAGTTGCATAAACGCCTCTTCCGTCAGGATGCTGAGGCCAAGCCGCTCTGCCTCGGCCTTCTTGCTGCCCGGCCGGGCACCCACCACCAGATCGGTGACCTGACGGCTTAAGGAAGTGGCCACCCGGGCCCCGGCAGCCTGGGCCAGCTGTTTGGCTTCGTTGCGGGAAAGAGTTGCCAAGCTGCCTGTAAAGAGAAAAACCCGGCCAGCCAGGCCCTGTTCCTCACCCTGCCCCGCCGCCTGCGGCTGCGCTCCCATGATCCGCAGCCCTGCCGCCTGGAGGCGCTCCAAAAGTATGGCTGTGGCCGGATGGTGAAAAAAATTGTGCACCGAGGCCGCCACCTCGACGCCAATGCCTGCAACATCGAGCAGTTGCTCCTGGCTGGTACTGCGCAAGGCATCCAGACTCAGGTAGTGTGCTGCCAGGGCCTCTGCGGTTACCTCCCCCACGTGGCGAATACCCAGGGCCATGAGCAGTCGGGCCAGGCTGACCTCTGTGCGACGGTTAATGGCTGCCAGCACCTTGGCTGCCGAGCGTTCGCCCCAGCCGTCGAGTTGGGCCAAAGAGGCTGCATCCAAAGTGAAAAAATCGGCAAAATCCGCCACTAACCCTTTTTCGACCAGCAGCTCCACCTGTTTTTTCCCCAGTCCCTCAAAATCCATACCGCTTTTCCCAGCAAAATGGATCAGCCGCTGGATCAGCTGGCCTCCACAGGCAGTATTGATACAGCGCACCGCTGCCTCGCCGACCTTGCGGGCAAGCGGCTGTCCACATGCGGGGCAGAGCTCTGGAAAGACAAGTTGTACTTCCTGCCCACTGCGGGCCTCGCTGATCACCTTCACTACCTCTGGGATAACATCGCCGGCCCGTTGCACCAACACGGTGTCATGCAGGCGGATATCCTTGCGTTGTATTTCGTCCTGATTATGCAGGGTGGCCCGGCGTACCAGCACGCCGTCAATGACCACCGGACTCAGGCGGGCCACCGGGGTTATGACCCCGGTTCTGCCCACTTGAAATTCCACTCCTTCGATGCGGGTTGTGGCCTGGCTGGCAGGAAATTTCCAGGCAACCGCCCAGCGCGGAGCCCTGGCCGTGGCCCCCAGCCGTTCCTGCAGGGCAATGATATTGACCTTGACCACCACTCCGTCCATATCGTAATCCAGCGTGGGTCGCAGCTCGTGCAGGTGGTGGTAGCGGCTTTCCACCTCCTGTTCCGAGTGGCACAGCGCTGTCAGGGGATTGACTGGGAAACCGTAGGCAGCCAGGCGCTGGAGCAACTCTTCCTGCGATGCAAGACCTAAAACCTCGGGATTACCAAGCCCATACACATAAAAAGCCAGTGGTCGCTGGGCAGTGATGGCAGGGTCAAGCTGGCGCAGAGAACCTGCGGCCGCATTACGGGGATTGGCAAACAGAGGTTTGCCCGCTTCGCCGCGCTGCCGGTTGAGGGTGGCAAAGCCTGATTTTGAAAGAAAAACCTCACCCCGCACCTGGAGATTTTCTGGCGGTGGTTCCTGCCAGGGGTGCAACTGCAAAGGGATGCCACGTACGGTTTTAAGCTGGGCAGTGATGTCTTCACCCACCAGGCCATCACCCCGGGTGGAACCAGACACCAAGATGCCCTGTGCATAGACGAGTTCTACTGCCAGGCCATCCAGCTTGGGCTCCACCATGCAGGCAAGCTCCTCCTCCCACTTCAGATAACGGCGCAGCCGCCCAATAAAATCGGCAAGTTCGCCGCTGGTAAAAACATTCTCCAAACTGAGCATAGGACGCTGGTGCCGGACAGGCTGAAACCCATCCAACACAGCGCCGCCCACCCGGTGACTGGGGGAATCCGGGCTAACCAGCTCGGGAAAGCGCGCCTCCAAGTCCAACAGTTCTTGAAAGAGGCGATCGTATTCACCGTCGGCAATGGTGGGATCGTCTAAAACGTAGTAACGGTGGGCGTGGTAATGCAGGCTGCGGCGAAGTTTGGCAAGACGCCGCGCCGCAGTCTCTGTATTCTCGGAATGGGCCTTACTTGCTGTCAAGGAGTTTGCCAAGCTTGGAGATGTTCTCCGGGCTGACCTCATCGATGAAGATCATCACGCTTTCCAAAGGTTTGTTGGCAATGCGGCAGATGGATTCGGTAACTTCCTCAACGATTTTTGCCTTCTGATCCCTGGTGAGGGTTCCTGCAACCCTGATATTGACGTACGGCATACAGTCCTCCTGTTGGTGTTACTGAAGTGTACACGCCGGGTCTTCAGTTTCTGTGATAGTGGCGTGTTTTTTCTCACTATATTTTTTCTGGAGACAAAGACATTTTGTCTGGGTACTCTATCTGGGGATTCTATATACCAGTATTCTACAATTTCGTCGATGCACATCTCGGGGCTGACGCCGCCCCGGCCAGATGACTCATAGAGGTAAAACATGCATGTACTTGTGACTGGCGGCGCCGGATATATCGGCAGCCACACCTGTCTGGAACTGCTCGATGCCGGTCATACGGTGAGCGTGGTGGACAACCTCTGTAACTCAAGCCGCATTGCCCTTGCCCGAGTAGAGGAGCTGTGCGGCAAAAAGATCAACTTCATTGAACTCGATCTGCTGGATATGCAGGGGCTGAGCCAGGTTTTTAGCCGACACCCGGATATTGGCGCAGTCATCCATTTTGCCGGTTTGAAGGCCGTGGGCGAATCCGTTGAACAACCTCTGCGCTACTACCAGAACAACCTTATCGGTACCTTGAATCTGTGCGAGGCCATGGCCCGCCACGGAGTGAAACACATTGTATTTTCCTCGTCGGCAACCGTGTACGGCACGCCAGCCAGCCTGCCCATCCAGGAGGATTTCCCCACCAGCGCCACCAACCCCTATGGATACGGTAAATTGATGGTCGAGCAGATCCTGCGCGACCTGCACAGTAGTGACCCGGCCTGGCAGGTGGTCTTGCTGCGCTACTTCAACCCGGTGGGTGCACATCCCAGCGGCCGTATCGGTGAAGATCCCAAGGGCATCCCCAACAACCTCATGCCCTATGTTACCCAGGTGGCTGCGGGCAGGCACAAGGAAGTGCGCGTCTTTGGCAACGACTATCCCACCATAGACGGCACCGGTGTGCGCGACTATTTGCATGTGGTGGACTTGGCCAAGGGGCATGTCAAGGCGCTGGAATACACGCAAAAGCGC
>JABMJC010000185.1 GCA_013201405.1 Desulfobulbaceae bacterium
GTTGAAAGCGCGTTGATAAGCGGCATCGAGCCTCTTCTGATCATACTATATATCTGTATTGGCAAAGTGGTAGAGCCAGGGCCGGCCACAAAGAAGGAAATCACAAAGTCGTCAATGGACAAAGTGAAGGCCAGTAGCGCACCGGCCACGATGCCTGGCAATATGTTGGGCAGCAGGATTTTTCTAGTGGTATGCCAATTGCTTGCCCCCAGGTCTCTGGAGGCCTCCAGGATGGTGTTGTCAAAATCCTGCAGTCTGGAGAGCACCGCCATGGCCACATAGCTGACGCAGAAGGTGGCGTGCGCGATGATCATGGTGACAATACCCAGCTCTATGCGCAGGGCGACAAAAAACAGCAGCAGGCTAATGCCCAGCAATATTTCCGGCACCACCAACGGCACATATACCAGGCAGTAGTGGGTATTTTGTATCTTGCCCTTGTACCTGTGCAAGGCGATGGCGGCACAGGTACCCAGCAGGGTGGAGATGGCGGTGGCCAGCGTGGCCACCAGCAGGGAGTTCTTCAAGGCGCCCCAAATCTCCCGCGCTGAAAACAGCTGCGCATACCATTTCATGGTAAAGCCGCCCCAGTTGCCGCCGGTCTTGGAGGCGTTGAAGGAGTTCAACACCAGCAACGCAATGGGCAGATAGAAAAAAAGCAGCACGCTCCAGGTCAAAATGGCCGGTATTTTACTTTTTCGCATTAGACCACCTCCTTGGCAGGAGTGGCGCTGCCGTCCTCATGCTTTTTGCCTTTGAGAAAATAAAGCAGCGGCAGAAACATGACTATGGTCATGACTGCGGCCAGGGCGCTGGCATGAGGAAGGTTGCGGTCCACGAAGGTGCGCTGGGCGATAACGTTGCCGATCATCATCGAGTCTATGCCGCCTACCACATCGGGGATGACATAGCTGCCTATGCCCGGGATAAGTACCATCAGGCAGGCTGAGAGCAAACCGTTTTTAATGCCTGGAATGAAGATGCTGATATAGGCGCGGAGCTTGCCGGCGCCCAGGTCCAAGGCTGCCTCGATAAGCGAAAAATCGAACTTTTCCACCGCGGCATACAAGGGCAGGATGGCAAAAGGCAGCTCGGTATAGACCATCACCAACAGCACCGTGCCGGGACGATAGAGCAAGAGCGAATCTTCCGAAATCAGGTGGCAAAACAAGAGCGCCTTTTTCAGCAGGCCGTCAGGATGCAGAACCGACTTCCAGGCGAAGATGCGGATCAGAAAGCTGGTCCAGAAGGGCAGTATGGTAAGCAGCAGCATCAGGTCCCGCTTCCAGGGTCTGGCTCTGGCGATATGATATGCCACCGGTATGGAGACCAGGAGGGTGATGACAGTGGTCAGCGCGCTCATCCAAAGCGTGCGCCAAATGATCTCGGGGTAGTTCGGGTTTTTCAGTGCCAGGATAGTGCGCAAAGTCCAGCCCTGCCCCACGCCGCCCAGCGGGTCGGAGGGCTTGAAGGAAATCGCAAAGATGATCAGGGTGGGCAGCAGAAAAAAGACCGTCAGCCAAAGCAGCGATGGAGCGGTCAAGCCCA
>JABMJC010000084.1 GCA_013201405.1 Desulfobulbaceae bacterium
GGCCGGCACCAAAACCAGTGAGGCCCTGGACAAGACCCGCAAAGAGGAAGACCAGGCAACAGGCAAGATAGGTGATCATGGCTACTTCATGTGCAGATATGGCCTGGCAAGTCAGGGATTTTGCGGCCTTGGCCTTGCCGCCGCCGGCCTGAGCTGTGCCTTCTGTCGTGCCCGCAGCGCCTCGTCCACTGCGCCCTGATTAAAGAGTAGCAGGCGAAGCAGAAAGGCATAGGCCAGTACTGCCAATATTGCGAACAGGGGCAGAAAATAACCCAGCGGGCAGAGTACCAGTACCGTGAGCCAATGGAGGGCGATGATTTTGCTGGAGTGGAGTTGTAAGGGAAAATCCCCATGACGGCCGATCACCATCAGGCCACTCAAATTCCAGCCATAGAGTGCAGTGAAGGCATGCAGGCGCAGAAGCGGCTGACTGTACTGGGGAGTGTAATGGGGCGACATAATCAGAAGGATGTAGGCGATGCCGGTGATGGAGGTCACCAGTAAAAAAAGGATACCAGAACTGAGAAAAGCCTTTTGCTGCAGTTGGATACCCTGACGCCAGTACAGCCAGAACACATAGACCACTGCCACAAAGAGGGTGCTGGCGATGAATACTTGTGCCTCGAACATGTTGGCCAGGATGAAGAGAAAAAAGATGATTACTCCCAGGTTGATCACCCAAAAGGAGGCTTCCTTGAGTATTTTGGTCGTACTGGTGCTGGCCCGCTGCATCAGGCTGAAGATTACCGACATGGAAATGAGGGAGACCGGGAAGGAAAAGCCCAGAAAAAAGGTGTCGAGCTTCAGCTTTTCAATATGCCACCAGTGCAGGTACACAGAGTTGAGTATGACCACGCTGGACATGGCCAGGGCAATGGAAAGGCAGAGCAGGGCTGCCTGGTGAAATTTGCGAATCACCGGCTCCTGGTTGCTGAAGAGTGCTGCAGGCAGCCAACTGCCAAAGTGCGCCACCCGCACCTTTTCCACCACCCAGGCAAGGGCGAGCGACAAACACATGGCCGAGATATACCAGTGTAAAAAGGCGCTAAGGGCAAAGCCCACAGCCAGGATGAGAAAAAGCCTGCTCTTGGGGCCCAGGCTGGTCTGGCCTTCGGTGTAATAAACCAGCAGGGTGCCGCCACTGCACAGGTTGAACAAAAAGATGTGCAGGCGCTCGAAGTTGATCTGCTCTGGTGCCACGGCATGATGGAGAAAACCACAGCTCAGGGCCGTGATCATCATGAACCACAGGATTATTTTCAGATTTTTACTCACGGCTTGAAGAGAGTTACACAGGTTGATGGAGCTGTTTTGTTCGCCTCAGGCCTTGCCTAAAAGCGTACTAAGCGCAGAGGGAAGGTCTGGATGACGGAAACGGTAGCCTGAGGCAAGGAGCTTGTCGGCAGAGGCGCGGCAGCCATGCAACAGTACTTCTGCTCCCATCTGGCCAAAAACGAGTCGTACCAGCGCCGCTGGCACCGGTGGCAGCAACGGCCGCCGCAACACCTGCGCCAAGGTACCAAGAAGTTCGCTATTTGTCACCGGGTTCGGCGCAACAATGTTGACAGGTCCCTGCAGGTCCTTGCACACCAGGGCATGGAGCATGGCACTGATGGCGTCATGTACGCCAATCCAGCTGATATATTGTTGGCCACTGCCAAAACGACGGTTAAGGCCTGCAGCCGAGCTGGTCATAATACGCGCCAGGGCTCCGCCCCTGGGCGTGAGCACCACGCCGATCCTCAGAAATACGGTGCGGATGCCTGCATCCTCTGCAGGTCGGGCCGCCTGTTCCCACTGCGTACAGACATCGGAGATAAAGGCAGAGCCGGGCTCATTCTCTTCAACAACACAACAGTCCTGGCAATCACCGTAAAAACCAACGGCCGAGGCGCTGAGCAGCACCTCTGGTTTGTGTCCGCAGCGGGCAAGTTCCTGCGCAAGCAGGCTCGTGCCCTGCACTCGGCTATCTATCACCTGCTGTTTTTTCTCCTTGGTCCAGCGGCCCTGGCCGATGTTGTCGGCGGCAAGGTGAATTACCCCGTCAAAGGGAGGCAGGCCTGCGAGATTGAGCAGGCCTTTTGCCGGGTTCCAGTATATTTCCCCTTGGCTGCGTTTGGGCTGACGCCGCACCAGCCGCCAAACTTTGTGGCCACCAGTACTTAACAGCGGAATCAGCGCAGAGCCCAGTACACCGCTTGCACCGCTAATGAGGATGCGCAAGGGGCGCTGGCTGGCATAGGCGTGCAGAGACAGATCGTCCCGCAGGGTGGCGTGCCGGTAGCGAAAGGTTCTGGCCAGCACCGGTTCAACCAACAGTTTTCCGAGCCTAGGCAATACAGACTGACCCGGGAGGGCATACTCAATATGATCTTCTAGACATGCCCCCTCCGGGCTTGGCGCAAAGCGGTGGGTGTGCAGCCAATGCCTGAAGGGCCCGCTGGTTTGGATGTCGCGAAAATACAGGTTCGGCCTGTTTTCGATATGAAGCGCCTGCCACAAATACGGTATTGGCCCGGCGTGCATGCGCATGGTTACCTGCCCGCCCGGATCAAGGCCACCTTTGCGGGACACAACCGTGGTGCGCTCCCATGGGGGAATCAAACGCTCCAATGCTCCGGGCCGACAGTGCCAGTTGTAGAGTTCGACCACAGAGCAGGGGAAGCAGGAGGCTGCGCGGAAAGAGCCCCTTTCACTGTGCAAGGAGATCACGCAGGGCCTGCTCGAGTTTAGGATAGGAAAAGACAAAACCCTGTTCCTCCAGTGCACATGGCAGGGCTTTTTGTCCCTGTAAAAGCGACTGACCGAATTCTCCCAGGGCCAACTTCATCAGAGGCGCGGGTGCAGGCAGAACTGCCGGGCGTTTGAGCTGTGAGGCGAGTGCCTTGGCGAAATCCTTTTGCCTGACAACGCCGGGAGCAGTGAAATTAAAGGGTCCGTGGCATTCGCTGCAGACAAGGAGAAACTGTATTGCCGCCACCAAATCATCCAGGTGGATCCAGGGAAACCACTGCTTGCCGCTGCCAATGGGGCCACCCAGGCCCAGTTGAAATGGAATTTTCATGGTGGCCAGGGCGCCGCCTTTCTTTCCCAAAACCACGGCAAAACGCATGGTAGCCACGCGCACCCCCTTGTCTTCGGCCCGACGGGCCGAAGCCTCCCATTCGCGACAGACGCGGGCCAGGAAGTCGTTGCCACTGGGGCTTGCTTCGGTGAGTTCTGCTTCACCGCCATTGCCGTAGTAGCCTGCGGCAGAGGTGCTGAGCAGTACCATCTCTTTGTTGCTTGGGATGGCATCCACCAGATTCCTCGTGGTTTTAATGCGGCTCTCCAAAATGCCTTCCTTGGCGGATTTGCTCCACAGGGTGAATACCGACTTGCCGGCCAGGTTGACCAGGGCATCCTGCTTGGCAACAGCATCTTGCCAGGGCCCAGGTCGGGTGGTGTCGGCGGCTATACAGGTGAGCCCAGGGCGGGCACTGATACGACCACAACTTTTGGCACTGCTGCCTATGATGGTGATGTTATGTCCTTGGGCAAGTAAGGCTTCGCGCAATGCGGAACCGACAAATCCGGTTCCTCCGGTTATGAGTATGTTCATGGCTCCTCCCTGGCCTGCGGCCGGTGTGGGTTTGTCGGTGTGGGTTTGTGTATGGGAGCTGGTGAGGAAAGTTGCAATACAGTACAAACTGAGAGCATCCTGGATATGCATACAGTATGCATATTGGGCAGAGGCGCCAGTTTCTGGTGTGAAGGTCTGCACGTTTCAGGGAGCAACAGGGAGATTGGGGCAGGAATGAGAGAAGGTGAGCCTGGGTATGGATGTGCCCGTGCCTCTGTCATTAACCTGGTTATGCTAATGCATACTCCGCTAACAGAGCAGAGACCAGCAGCACACCCGCTGCCAAACGAGACGAGCTGGTATTGTTGTGATCAGCAGATTTTGATTGAATCTGCGTTGGCGTAAAGAATCTGACAGGCTTCCGGCCGCCATTGATGTGGGGAAGAGCCTGAGGGTAGGGTGTTCAGGCTCTTTCCATAGCACTGGGTGCTGGCCAAAGAACGTGCCGATTGCCGGCCAGGGCTTCAGTTCTGCTGCAATCAGATGGGCAGAGTAGTCAGGTGGAAGGATCCATTCTCCCTTTAGTCGCCAGTGTGGCATACGCTGCACTTGACCAATGAGGCGTCGGTTTGCCGGTGACATTCGCGACAGCGGGCATGGCCGACTTTCTGAAAGGTATTGTAGTCGGTGGACATGTCCTCTGCCTTGCTGTTGTGGCAGGACTCGCATTTGGCTATGGTTTGTCCTTCTACGTACGGTACCTGTTTGCCATCAGCCCCCTTGCTGTGGTGGCACTCGGAACAGTGCAGGCGCTCTTGGTGCTCCGCGTGGGGAAAAAAGCCGGTTTTGGCTTTCTTGCCGGGTCCAGGGTTGAATGCAGCATCATGCTTTCCGGACCTTTGTCTTTTTCGGTGGCATAGGCGCAGACTGCAAAGAGGGTGCAGGCGACAAGAAGGATCAGGCGGATGGTGTGCTGTTTCATGGGTCTCCTCTTTTATGTACTGGAAAATACAATAAAGCGCTGTCATGCTACAGTGCCATAAAGGAGCCGGCGCGCCAAGCGAGAAAATGCTTGTGGGCTTGGGGCGGCGGTGCCGCTTTTTTGTAAAAAAGAGAAAAAAGGGAAGGGATCCAGGCCGTTATCCCTGTGCAGGAGACTGCTTTATAGTTGTTGGATAATTGTGGCAATAGCTGCAGGTAAATAATGCTTTACAGAGCTGGTTCGTTTTGGTATCCTTCTTTGTTTTGCAGATTGCATTTCTTTGTTGTGCCATTCCGACAGTGGGGTGGCGGACGCATGATCGGCCTTGTCAAAGGCTGAACCGTTGCAATCTGGCCGGGAGTTGCAGAGTTGGCTGCAGCTTCTTTTTTATTCCCGGGATGGAGGAACTCATAACCGAGGGAGCTGGCAGAAGCGGCTGGCAGCGGTGCACGAGGAAGGCAGCATGAAAAATGATTTGTCAAAAGTACGAAATATAGGAATCAGTGCCCATATCGATTCGGGCAAGACAACGTTGACCGAGCGCATCCTGTTTTTTACCCAGCGTATCCACGCCATTCATGAGGTGCGCGGCAAGGATGGTGTTGGCGCCACCATGGACTCCATGGATATTGAGCGGGAACGCGGCATTACTATCCAGTCGGCTGCCACACGTTGTTCCTGGAAGGATTACGCCATCAACATTATCGACACGCCGGGTCACGTGGACTTCACCATTGAGGTGGAGCGTGCCCTGCGGGTGCTGGATGGCGCGGTGCTTATTCTTTGCTCCGTAGGCGGGGTGCAATCGCAGTCCATCACCGTCAACCGGCAGATGACTCGCTACAAGGTGCCTCGTATCGCCTTCATCAACAAGTGTGACCGCACCGGTGCCAATCCGGAACGGGTTGTGCACCAGCTGCGCGACAAGCTTGGTCTCAACGCAGTCATGGTGCAGATGCCCATTGGTCTGGAGAGTGATCTGGAGGGCATGGTCGATCTGGTGGCCATGGAAGCGGTGTATTTCGATGGTGATCAGGGCGAAGAGTTGCGCCGCGAAGCGATTCCTGCCCACTTGCTCGACGAGGCCAAGGCAAAGCGGGAGGAGCTGCTCGATGCAGTATCCATGTTCTCCGACGAGCTGATGGAGTTGGTGCTCGAAGAGGGGGATATCCCGGAAGAGTTGATCCAGGATGCCATTCGTAAGGGAACCCTCTCCCTGGAGCTGACGCCGGTGATGATTGGCTCTGCCTACAAGAATAAGGGCATCCAGCTCCTCTTGGATGCAGTTACTGCCTACCTGCCCGACCCGACCGATATAGAAAATATTGCCCTGGATTTGAAGGAGGAAGAGGCTGAGAACAAGGTGAGCAACAATCCAGCCGATCCCCTGGTGGCCTTGGCCTTCAAATTGGAGGACGGTCGCTATGGTCAGCTCACCTATATCCGCACCTATCAGGGTGAAATCAAGAAGGGTGACACCATCGTGAACAGCCGTACCGGCAAGAAGGCAAAGGTGGGCCGACTGGTACGCATGCATGCCGATGAAATGGAGGAGATCGAGGGGGCTGGTTCCGGCGATATCGTGGCCCTGTTCGGCATTGACTGTGCCTCTGGTGACACGTTTTGTGCGCCGGAACTGAATTGGTCCATGAGCTCCATGCATATCCCTGCGCCGGTTATTTCGCTGGCCATCAAGCCGGTGGATAACAAGGCTCAAATCAACATGTCCAAGGCGCTCAACCGGTTCACCAAGGAAGATCCCACCTTTAAGACCTATGTGGATCACGAAACCAGCGAGACCATCATCTCTGGCATGGGTGAACTGCACCTTGAAGTCTACATTGAGCGCATGAAGCGCGAGTACAAGGCCGATGTTGAGGTGGGTGCTCCCCAGGTGGCCTACCGTGAAACCATTACCCAGCAGGCAGACTTTGACTATACCCACAAAAAACAGACCGGTGGCTCTGGACAGTTTGGCCGTGTGGCAGGTATTCTCGAGCCTGTGGAAGAGGGCGAATACGAGTTTGTCGATCAGATCGTGGGTGGCGCCATCCCGCGGGAATTTATTGGTTCCTGCGACAAGGGCTTCCGGAAATCCCTGGAAAAAGGTACGCTGATCGGCGCACCGATCACCGGTGTGCGGGTGACCATCAACGACGGTGCCTACCATGCGGTGGACTCCTCTGACGTGGCCTTCCAACTGGCCGCCATAGGGGCCTTCCGCCAGGGCTATGGTAAGGCTAGCGCGGTGATTATGGAGCCTATCATGAAGGTGGCGATCGAGGGGCCTTCCGAATTCCAGGGCGCGATCATGGGCAGCATCAATCAGCGCCGGGGCGTGATCATTGGTACCTTTGAAGAGGGGAACTACACTGTGGTTGAAGCCGAAGTACCGTTGGCCGAGATGTTTGGTTATTCGACCACCCTGCGTTCCCTTACCCAGGGCAAGGCCGAGTTCACCATGGAATTTTCCACCTATAAACAGGTGCCCAAGGGCTTGGCCGACGAGTTGGTCAAGGCGTTTAACGAACAGAAGAAAGAGTCCTGAGCCCGATCTGGGTGGCAGGCAGGCAACGGCATCAGGAGCGCACATATGGCATACACAGAATTGGCACAGCAGAATCCGCTCAGGGTTCTTAATATGAGTAAAGGCAGCCAGATGGGCTTGGTGATGGCCCGGGCCGGATCGGGTAAAACCGCTCTTTTGGTCCAGATTGCCCTTGACGCTATCCTGCGCGGCAAGCGGGTCATTCATGTCAGTGTCGGGCAGGGTATTGACAAGACCAAGGCCTGGTACGATGATATCCTGCAGTTGATCCTGCAGGACCATAGCGTGGACAGGCCCCATGAGCTCATCGACATGGTGGGCCGCCATCGGATGATTATGACCTTCCTGGCCTCGTCCTTTTCCAGGGCCCGGCTGGAGGAGCGACTCAACGATCTGGTGCTGCAGGATATTTTTCGGCCCAACTGCCTGATCGTGGATGGTTTGGACTTCGCCTCAACAGATCGGGAGGCCTTGGAAGATCTCAAGAATTTACTGGAAGCCATGAATTTGCAGGCCTGGTTTTCCGCTACCCACCATCGGCAAGACCCCCGTGTGTCTCCAAGGGGTGTGCCTGCACCCTGCCATGAGGTGGATGATCTCTTTGATACGGTCATCCTGCTCGATTCGCAGGCAGATGCCAGTATCGAACTGCAGATCATCAACAATAGCGGAGAAGCGGCCGTTGTCGGCAAGGAACTGCGTCTTGATCCCACCACCATGATGGTCAAGGAGCGCTAGTTTCCGTTTTTTATCAGGGGGTGGTCTGTACTGCTCCCTGATTCATCCTTTACTCTTCATCGCTCCATGCGCTTTCGTCCCTGCATCGATCTGCACGACGGTAAGGTGAAGCAGATCATCGGCTCCACCCTCGGGGATGAACCCTCCTCCCTGCGCACCAATTTTTCTTCACCCCATCCACCATCCTTTTACGCAGCTATGTACCGCCGCGATAACCTGTATGGCGGGCATATTATCATGCTTGGCCCTGGCAACGAGGCAGCAGCCATGGAGGCCCTAGCTGCCTGGCCTGGAGGCATGCAACTCGGCGGCGGCATCACCGCAGACAATGCGACTCTGTGGCTTGAACGTGGCGCCTCGCATGTGATTGTTACCTCTTGGATTTTCCATGACGGTATGGTGGATATGCCTCGCCTTGAGCATCTGACGCAACTGGTTGGCAAAAAGCGCCTGGTGCTCGATCTGAGTTGCCGCTGGCGCGGAAACGGATACTATGTGGTGACCGACCGCTGGCAGCGCTTCACCAGCCTGCGCCTGGACGCAGAATCCCTGGCCAGTCTGGGCGCATACTGCGACGAGTTTTTGGTGCATGCTGTTGATGTTGAAGGAACCTGTACAGGCCTGGATGAGCGTTTGCTGAGCCTGTTGGCCAAAGACAGCCCTTTGCCCACCACCTATGCCGGTGGTATTGCCAGTATGGCAGATTTGGAACTGGTTCGGCGCGTCGGTGCTGGGCGAATCGACGCCACCGTGGGATCGGCCCTGGATATTTTTGGCGGCACAGGTATCACATACCAGGAGTTGGTAGCCTTTCATGCGCAGCAGGCATGATCCCGGCGAGCAGGACGAGGCCCTGGCTGCCATAAAGTTGGTGGTTCCCGAGGATCTGTACCGAGCCTTTCAGCGCTGCGTCTGGATACAGATTCATGAAAGCGGCCGCACCCAACTGGAGATTATGGATGAGGTCGTGCGTGATTTTTTACGAAAATATGGCTGTTAGGCTGCATCAAAGGCACAGGAATCTCAATGGACATCAAATGCATTGCCGGGTTTGCTGCAATCACCAAGCAGCCAGATGCAAGCGCATCGCTTTATCAGGGGGCGCTCGGCCTGCCACTTGAGAGGCAAGACGATTATTGCTTCATGGATAAGTTTCCTGGAGCCAATCATTTCGGAGTGTGGCCATTAAAAATGGCGGCGCTGTCTTGCTTCGGGCAGGATGAGTGGCCCGCGCATGTGCCTGAACCAACAGCTACTATTGAGTTTGAGTTGGCCGATGCCGAAGCCGTAGAATCTGCGGTTGAGGAAATGAAAGCCAAAGGCCAAGATTTCATTCATGAAGCTAGAAAAGAGCCTTGGGGGCAAACGGTGGCAAGATTTATCAGCCCCGAAGGAGTGCTGATAGGTTTGAGCTTTACGCCGTGGTTACATGAGCATGATGCCTGACAGTTCATTCAAGCCGACGTCGCTTCGCGGTGCGGCTTAATTCAGGCGTTAAGTCTAACCATCCAGGTGGCCGTCTCCTTTCTGCTCAAACTCTCGGCCTGTGCGGCAGGGCATTAGTTGAAATAGGCCGGGTTGTCTTTGGATCCGCTGTCCAGGTCGCTCGCAACAGGGTTGATTGTGTCAGAGTGTTATCATGGCAGGACTCCAGCAGAAGAGAAGGAAATATGGAAGAGAGCAAAAAACTTGACTGCAGGGGTTTACCCTGTCCGCAACCTGTTTTGCAGGTGAAGGATGCCTTGGAACAGGGAGCAGGCCATCTTGAAGTACTGGTAGATAACGAGGCCTCCAGCAAGAATGTGCAGCGCTTTGCCGGTCGCATGGGCCATGTGGTGCAGGTGGAGCAGGTGGCTGCTGACTACTACCGCCTGAACATTACGGCGCAGGAAGGCAGGGCAGAGAACGGCGCTCATCTGCGGGCCGAAGAGTACCGCTGCAATGTGCCTGACCCAGGCGAGCAGGGCGGACTGGTCTACGTGATCAGTGCCGATACCATGGGCCGAGGCAATGCAGAGCTAGGCTGGGCCCTGATGCAAACCTATGTACAAACCATCATCCAGGTGGAACCCCTGCCCCAGGCGATCATCTTCTACAACAGTGGTGTCAAGCTGGTGACAGCCGAGTCCGGTGCGCTGGAGGCGCTGCGCGTTTTGCAATCCAAGGGGGTGGAAATTTTGGTCTGTGGTACCTGCCTGGATTTTTACCAGTTGAAATCAGCCATGCAAGTTGGGCATATTTCCAATATGTTTGCCATTATGGATACCACTGTCCGCGCGGCCAAGGTAGTCAGCCCACTGTGAGGGTGGCGGACTGGCCAGGCAGGAGTGCGATGGTTTTTGTTGAGGTTGTCATGCGTGTTATAATGTCGGTTTGTACGGCTTTTTTTCTCTTGCTCACTCCTGCTGCCGGGCACGGCAAAACAGGGTCCGAATCCTTTGATCAGGAGCGCAACCGCCGCATCGTTTATCTGATCAGCCAGCAACTGGTTTCCCGCCACTTTGGCCACGAACGGATCAATGACGCGCTTTCCTTCAAGATTTACGATCTCTATCTACGCCAGTTGGATCCGCGTAAGCGTTTTCTTCTACAGGCGGATGTGCAGAAGCTGAGCAGGTTTCAGAACCTGATTGATGACGAACTCAAAAGTGAGGTCATCCGCCTGCCAGATGTGGGCAGGCGCCTTTTGGATGCGCGTATCCGCGAAGTGGATGCCCTGATCGATCCGATTTTGGATGCTGGCTTTGACTTTGATCTCAGGGAAGAATTGGAGATTGATCCAAAAAAACTGGATTTTGTTTCTGATGTAAAAAACCTTAGGGAACGCTGGCGACTGTCCCTGAAGATGCAGGTTTTGGATAGCTATTTCGAGGCGCTTGAAGACAAACAAAAAACCGAACCAGATAAGTACCAGCAGATAGAGCCCAGCGCCCATCCTGAATTGATGGATGAAACTATCCGCAAGGTGCGGGAAAGCAGTCATCGTTCCATGCAGCGCCTGCTTCAGCAGACCAGGCAGGACCACTACGATCGCTACTTCGATGCGGTTGCACGTGGATTCGATCCACATTCCAACTACTTGCCACCAACCTCCAAGGAGGATTTCGATATCCAGATGAGCGGTTCGCTGGAGGGTATCGGCGCACTGCTCCGCGAAGACGAGGGTCTAATCAAGGTGGTGCGGATACTGCCCGGCTCCGCTGCAGAGAAGCAGGGACAGTTACAGGCCGAGGATACCATTTTGAGTGTAACGGAACAGGGTGGCGTGCCGGTGGATATCTCAGAGATGCGTATCCGCGAGGCTGTGAGCCTGATCCGTGGCCCCAAGGGCAGCGAAGTAGCCTTGACCGTGCGTAAACCAGGTGGCGGCAGAATGACTATCTCCATTGTGCGGGATGTGGTGCAGCTTGAAGA
>JABMJC010000085.1 GCA_013201405.1 Desulfobulbaceae bacterium
CCGGATTTGTAGATCAACCCGTAAGGGGAGGAGTCTGTGAGTTCGGCAAAAGCTTTTTCAAGGCTGGATGACAAGAGCCGTATGAATCGGGATGTTCACGTACGGTTCTGTGAGAGCCATAGATAGCGGTGAGACTCCGCTGCGCTGAATGCTTTTTTTATAGTTTGAAGGCGGAGGCCATCCCTCTGAGTACTTCGCTTCTCGTGAAAAGATGCGTCAGGCCGTGTTCGAATATATTGAAGTTGACTATATATAGCAGTTACCACCGACATGGTGGCCACTGAGTATATCAGCCTTATGACGTTTGAGGATCTCAAAAGTGCTTAACTACGTGCCCACTCATAACGGGCAGGATCACTGTGCAGGAACAGCCCCTTGCCGTCATTGAGCTTGTAGGCCTTTTCCCTGGGCTTGGCATTTCGTGCCTGGATTGCCGTCAACATGGGCATGAACCTCCATAACCGGGTATTTCACAACCGGGTATTTGAGTGCAGCTTGAATGTGCCCGGTTTTGTACCCGGTTTGTGTTGTGGATGTCAACGGACTTTGCTGGAACTTATGAGACAAAGAACAAAGAAAAACCCCGAAAAACCTAATGGTTTCACGGGGCTAATGTATTTCCTGGTACTTCTTTGGACGTCAATGTGGTGCCGAAGGCGAGACTCGAACTCGCACGACCGTGGGCCACTACCCCCTCAAGATAGCGTGTCTACCAGTTCCACCACTTCGGCACTATCACGTAAAACTTGTAACTTGTATAATCACTCCTTGCCTTGCTCTTGTTGTTGCGGTGCGTCTGGCGGTGCCACTTCAGCAGGAGGAGCCACCGGCACAACAGGCTGTGTGGCCTCAGGAACAGCCGGAGCTTGGGCTGCGGGAATCTGCTGTTCCTGCGCGGGCAACTTGCTCATCACCGAGCCGCTGCTTTTGTTGGCAGAAATATAGGCCAAGCTCACCGAAGTGGCCATGAAAATGATTGCTGCCAGCGTTGTTATTTTGTTCAGAAGCGGCAACGGTCCTTCTGTGCCAAACAGAGATTGGCTGGAACCGCCAAAAGTTGCGCCTATATCCGCTCCTTTACCCTGTTGCAGCAAAACAATGCCGATTAGGAAGAAACAAACGAGTACGTGCAGAACAATGAGTATCGTGGTCATTGAAAGCGAATAATCCGCTTGAATGATTCTACTTGCAGGGCAGCCCCGCCAACCAGGGCGCCATCAATATCAGCCTGCGCCATCAACGCGTCGATATTGTCAGGCTTAACCGATCCACCATACAAGACGCGGATTGTTTCGGCAAGCTTTTTATTGTATATGTCCGCCAGCAGGTTTCGGAGAAAATGATGCGCTTCCTGGGCCTGTTCGGTCGAGGCGGTTTTGCCTGTACCAATGGCCCAAACCGGTTCGTAGGCAAGCACAATTTGTTCTGCCTGGCCTGGTGGCACGTCGTGTAAAGCACCGCGCAACTGCTTCTCCAGCACAGCAAAGGTGGCTCCGCTTTCGCGTTCTTCCAGGGTTTCACCGATACAGAGTACCGGAATCAGGCCAAATTCAAGTGCAGCGCGCAGGCGGCGGTTTATCATGACGTTGTCTTCCAAAAAAATCTGCCGCCGTTCAGAATGCCCGATGATGACCATGCGCACACCAATATCAATAAGCATGGGCGGGGCAATTTCACCGGTGAACGCGCCCTGTGCTTCCCAGGCAACATTTTGCGCACCCAAGAAAACATTACTGCCCTGCAGGGCTTGGGCAACACCAGCCAAGGCAGTGAAGGGCGGAGCCAGCATAACGTCACGATCCCTGCAATCGGCGCAGACTGCGGCCACGGCCTGGGCCAGTTCAACGGCCTGGGCAATAGTTAAGTGCATTTTCCAGTTTCCGGCAAGAAGGGCTCGTCTGCTCATTGCTTGGCTCCTCGTAGTTGTGTGGCTGGGGAAAGACAGTTTACTGCAATGCCTTGATACCGGGCAACTCCTTGCCCTCCATCAGCATGAGAAAGGCGCCACCGCCAGTGGACATGTAAGAGATGTTGCCTGCCTCGCCCGATTGCTCAATGGCGGCGTTGGAATCACCACCGCCGGTTACACTGAGCGCGTGCGCAGCTGCCACCTCATGGGCCATGGCCATGGTGCCGCGGGCAAAGGCGTCCATTTCAAAGGCACCCATAGGACCGTTCCAGACAATGGTTTTCGCATCGGCCAGAACTTCCTTGAAACAGAGCACCGAGGCCGGGCCAATGTCCAGGGCCATCCAGCCCGCCGGGATATCCTGAATGGTTACTGCCTTGTGCACTGCATCCGGGGCAAAACGATCCGCAGCAACGACATCCACCGGCAAATAAACTTTCACCTTTTTTTCCGCAGCCTTGTGCAGCAGCGTGCGGGCGGTGTCGAGCAGTTCGTCTTCCACCTTGGAGGCGCCCACATCATGGCCTTGGCTCTTTAAAAAGGTGTTGGCCATGGCACCGCCCAAGATAAGCCTGTCGACCTTGTCCAGCATGTTTTCCAGGGCTTCGAGCTTACCAGACACCTTGGCCCCACCCACCAGGGCAACAAGCGGACGCTGGGGCTCGTCAAAGGCGCGGTGGAAGTAATCGATTTCCTTTTGCAACAGAAAGCCAGGAACCTTGTCGGCAAAATGGGTGGTTACGCCGACCACAGAGGCATGGGCACGGTGCGACACGGCAAAGGCGTCGTTGACATATACTTCGGCCAAGGCCGCAAGTTTTTTAGAAAAACCAGCGTCATTCTTCTCTTCTTCCGGATGAAAACGGAGGTTTTCCAGCATGAGCAAGCCGCCGCTTGCCACGTTTTCCACCATTTTTTCTACCTCAGGGCCGATACAATCTGGGGCAAGAGGTACGGGTTTACCAAGCAACTTCGCCAGGTGGGCTGCCACCGGCGCAAGAGAATACTGTTCCACTCGCTGACCCTTGGGTCGGCCCATGTGGGTGCAGAGGATGACTCTGGCCTTTTGCTCAAGAAGATAGTCCAGAGTGGGCAGAACCATACGGATGCGCAGATCGTCGCTCACCTCGCCCTTGTCGTCCATGGGCACGTTGAAATCAACCCGGACAAGCACTTTTTTGTCTTGTACATCCAGATCGCGCAGAGTTTTCATACAATACTCCATTCTTTCAAATGATTTCCCGGTGCAAGAGCAGGGCGTCTTCATCGGGATTGGTGTAGTAGCATTTGCGTCGGCCGTTTTCACAAAAACCAAGGGCAGCGTACAGGTTCAGCGCTGCCAGGTTGGAGGCACGAACTTCAAGAAAGCAGGTGCGGCAGCCTCGGTGCGCACACTGTGCTAAGCCGTGATGCAGGAGGGTCGCTGCCACCCCCTTGCGCCGTAACTCGGGATGCACCACCAGCCGCAGCAATTCGCATTCTGGCGGGTAGGATCGAAACAGGGCAAAGGCATACAGTGCACCTTGAATTTCTGTGGCAAAACCGAGGCCACCTTCAACCTGCAGCTCGCTTGTAATCTGCGCGATGCTCCAGGGTGCTCCCATGCCCGTCTCTTCTATGGCCAGCACAGAAGAGGCGTCGCCAGGGTGCAGCCTGCGCAGGATCACACCATCCGCTCAGCAATTGTTTTGGTCAATTCGCCAAGCATATAGGTGTAGCTGCCAAATTCATTGTCATACCAGCCATAAATGGCGGCCTGGGTAAAGGGAACGTCGAGCACAGTCGAGCCTGCGGCCTCTACCTTCACGTTTTTCAGCTGATTGAGGTTGACGTGAATGGTGGCTGTGCGGGTATGGATTTCAGAGGATTCGATCACTACAGCCGCCTTGGGCATGCCCACAATATCCGAAGAAACATTCTGTTCAGCCGAGTAGATGAGGTACGGGCTGGTCTTGGCGTATTCCTCGTAAATCGCGTTGAGCAGATCGCGTTTGATGGGGTTGTCCAGTTCGTCTTGCAGGTTGAGCACCAGCACGATCAAAGAGCCGGTCGAGGTGGGGATGCGCACGGATTCTGCGATGAATCCAATGGATTGCATCTCCGGAATAACCAGGCTCAAGGCCTTGGCCGCACCTGTGGTGGTGAGGATGATATTGTTGAGGATCGATCTGTTTTTGCGCAGATCCGTAGCGCCAGCAGCTGGTAGACGGTCCAATACCTCCTGTGAACCAGTGGCGGCATGTACCGTAACCATAGAGGCCGAAAGCAGCCTGTCTGCACCAAAATGATCGATGAGCGGTTTGATCATGTACGAAAGGCAGGTGGTGGTGCAAGAGGCGGCCGAGATAATATTGTGAAGGGAAGGGTCGTAGTCGTCATCATTGATGCCCATGACCGCGGTGATGGCATCTTCGGGCATGTCTAGGCCTTTTGCCTTGATCTTAAACGGTGCAGACACGATGACCTTCTCGGCTCCGGCCTGCAAGTGGCCACGTACCGAACCTCTGCCCTCATCGGCATCGGCAGTGGGATCCTTGAACTGACCTGTGGTGTCGACCACCAGCCGCACCTGGTTGCCTTGCCAGTCAATGTCTTTGGGGTTGCGTGCTGTGCGGAGGAAGGTGGTGGG
This sequence comes from Desulfobulbaceae bacterium, assembly GCA_013201405.1. Classification (GTDB taxonomy): domain Bacteria; phylum Desulfobacterota; class Desulfobulbia; order Desulfobulbales; family Desulfobulbaceae; genus Desulfobulbus. The sequence goes on from JABMJC010000085.1 coordinate 4,539, forward strand.
TATACCATTGATGCGCATGGTGCCGGCAGCTTCGTTGAGTTCTTCGATCACCCGACCACCTTTGAAGCCATTGACATAGGTGCTAAGTCGACCATAGGTGGAGTCGCGATCAATGGCTGCAGCAATATCTTCCAGGCCGCCACCGACCTCGCGACCGAGGTTGACGACCAGCTCAGAAAAATGTTTTTTGGTGACATGATTCCACAGTGAAAGTTTGCCAATTCTTCCAAGACCATTTAATCCGAGTTTCATGCTGGAATTCTCCTTAGCGCTTGACTATGTTATACGGATCATGCCGTTTCGGCGTATGTTAAATCTGCCGAATATTGTATTACGGAACAGAGATCAATCTGTAGAAAATTGATTTTTATCTCAACTGACATGCAATCTTTTTCCCTCATATTGTACCTGATGCGTACCAAAAAAACCACTACACTTACGCAGGGGCGCTCTCTGCCTGTGCTGCGAGGTACTTGTGCTGTTACCTGAAGAACAGCAGCAGGGTGTGCTGCTGCGGCGTTATAAGCGCTTTCTTGCCGATATCCTTTTGGATGACGGCCAGGAAATAACTGTGCACTGTCCCAACTCGGGCTCCATGCTGGGTTGTTCGGATCCAGGTAGCCGGGTGCTGATTTCCAGGTCGCCAAATCCCGGCAGGAAATACCCCTGGAGTCTTGAGATGGTTTGGCACAAGAGTTTCTGGATAGGCGTACATACCGGCCGCACGAACCGGCTGGTGCAAGAAGGGTTGGAACAAGGCGAGATTGACGCCTTCGGCACCATCAACACCATCCGGCGGGAGGTGACAGTTGCCGGCGGCAGCAGGCTTGATTTTCTTTTGGACACCGCCTCCGGGCCAGTGTATTTGGAGGTGAAACATTGCTCTTTGGCGCAGGATGGCGTGGGTTTTTTTCCAGATGCGGTCACCACCCGGGGCACCAGGCATATGCGGGAGTTGGCTGATCTGGCTGCAGCCGGTATGCAGGCAGCTGTTCTTTTCTGCGTTCAACGTGCCGATGCCACGTGCTGTTCGGCGGCTGCCCATATAGACCTGGCCTATGCGACGGCTGTTGAGGAGGCTGTGGAGCGGGGCGTGCGTTTTTTGGCCTGGCAGACCGAAGTGCAACCGCAGGCGCTGCGCATAACCCGGCAGATTCCCTTTTATCTGGTTGCACCTGGCAGGGTGGATTGATCATGCAGCACAACGGTAACGGGCAGAACACAATGCGCAAAGCAACAGCCAAAGCTGTGGTTCTTTTAAGCGGTGGGCTAGACTCCACCACAGTACTGGCCATTGCCAGGGCACAGGGTTTTTCCTGTTATTGCCTCAGTTTTCACTACGGCCAGCGCCAGGAGGTGGAACTGGAGCGGGCAGGGAAGATTGCCCGTCACTTCCAGGCAGCAGGGCATTTAATTTTGCGGGTGGAACTCGATGCCATTGGCGGTTCTGCATTGACCGGGAGCGGCGCTGTACCCAAGGATCGGACAGGGCAGGGGGATGAAAGCGATATTCCGTCGACCTATGTGCCGGGCCGCAATATCATTTTTCTGGCCCATGCCCTGTCTTGGGCCGAGGTGTTGGGTGCGGCTGATATCTTTTTGGGTATCAATGCCATTGATTACAGCGGCTATCCGGATTGCCGTCCGGAATTTTTGACGGCATTTGCCCACATGGCCAAGCTGGGCACCAAGGCTGGGGTGCAGGGGAAGCAACTGCTCTTTCATGCTCCTTTGCAGCATTTGAGTAAAAAGGAAATCATTCTGCGCGGGGTGGCCTTGGGGGTTGATTATGCCATGACCCACAGCTGCTACGACCCGGTGGGTGAACTGGCCTGCGGCCATTGCGATGCTTGTCTGTTGCGTTTACAGGGTTTTCGCGAGGCTGGGCTGGAAGATCCGGCCCGATATGCTCGCTAAACAGGAAGGGAAGACGCGCAGTTGGGAGATGCTAGAGCAGCTCCTTTTGAAAGCGGATTTCGCCGCCAACCATGGTCAGCACGGCCCGGCCAGGAAACTCATAGCCCAAAAAAGGCGTGTTGCGGCTCTTTGAGCAGATATCAGCTTCGGAAAAGATAAAAGGCTGATCAGGCTTGATGATGGTGAGGTCTGCAGCAGAACCGGGCTGAAGTGTACCCGCAGGCAAACCAAGAATTTTGGCGGGATTAAACGCCATCAGCTCCACCAACCGCAGGGGCGAAAGGAGTCCATCGGCAACTAAAGCCAAAGAAAGGGGCAGCGCGCTTTCCAGGCCGATAATGCCGTTTGCCGCCAATTCGAATTCACACTCTTTTTCCAGGCAGGAATGGGGAGCATGGTCGGTGGCAATGGCATCAATGGTGCCATCGGCCAAAGCCTGGCGCACTGCCTGACGGTCGGACTCGCTACGCAGGGGTGGATTCATTTTTGCCCTGGTATCATAAGTGCTTGCTGCTTCGTCTGTCAGGGTGAAGTAGTGGGGCGCTGTTTCTGCGCTCACCCGTACGCCCCGCTCCTTGGCCGCGCGGATCAAGGCAAGGGATTGGGCGCAGCTCACGTGGGCGATGTGCACGGCCTTGCCTGTCCATTCTGCCAGGGCAATGTCGCGGTAAACCATGACCGCTTCAGCTGCAGGGGGAATACCCCTGAGCCCCAGCCGGGTTGAGACCGGGCCTTCGTGCATGGCTCCTTTGCCCAGAAAAATATCTTCGCAGTGGGAGATGACAGTGAGGTCAAAATCAGCGGCATACTCCAGTGCTCTGCGCATGAGCTGGCTGTTGACCAGTGGTCGACCATCGTCGCTGACCGCGATTGCACCTGCATTTTTAAGCTCGCCCAGGTCTGCCAAAAGCTCTCCCTGGCTTCCCCGGCTAATTGCACCAACCGGGTAAATACGCACAGCTGCCTGTCGCGCCCGTTCCAGGATGAGCTGGGTCACTGCCGCACAGTCGTTGACCGGAATTGTGTTCGGCATACAGGCGATACCCGTGAAGCCACCAGCTGCTGCGGCCCGGGCACCGGAAAGGATATCTTCTTTGTACTCCTCGCCAGGTTCGCGCAAATGGGTGTGCATGTCGGTGAGGCCCGGCACCACCCAGGAGCCGCGGGCGTCAATACGACTGGTGTCCGCTGAAACGGGTTCCCCGGCAGCAGCAATGCAGCCATTGGTAACCACAAGTGTACCCGTTTCATCTCTGCCGCTTGCAGGATCGATGATACGACCGTTTTCAATAATCCAGGAGTTTGACATCAGGCGTTTCCCACAAGATACAAAAGCGCCATGCGCACGGCAACACCGTTGCTTACCTGGTCCAGGATAACAGAGCGGGGTGAATCGGCAATTTCAGGGCTCATTTCAACTCCCCGGTTGACCGGGCCGGGATGCATGACAATGGCGTCTTCCTTGGCCCAGCCCAGGGTTTCATGCGACAGACCAAAACGTTGGGCATACTCCCGCAGGGAGGGTAAAAGCGGATCGTGCAGCCGTTCCCGCTGGATGCGCAGGGCCATGACCACATCAGCATTGTCCAGTGCGTCCCTCAGGGTAGGGGCCCGTACCGCACCCAAACTTTCAATATGCAAGGGCACTAAAGTGGAAGGACCAAAAACATGCACCTCTGAGCCCATGGTGCGGAAGCCCTGGATATTTGATCTGGCCACCCGACTGTGGGTGATGTCGCCGATAATGGCAATCTTCAGCCCGTCAAGCCGGCCCTTGCGCTCCTGTACGGTCATGAGATCCAGCAGCGATTGAGAGGGGTGTTGATGCGCACCATCGCCGGCATTGATGACTGCAGCCTGCACATACTGACTCATCAGCTGTGATGCGCCGGAAGAAAAATGGCGCAGAATGATCACATCCGGGTGCATGGCCGAGATGTTGCGGGCGGTGTCGATCAGGGTTTCGCCCTTGACGGTGCTGCTGGTGGACGCGTTGATGTTGAAGGTGTCGGCGCTCATCCTTTTTGCCGCCACTTCAAAAGAAAGGCGGGTGCGGGTTGATGCTTCAAAGAAGAGGTTGACAATGGTGCGGCCCCGCAAAACCGGTACTTTTTTGATGGAGCGTGCAGAAATTTCCTTGAATGACTCTGCTGTGGTCAGAATATGGGCGATATCATCGCGGGAGAATTGTTCCATCCCGAGGATGTGCCGGTGGGAGAAGCTATATTCCGTGTTCATGTGGGCGGTGTTTATTGAACCGCATCGCCGATGCGGTTCCAGCGGATGGACTGCAGGCGCTCCATGGAGACAAGGGGTAAGCGGACATCCCAGGACCAGTATATCCGCCAGGCCTCGCCCCGCACTGCATCCAATTTAACAAAACCCCAGAAGCGGCCGTCAAAGGAGTTGTCGCGATTGTCGCCCATAACAAAAAGCGAATCTGCAGGCACAGTGACTGGGCCAAAGTTGTCCCTGCTATCCAGAGAAGCCGGATGAACGAGCGGGTCTGTAAAGACGCCATAGGTATCGTCAAAGGGCTTCTTGTTGACAAAGACTTTTTTGTCGCGAATCTCGATCTCATCACCACCAACCGCGATCACCCGCTTAATATAATCGAGTTTCGGATCTACTGGATACTCAAACACGATAATATCGTTGACTTCGGGCCGGGAAACCGGAATGAGCGTGGTATTGGTAAAGGGCAGTTTCACGCCGTAGATAAATTTGTTGACCAGGATATGGTCGCCAATTTGTAGGGTTGGCAGCATGGAACCGCTGGGAATCTTGAATGCCTGCACAATGAAGGTGCGGATGAACAGGGCAAGCAGCAGGGCGATGCAGATTGCCTGGATGTTTTCCCAGAGGGCTGAGCCGTTTTGGCTGGTCTTGGTTGTACGCACGTTTGGATGCCTGATTGAGTGGTGGGAAAAGAAGCTGTGTATACCTAACCTAAACTCAACTTTGGAGCAAGTACTTACTGAAAAGGTAAATATGAAAAATTATTATATTTCAGGGCGTTGCCCGCAAAATAGTGAATTCGGCAGAGAACCGGAGGTGCTGTTATCTGTCTTTTTGGAGAAGAATAAAAAATCGTTTTCCTTGCTTGACAAAATGTCTTCTGTCCAGGTTATTAAATACATCAATAAATTTTGCTGTTATGCGTAGTTCACTATTTATATAAGAGGCCATGGCTAGGAAAGAAGAGTTGGTGGTTGGAATAGATATTGGTACCTATGCGGTCAAGGTGTGCCAACTCCAGAAAACCGGCGAAGGGTATCGGCTTCTTGCCGTTGGTAGCGCTATGGTGCCGCCGGATTCGGTTGAGGATGGAGCCTTGCACGAGCCAGAGGCTGTGGGCAAGGTGGTTGCTGCTTTGCTCAAGAATCTGAAAATAAAAAGCAGAAAGGTTGGTATCTCCATTTCCGGTTATTCTGTTATTGTCAAAAAGATCAATTTGAAAACTATGGGTGATGAAGAACTTGCAAAATACATCAGCTCAGAGGCCGAGCAGTATATCCCCTTTGATGTAGAGGATGTGTATCTGGATTTTCAACGACTACCTGCCAAGAAGCTCGAATCCGACCGGGATGATATCATACTGGTTGCCGCAAAAAAGGAGGTGATCAATGAATATGTGAATATGTTGGGTGATTTGAAGTTACATACGCTGCTGGTTGATGTGGATGCTTTTGCTTTAAACAATATTTGGAGCATTGGCCCAAGGATGAACACGAATACTGCCTTGATTGATATTGGTGCTTCCAAGATGAACATCAACATTGTATCTGAAGGTATCTCTATCTTGTCGAAGGATGTGGCCGTTGGTAGCGAACAGTTGACCAGCCAGATTGCAGTTGCCCTAGACGTGGATTATGGCGAGGCGGAAAAAATCAAGATCGGAGCGATATCCGCTGCAGGGCATGAAGAAAAAATACACGAGATTTTTACGAGAATTTGCACTCAATGGGTCTTGGAGATAAAAAAAACAATGGATTTGTACCAAGCCAACAATCCAAAAAGACCGATTCAAAATATTGTCTTGAGTGGTGGGGGAGCAAAGGTGCATGGGTTGCCAGAAATTATATTCCAAAAGACACTGCTTCCTACCTCCTTATTCGACCCCTTTGAGCGGATACATATTGATGAAAAGAAATTTGACCTTGAATATCTGTCGTCCATAGGTCCTGAAATGGCAATAGCGGCAGGTCTTGCTATTCGCCCAGCCATGCTGTGAGCCATGATACGAATAAATTTACTCCCTGTTGGAGAAATTAAACGTAGAAACAAGGACAAAAGAGAATTAACCACAGCAATCTGTGCGGTTGGCCTGTTTCTGGTTTTGCTTGCCTTGGTAGGTGGTATGAAGGTGATGACTACGAAGGGATTGAAGTCTGATCTTGCTGATTTGCAAAGCAGACAGAAGCAGTTCAACATGCGGCTTAACAGCCCGTTGAATAATCCGCAGTTTTGAATACCGTAAACAACGGCTGGTTGT